>JBBIHI010000073.1:0-11231 GCA_037447095.1 Thiotrichaceae bacterium
CCAACCACCAGAAATGCAGCACGCCAAGCATACTCAGCGGGTAAATGAGTTTGTGCAGGCGTAACCAGTTCCGCCCCAGCTTGCGCATCGCGGCATTAAACGAGGTCGCCGCCAACGGAACCATCAACAGGAAAGCCAGCATCCCGGCGGTAATGAACGGGCGCTTGAGGATGTCGCGCCAGATTTCCCCCCAGTCAAAAAACTGGTCAAGCCAGAGGTAACTGAACAGGTGCAGGGTCACGTAAAAGAAGGCAAACAAACCCAGCATCCGCCGCAGCCGCAAGCCCTGCACCCAACCCATGCTACGCCGCAGGGTGGAAATGCCCAGAGTCAGCAGCAGGAAACGCAGCGTCCAATCCCCAAGGTTGCGGGTTATGTATTCAATCGGGTTCGCGCCCAGTGTTCCCTGCCACGCACCCCAGGCCAGCCACACCACTGGTAACAGGGAAAGCACGAATACCCCCGGTTTGAACAGTTTGCTGAAATACGGTTCGCGGATGTGCATCAGAAATACTTCCGTAAATCCATACCGCTGTACAGGCTGGCCACCTGATCGGCATAGCCATTGAACATCAACGTATCGCGCTTGCGGAATTCGCCGATACGCCGTTCGCGTTTCTGGCTCCAGCGCGGGTGATCCACCTCCGGGTTGACGTTGGCGTAAAAACCGTACTCATCCGGCACGATAGCCATCCACAGGCTGGTCGGCAGCTTTTCCACGAAACTGATCCGCACAATCGACTTGGCACTTTTGTAGCCGTATTTCCACGGCACGACCAGACGTAACGGCGCACCACTCTGTCCCGGCAGGTGCTTGCCGTACAGCCCGGTAGCCATCAGGGTCAGCGGGTGCATGGCTTCGTCAATGCGCAAACCTTCCACATACGGCCAGGGATAATCGCCATCCGCCTGCCCCGGCATTTGCGCCGGGTCGTACAGGGTTTCAAAGCGCACATATTTGGCTTTGGAAGTCGGCTGGAATTGCTGGAGCATTTTGCCCAGCGGAAAGCCCAGCCACGGGATCACCATCGACCAGCCTTCCACGCAACGGTGGCGGTAAATGCGCTCTTCCACCGGGTTGTGCTTGAGCAGGTCTTCCAGCGAAAACTTGCCCGGCTTGCTGCATTCGCCATCCACCGTCACTGTCCACGGGCTGGTACGCAAACTGCCTGCATTTTCGGCGGGCGCTTCCTTGCCCTGCCCCAGTTCAATGAAATTGTTGTAACTGGTAACGTCTTCGTAAGCGGTGGGTTCTTCAGCGGTGGAAAAGGCCGAACCTGCCTGCACCCGTAACGGTAAACCGGTAGCCGATAACAGGGCAAACCCGCCCAGGGTTTTCAGGAATTCGCGGCGGCGCTGGTACAGGGCAAAATCGGTGACTGCATTCTCAGTCAGATCATGCGGGCGTTTGATCAACATGGGTTACCTCCTTGCTTTGCGTTATTACGTTAGCAAAGCCGGGATGGATGCAACACAAACCCCATTATTTTTCTGTCACCCGGCGCATTGCCCCGCTATCTGGCAATGCCGCGCCAGCACATCAAGCAAATCCTGTGCGTTGAACGGCTTGCTGAGAAAATCATCCATACCCACTTCCAGACAGCGCTGCCGGTCACTGGACAAGGCATTGGCGGTCAAGGCAATGATCGGGGTATGCGGCAAATCACCGTCGCGCTCGTGCTGGCGGATCAGCGAAGTCGCTTCCAGACCATCCATGTGCGGCATTTGCATATCCATCAGGATCACATCCGGGCGTTTGGCCAGCCAGCTATCCACCGCATGACGCCCGTTTTCCGCCACCTCGACTTTGTAACCGACCCGGTTGAGCAGACGCACCGCCACCATCCGGTTGACCGCATTGTCTTCCGCCAACAGGATATTCAGCGGAACATCCGCGCCATTCAGATGTGCAGGTGCCTGCTTCTTACTGGGGGATGCCACGGCCTGCACCGCCTGCCTGAGCAAGACACTGAAATGGAAAATGCTGCCGTGGCCGGGGTCGCTTTCCACCTGCAATTCGCCGTCCATCATCGCAATCAGCCGCGAGGAAATGCTCAGCCCCAAGCCCGTCCCACCATAACGGCGGGTAATGGAGGAATCCGCCTGCTGGAATGGCTGGAAGATGCTGGCCTGCTTTTCCGGGGAAATGCCTATCCCGGTATCCCGTACCGCAAACAGCAGGCATACATGCCCTGCCAGTGCGCCGCTCTGCAAGCCCACATTCACCGCCACTTCGCCGGTTTCGGTAAACTTGATGGCATTGCCCACCAGGTTGATCAGCACCTGCTGCAAGCGCCCGACATCACCTTCCAGATAATCCGGGACATTGGCGGCAATTTCCCAGTGGAACGCCAGATGCTTTTCCTGTGCCTGCAAGGCCAGCGAGGCCAGTGTGTCCTGCAAACTGTCCCGCAAATGGAAGGGGGTACTGTGCAAATCCAGGGAACCGGCTTCAATCCGCGAGAAGTCGAGGATTTCATTGATGATACCCAGCAAAGCAGTGGAAGATGATTTGATCATCCCCAGATATTCGCGCTGCGCAGGCGACACATCACTGTACAGCATCAGGTCAGTCAGGCCGATGATGCCATTCATGGGGGTGCGGATTTCATGGCTGATCATCGCCAGAAATTCACTCTTGGCCTTGTTGGCACGTTCCGCCGCCTCCTTGGCCTGCAAGGCTTCACGCCGCGCTTCGAGCAGGTCGGCATGTTGCAGGCAGGCCAGACAGGCCGTTTCCAGCCGTTTCAACACCAGACCCAACGCCAGCATATAGGTTTCCGGCAAGGGCGGGTCGCGTACCAGCACCAGCAGCCCGGTCGTGCCCACGGGCAGCAAATGGTAATACCCCTCCCCAACGTGGATGATTTTCCCCGGTTTCCTGACCTGCCACCCGCCGAGCATTTGCCCATGCAGATGGGTGGCCAGTTCCGGCTGCCGTTCCTCCAGGGAACCGTGTAACGCAGGGTAACTGTAACAAGGCTCCGGCAATACATCGCTAAGCGCAGGATTATGCTTGTGCAGCCAGATATGGCCACTGCGGCAATTCAGCAGTTTAAGCGCGGGCGGCAAAAACTTGCGTAACATGGTGCGCAAATCCAGATCCTGCCCAATCAACAAGGCCAGGGCATACTGGATGGAAACCAGGTCAATGGTCGGGTTCATTCACCTGCCTCCCGCGTTCCGCCAACCAAACCCAGCACAATGGTTTTATTGAGGAACTCCAGGCAGATATTACCGGCATCAGCAATTTCCCCCAGTGACAAGGCACCGAGCAGCGGTACACCGGCAGGCAATTCAGCGCGGATATTGTCAATTTCCTCGGTAAAACGTTCCTGCAAAAACAAGGTACGGCTGATGCAGTCAAACAACAGTGCAAACAAGGGTGGTGAGGTCTGCCCATGCAAGGCTGCACTGGCACACTGGCGTGAAGCATCCAGCAGGTTTTCGGCCTCACCCTTGAGGATGTACAGGATATGGTTGACCGGCACTTCCCCGACACAGACCAGCCTGCCCTTTTCCGCAAACAGGGGGTCGCGAACCAGCACATCGTTTTTCAGGCGCTCCATCCCGAACGGATAGGCTTTTGCCAGATCGAAAAAACCGGAATCGCTGAAAGACCGCCCGCTGTCAGCTTCCACCACTTCCCGGTAAACATCAAACGCGGGGCGGTAATCCAGCGTGGTAATGGTATTGTCGAAGGCCCCTGTCACAAAGAAAGGCCCGGCAAACTTGTGCCAACCATGTTCGATACCGATACCAACCGGCAGGTCGATAGCCACAATTTGTGCGCAATCTTCCAGTAAACCCTGATTACTGAACAGGCAAGGTTTCTGCTCAAAACTCAGGGAACCGGCTCCGCCACCAATATAACGGCAGGAAGTACCCAAAACCTCATACAGGCATTCCAGCAAAGCCGAAATACGCTTGCCCAGGCCATCCACCAGCACAGCCAAGGTACAATTCTGCCGCACACAGGCCGTCAACTTTTCCGCCTGGGTGTAAAAATCCTCATCAGGATCAGACAAACCATGGATCGTGAACACTTCCACCGGCATCGGCAGGGCGCACACAATACTGCCGCGCTGAAGACGTTGGCCATCGGCAACGATTTCCGGGAAGACTCCCCCAAAAACTGGCACGGGTAGCGCCTGCAAATCCTGATCCAGTTGGGCAGATGTAAAACCATTGGCATCACAGGCAAGCACCAGCAGGCTACGCGCCCCTGCACTCAGGGCATTATCCAGAAGGCGGGCTAGATTGCTGTACGTACCGTCAGTATCAACCAGGATGAGGGAGAAAGTAATTGGCTGATCCATAAGTGGCGCCCCGAAGCTATTGTTATTTTGATGAATTCATGTCCGGCATTCTACCCAAACGGGACGGGATAAAAAAGTCTTGAACGGTAACTGAATTGACGGATACCAAAAAACTAACACCGCATGTGGGGAACATGCGGTGTAACGGGCTTTCCAGAGATGTCTCTATTTTTATATCACCAAAACACCGGGAGAAGGGCTAGACTCCCTTGTGCGCCACATCCTTGTTGTTGCTGATGACTTCCTGTCAATCATGGCTTGTTTGTCTTGGTTGGGAGGATTCTGTCACAAGCTGAACGGAAAGTGAATGAAAACTTAATGAAACCTGAACAGAATTTTCTGATACCGGATAAAATTATTCATCCGCTATAATACAGGGTCACGTTACCGGGAACTCCCAAGGACTTTGCCATGCTGTTTGCCGCCCTTACTGCCACACTTGAAACGGCTTTCAATACCTGGCTGCAACTGGATGCCAAAACCCACGGCACAGCCCTTGCCCACATGCAGGCATTGCAAGGCAAACTGGTCTGCCTGCACATCAGCAACCCCGACCTGCGCCTGTATTTCCTGCCCACCCGTGACAGCGTGCATGTCACCACGGACTATGCCGCAAGCCCGGATGTCACCATCCACGGTTCCGCACTGGCGCTGATGCGCCTGTCCCGTGCCGAAGATACCGGCAAGGCCATGCTGGAAAACGGCATCCGTCTGGAAGGCGACATGGGGCTGGGCAACCGTTTCAGCCAGATATTGCGTGAAGTCGACGTTGACTGGGAAGAACTGCTGTCACACAGCGTCGGCGACATCCTCGCCCACCAGATGGGGCAGGTGGTACGTAATGCCAAAGGCTGGCTGCAAGACACTGCCCACGCCATGCGCCTGAACACCCAGGAATACTTGCAGGAAGAAAGCCGCGTCCTGCCCGCTGATGCCGAGTTACGCCAGTATCTGGATGCGGTTGATACCCTGCGCATGGATACTGACCGCCTGGAAGCACGCCTGAAACGCCTGGAAAACCGCCCTGCCGTTAGCGGATCGTAAACAGGCGCAAGACGGTACGCTGAAAATCACCTCCACCATCATCGCTGACCATCAGGTAACGTCCGCCACCCAGCGCGGTCAGCCCCTCAAAATTGTCCAGCGGTAACAGGCTGGAAAACACTGCCAGATTATCCGCATGACAGGCACCGTCGCGGGAACACCGGGCAAAATCGAGATAGCGCAGGCTCACCACCAGGGGATTGGGGAAACCCGACCACGCCCTTTCCAGGATCAGCATATTGCCATCCGGCAGGGTTTCGAGGGCGGAAATGCCGCTGTTCTGCGCTGGATAAGCCATGAACGACCACTGGCGGCCTGAAGTGGAATAGAGGGTGCGCAGGTTATCCGGCTGCCCTTTCAACGGCAATTCCGGCGCGGTAATAAAGCCGTAACGCGGGTGGATGGCAACCGATTCCAGGCCACGATTACCACTACGCAAGGCATGGATGTCACGCAGCGGCGCAGGCACACTAATATTCTTCAATGCCCGCCCCTGTGGTGTGAAACGCACCAGCCGGGGTTCCCCTTCCAGGGAAATCACCAGTTGCGTATCACCATGCCGCCCATTATTGGCATTCAGTGCCAGCAAACCTTCCGCATCACGACGATACGGGTGCAGCACATTCCCACGGCTATCCAGCAATCTGGCAGCAAATACCGGCTCCACTGCCTGAATATGCCCAGCGTCCAGTTGCAGACGAAAATGGAAAATTTCCCCCTGATCTGACACTGCGTACAGTAGCTGCTCGTCCTGATCCCAGGCCAGTCCGGACAGTTCACTGATACGCAAACCGTTGACGACAGTTCCCTGAATCACGGCATCATCCAGCACCTGCAACTGCGGCGGCGCGGGATAGCCCGTCACTGGCAACAAACCGATCAGCCATATGAGCCATACCGTCATCCGTAGCTGTTGCATGTATCCTTACCCCGCTGGGCGCCCACCGCTTTGTTGCTGTTGGCGTTCCTCGTCGTAAATCTGGTGCAAATGCACGGGTTCCGCCTTTTTCCGCAAACGCAGGTTGAGCATTTCCACCCCGAACGAGAACGCCATGGCAAAATACAAATAACCTTTGGGGATTTCGTGCCCCATGCCTTCGGCCATCAGCGCCACACCAACCAGCACCAGGAAAGCCAGCGCCAGCATCTTCACCGTCGGATGTTTTTCCACAAAATCACCGATGGGCTGTGCTGCGAACATCATTACCCCGATTGCAATCACGATGGCCGCTACCATCACCGGCACATGCTTTGCCAGACCCACGGCGGTAATCACCGAATCCAGCGAAAACACAATGTCAATCAGGGCAATCTGCACAATGACCAATGGCAGGGCACTGGCAATGTGATGCGGCATATCCACGTCATCCCCGCCTTCCAGACTGCCGTGTATTTCGCTCACCGCCTTGTAAATCAGGAATAACCCACCCAGCAACAATACCAGATCACGCCCGGAAACCGGATAGTCCATGATATGGAACCACGGCTGCACCAGCCGCGCCAGCCACGCCACTGACAGCAGCAGCATGATGCGGGTCAACATCGCTGCCAGTAAGCCAAACTGACGTGCAAAAGCCCGTTTGTGGGCGGGGACATTCCCCACCAACAGGGTCAGAAAGATGATATTGTCGATCCCCAGTACGATTTCCAGCACTGTCAGGGTCAGTAATGAACTCCAGATATTCAGATCCCACAGCCATTCCATGTTGTTATCCTCGGGGAAATAATTGACGCAAGTCTAGTTTGTTGCGTAAGCGGTGGCTACAAACCCCTACAATATCCAGAAAAATCCGGCAGATGCACAGACGAAAAAAGCCGCCCAAGTTTGCCTGGGCGGCTTTTTCTGCATAAGTCCAGCGAGTGGATTAACGCTTGGAGAACTGGGTAGCGCGGCGGGCTTTGTGCAAACCGACTTTCTTACGTTCAACCTCACGTGCATCACGGGTCAGGAAGCCTTCAGACTTCAGGACGCCGCGCATGGCTTCGTCGTATTGCAACAGGGCGCGTGCAATACCCAGACGGATAGCGCCTGCCTGCCCGGTGATACCACCACCTGCGACCGTGATATTGGCATCAAACTTGTCAGCCATTTCCACGGTGTTCAGTGGTTGGCGCACGATCATGCTGCCTGTTTCACGACCGAAGAATTCGTTCAGTGGCTTGCCGTTGACGACGATGTTGCCGCTGCCTGCACGCAGGAAAACGCGGGCAGATGATGATTTGCGGCGACCAGTACCATAATATTGTGTTTCAGCCATTGCTATGTCCTACCCGATCAGAATTCCAGCGCTTGAGGCTGTTGTGCTTGGTGGTTATGCTCGCTACCGGCGTAAACTTTCAGTTTACGGAACATGGCGCGACCCAGTGGGTTCTTTGGCAGCATACCCTTGACAGCGATTTCGATGACACGGCCCGGTGCACGTTGCTGCATCTTTTCAAAGGTGAACGCACGCATGTTGCCGATGTAGCCAGTGTGTGAGTAGTAAGTTTTATCTTTGGCCTTGTTGCCGGTGATACCTACCTTGTCCGCATTGATCACGACAATATAGTCGCCAGTGTCAACGTGCGGGGTGTATTCCGGCTTGTGTTTTCCACGCAAACGCCGGGCAACTTCGGTGGCCAGACGGCCTAGCGCCTTACCTTGGGCATCAACGACGTACCAGTCGCGTTTGACCTCAGCCGGCTTTGCACTGAATGTTTTCATCTTGCTCTATCCACTTCAAGTCTGTTTTGCCGATCTACCCAAGGATAAAAATCCGGGGTATTAAAGAACGCGGCATTATAGGGGAAGGTCTGGTATCTCTCAAGTCTTTCACGCCAGCATCCGATAAAAAAAACGCGGCAGGGATTTCCCGTGCCGCGCAATTACCACCAAAGGAGGATGGAGGAGTGTTAGTCCGTTTCAAACAATATGAGAATATAATAATACTCCAATTCTTCTCTGTCAACATTCTGTTACGAACTTTTTCACACTTGTGTCATATTGGCCTTGACGCAACGCAAATGTTCCAGTTGGCACTACAGATTGAACTCCCTGCACCATGGGCAGGGGAAAGATGACCGGGCAGGCATTTCCTTGTTGCCAATACGCTTTCTGGATACTGATCCACTCACACAATCCCTGGGGCAATTTGGCGTAACGCTGCCCCAAACGGAAACCAGCCAGTTTGACCAGCGTCTGGAGCGCCGCTAGTGGCAACAGCCGTTTACGCCGCAACGCCAGATAACGGATCAGGGAACGCACATACGTCCCCGCCTCCTTGTCCGGCTTGCCCACCATACGCATCAGGGGCTGTTCACAGGCATGGAAGACCCCGACATCGAAATAGCGCCGGAAGGTTTGTAACAGGGAATAGCTGTGCGAATGCTCAACCGTACTGTCAGCGGAATACACGGCTTTCCAGCCTGCCAGCAACAAGCGGGCAGCCACATAACTGTCTTCACTGACGATAATGTGTTGCGGAAAACCGCCGATGCTGCGCAAGGCTTTTGCCCGGTACACCGCATACACATCCGATGAAAACGCTGCCCGGTAGCCCATTTGCCGGAAGCTTTCCCGATCACGTACCGAACTTTGCGCCGGGTAAGTAAACCCGCGTGCATGACGCTCCAGCAGCCCGGCATCACGCCGGGGCAGGTGACGGCCATAGGCCATGCCGACTTTTTCATCCTGATCAAACTGCACCAGGATGGTTTCCAATGAATTGGTTTGTTTGAGGATCGCGTCCTGGGTCAGGAACACCAGCAAACCGGCATCCGGGCATAATTCCACCGCCCACTGGCGGGTTCCACCGTGATTGAAATCCTGTGGGGATATTCGCATCACTTCCATACCCGACACCCGCGCCAACTCGGCGGTATGGTCGGAAGACATAGAGTCAATCACCAGATAGCGCCCGGCTTCCACCGTTTGCTCGCGGATGGCCTTGAGCCATTCCGGCCACAAACGCCCTGCATTGCGTGTCAACACAATCACCGCCACATCAGGACGGATTATTTTTTTTGTCATTATCAACTTCCCGATTGCTTATTCAGGCAAACATCAACAAGGCGAGGTTTGCCCATACCCCGTGTTTGAAAAGGCGATGGCGTAAAATATGCTGGCGGCGGCTCCAGCCATGCAGATGGTGCAGGTTCGCCAAGGCATCCACCATCCGGTAATCATTGGCATCCAGCCGATCGCCGAAACGTTGCAGGAAAGCTTCTGCCTGCTGGCTCCAAGCTTCCACCCGTTGCCCTACCCCGCTCAAACCTGCCGGTTGCGCCCCCAGTGTATTCCCGTCGTGCTGACGGTAAAGCAGCATTGGATGCGGCAGGGGGCGGATCTGCCCAAACCATGCGCATACCAGCGCCAGCCAGCGGTCATGCTGCATCGCCTGCGGCGGGGCGGGGAAAGCCAGTTCGGCGGCTGCCCGGTTAAACGCTGTCGCACATCCCGTCACCACATTGTTCAGCAGGTATGCCTGTTTCCGCTGCTTGACACGCTGCGGCTGCATCTCCCAGAACGATGCTGACAGCAGGTTCTTGCGCTGATCCACCACTGCCAGATCAGAATGCACCAGCAGCGGTGTCTCTTCCCCGTATTCTCCCTGAAAGCGATGTAGGCTGGTGTATTGCAGTTCCACCTTTTCCGGGAACCACACATCATCCTGATCGCAGAACATTAAATAAGGTGCGGAACTCATTTCCACCAGATAGCTGAAACTGCGTGTAGCCCCCAGATGTTCGCCACTGGCCATGATTCCGGCCACCTTGTCCGGGTTGGCTGTTTGCCAGTCGAGCAGGATTTTTAGGGTCTGGTCAGTCGAGCCGTCATCCCGCGCCAGTAACTGCCATTCCTGAAAGGTCTGCCTTTCCAGGGATTCCAGTAATTCCGGCAACCAGCGTTCACCATTCCAGGTTGACAGCAATATCTGGACGCTGCACGGCGGCATGTCAGCCACGTTCCAGTTGCCCGCGCCACCATTTGGCAGCGGAACGGTCAAGGATCAGGTCTTGCAACCTGTTGGCATACCAAACCGCCAGCGCCTTGAAACCGGGACTGAAACAGCGCCCACGCCCTGACGAAAAACGGAACGCCAGTGCATAAAAGAACAGTTTTAACGGGCTTAGCACCATGCCCTTTCCCCCTGTCATTATTTTTATAACTGTGGTGTATTTTTTAACTATTTGTCTACGGTATGCAGGTAGGCAATCCGAAACGCAAAATTCGGCAATCCCGTTGGAATCTTATCCAGCAAGGCATAACGCCAGGCAGCTACCTTCATGTATTGCCACAAACGGCGCGGGCGCAACAGGTCACTCACGCCAATCGCCCGGTTGCCCAATTCCAGCACATGATCGTGACCGAAATCTTCGGTATGCACCAGACGGGTCAGCTCGCGGGTTTCCTCGGCGGTCGGGTACACCACGGCACGCTCCAGCAGACCATGCACATAAGGCAGCAATTGCTGGCTGGCGTAACTGGTCAACTGTTGCACTGCGCGGAAATGTTCCCAGTGGCACAGAATACCTTCCTGCATCCGTGCGACCGAGGCATTGCAACGCAATTCCGCCTGCCGATCGGGGAAACTATCCGGTTTCAACACTGGCTCAATGTGCCCGTCGCAGTCGCGGTAGCCAATCGTGGTCGCCTCCCATGAACGTGCGCCCTGCTCGAAAATTTCCTCGAACTCCGCCGGAATGCGCTCACACGCATTGCCACGCCGTGAATCGTGGACGATACCCTCACAAATATTGTCTTCACCGAAGTCCTGATACAGCTTGGGCACAAAGGCAAAGTAGTAACCATGCAGGACAGGGAAATCCACGCGATTACCAAATGCCTGCTTGAGGAACTTCTGCACCGTGCCATTCCAGCCAATATCC
>JBBIHI010000074.1:0-11048 GCA_037447095.1 Thiotrichaceae bacterium
GAGGCGGAAGCCTTGCAGGCAGCGTTGAATGGCAAACGCGAGAATAGCTGTTTTCTGGTGCAGGGTGACTTGTTGGACATTCCCTCAATTCCTGATTTGGTGAAGCAGGTTGTGGCACAAACCGGGCGGCTGGATATTCTGGTGAACAATGCCTCATCATTTTACCCTACCCCTATCGGCAGCCTGACCGAACAGCAGTTTGATGACCTGCTGGGAACCAACCTCAAAGCACCACTCTTTCTGGCGCAAGCCGCTACACCGCAATTGCGCGAACATGGTGGTTGCATCATCAATATCGTCGATATTCACGGCTTCCGTCCGTTGAAAGGCTACCCCGCTTATTGTGCAGCGAAAGCGGGTTTGCTGATGCTTACCCAGTCCCTTGCCCGAGAACTGGGGCCGGAAGTACGGGTAAATGGCGTTGCCCCCGGTGCAATCCTGTGGCCGGAAATGGCTGAGAACCATGCAATGCATGTTGATTTGCTGGCACGTACTGCCCTTAAGCGCGAAGGTAGCCCGGAAGACATTGCCCGCACCGTATTATTTCTGGTGCGGGATGCGGATTACATTACCGGGCAGGTGATCCCCGTGGATGGCGGGCGGATGCTCAACCACTAAGCTGCTTTTTTTTCCAGGTAGTCAGCAGAAACATTAAGCATGACTTCCTGTTTTAATATCTCCAACATGACGAGAGCACGGTTGTTTCCGTCATAATTCTGGAAAATTGACGTTTTTCCGTAGAAAAGTCCTTCCTCCAGAATGACAACTTCCTCGCCCTGTTGGAGTGCAGGTACGTTGACAAGCCTGTCGGATAATGCTTTTTCCAAATCCCGCACTTGAGCGATAAATTTGTCAGGAATTTTTGTAGGGTAATTATCTTTGCCAAAACGGATAAATTTGGAAACACCCGTCGTGTATTGGATAGGTTGCCAGCGTTCATTGTCCATGTCGACGTGAACAAATATGTATCGGGAAAATAAGGACTCAATACGGGGTATCATTTTTTGCCGATGTTTATGCATGTGCCATGCAACCGGGCGGTAAACCTCAAAGTTTTGCCGTTCAAGATGCGCATGGGCTACGGCATCTTGTCGAGGGTGAGCCATCAACAAATACCAATTTCTTTTGATTTCCGACATGAAATTTAACCTTTTGTCCATCATCCTGTTAGTAGCACGAGCATCAACGCTACGCCAAGAACCCTCGATTAACACTTGGCCGTGCCCCCGATTCTGAACCCTCACTGACTAGCCTACTTGTTTGCACCTTGATGCGTCAACCGGTACTGGCTGGGATATTTCTATTTGGGGTATTACTTCGTATACTGCTTGCCTTGGGCGGAAAATCACAAGTTATAACAATAGGGCGCTGAAACCCATGGAAAATCTGACAAGAAAAATGCTTGTCGTGGCAAAGGGGTTGTCACGGTACTACAGTGACCACTGTGCTGTCGATAACATTGATGTGCATTTGCACAAGGGCGAAGTCCTCGGGCTGCTTGGCCCCAACGGCGCAGGCAAATCAACTAGCATGCAAATGATAACTGGCAGCCTTGCCCCATCGGCAGGTGAAATCCACATTAATGGTATTGATCTGCTGGACGAGCCGCGCAAGGCCAAACAGCAGATTGGCTACCTGCCGGAATCGCCACCTGTTTACCGTGACCTGACGGTTATGGAATACCTGCATTACTGCGCCCGTCTGCGCAATGTGCCTGCCAGCCAGCGTCAGGAAAGTGTCGGGCGGGTGTGTGAACGTTGCGGCTTGCAAGACGTTGGCAGGCGCCTGATTGGCAACCTTTCCAAAGGCTACCGGCAGCGGGTCGGGATTGCCCAGGCGATTTTGCACAACCCCGCAGTCGTCATTCTCGACGAACCGACGGTTGGCCTTGATCCTATCCAGATACACGAAATCCGTCACCTGATCCGTGAACTGGGTCAGGAACACGGCATTATCCTTTCCACCCACATCCTCCCGGAAGTGCAGGCGGTGTGTGACCGGGTGCAAATCCTCAATCATGGCCGCACGGTGTTTAATGATTCTTTGCAGGAGGTGAAATCGCTGGAACAGGTCTTTTTCGACCTGATTTTCCGTGAATTCGAGATGGGGCAGACAGAGGAGGCAAGCGCATGAATGCTGTTTGGGCAATTGCCACCACCGAATTGCGTCGCTTGTTCGTATCACCGCTGGCGTGGAGCATCCTCGCGGTGGTGCAGTTCATCCTGGCTTGGGTATTCTTGTTGGGACTGAATGAATACGTGACGCAAATCCAGCCACAAACCGCCGGGCTGGATGACCCACCGGGCATCAGTGATCTGGTCGTATCCGCACTGTACCTGTGGGCAGGCATTATCATGCTGGCGGTCATGCCACTGATGACCATGCGCCTGTTTGCGGAAGAGCGCATGAATCAGACCTTGCCCCTGCTGACCGTTTCGCCCCTGTCTTCCACCCAGATTGTGCTGGGAAAATACTTAGGCATCCTGCTGTTTGTGCTGTTGATGGTCGGTTTGCTGAGCCTGATGCCCGCCTCCCTGAGTCTCGGAACCGGGCTGGATTGGGGGAAACTCGCCGCTGCCGCACTGGGTTTATTCCTGCTGCTGGCCTCGTTTGCCGCCGCAGGCATGTTCCTGTCATCCCTGACCCGGCAGCCAGTCATTGCGGCGGTCACGACGTTTGGCCTGCTGCTGTTTCTGGTGGTACTGTATATTTCCGGCAACTCACAGGGCAACGGCAGCGAAGTGTTTGTGTACCTGTCGCATTTCGGGCATTTCCTGTCGTTTGTGGAAGGCATGTTCGACAGCAGCGACCTGGCTTATTACCTGTTGTTTATTACCGGCTTTGTGGTTCTGACGATCCGCAAACTGGACAGTGACCGTTTGCAGGGGTGACGCATGAAAATGAATAAAACCGCCCACCGCTGGCTGGGTCTGCAAAACGGTATCTTTTATGTCCTGTTTGTAGCTCTGCTGGGTTTGCTGGGCTATTTGTCCCAGCAGTTCAAGCTGGAAGCTGACTGGACATTCGGTAGCCGCAACAGCTTGTCAGCACCGACGGCAACTTTACTGAAAACACTTGACAAGCCGCTGAAATTCATTGCCTACGTGCCGGATGATCCGGCTTTGCATGACCAGTTGGACAAACTGGTTGCAAAATACCGCAGGGTCAAACCCGATACGGCGCTGGAATTCGTTAATCCTGACCTTGACCCGGTGCGGGCGAAACAGGATGGCATCCAGTACAACGGCCAGCTTGCGATTCACGTTGGCGAGCGTAGCGAGGTGGTGAAATCAACCAGTGAACAGGTCATTCTCAACGCGCTCCAGCGTATGAGCCGCAGTGGTGAACGGTTGGTGGTGTTCATCGAAGGTCACGACGAACGCAAGCCACTGTCCAGCGAATCCACTGGCATGTCGAAACTGGTGGATGCCTTGCAGCGCAAAGGTTTCAGCGTCCAGCCACACAATCTTGTGCGTACCCAGTCCATTCCGCAGAACGCCAGTTTCGTGGTGCTGGCTTCCCCGCAACAGGATTTGCTACCCGGCGAAGTGGATGTACTGAAAAAATACGTGGAGCAGGGCGGCAACCTGTTATGGTTGCAAGACCCTGGTGGCCTGCATGGTTTGCAGCCGCTGGAAAGCCTGCTCGGCATCCAGGTTTTCGACGGCACGGTCATCGACGCCAATCAGGCATTGCAATCCGTGCTGGGGATCAATCACCCGGCGGTGATTCCGGTGGTGGATTACGGCAAGTCAGCCATTACCGAAAACCTGAACAACCGGCAGACCATTTTCCCGTTTGCCACCATGGTTGCCCGCGATCCACAGGCCAGCACGGATAAAACCGGCGCGTTGGCCTGGCAGGCTGACGAGTTCCTCAATACCCTGCCGACCAGTTGGCTGGAAACCAGCGGTGTGCTGGAGGGGAAAGTCCGTTTCGACGCAGACAGTAATGACAAGGCCGGGCCGCTGCCGATTGGGGTCAGTTTGACCCGCACTTTACCCATGCCTGCCGACCAACCGGGTACACAGCCGCGCGAACAGCGGGTGGCGGTGATTGGGGACAGTGATTTCATGCTCAACAGTTTTATCGGTTACGGGGGCAATCTTGACCTTGCCAGCAACCTGTTCAACTGGCTGGGTGCTGATGACAAGTTGCTGGCGATCCCCAGCGTGCGAGCCACGGATACGCAATGGCAAATGGGTGAAACGGGTGGCTATGTGCTGGCGGTGTTTTTCCTGTTCGTCCTGCCGCTGGGACTGGTGGCTGCCGGAACCCTGATCTGGTGGCGGCGGAGGAAACGTTGATGGGAATGCAAGCCCGCCGTTGGTTGTTAAACCTTGCCCTGCTGCTGATAGTTGCAGGAATGGGTGCTTGGGTATGGTGGCAGGCCAGACAACCAGAACAATCCCCACCAACCCTGCTGGCCTTGGGTAAAGGGGAAATTACCCGGATTGCCATTGTGCGCCACTCCGGTACTGCGCAGGCAGGTACTATCCGACTGGAAAAACAGCCCGGTGAGAAATGGCAGATGCTGGAACCTAAACGGGCTGCCGTGAACGGTATGCATGTTACCCAGCTTTTCACCCTGCTGGACGAAACGGTGACGGCCAGCTACGACGCCCAAGGCAAAGACCTCAAGCAATACGGACTGGAACCGGGCAATGTGGCACTGAGCCTGAACGGCGAAACCCTGCTGTTCGGGATGGAAAACCCGGTTTCCCACCAGCGTTACATCCTCCATGCAGGCAGGATCAAGCTGGTGTCGGAAGCCGTCTATGGCCTGTTAATCGGCAAGCCGGAAGACTGGTTGGCTGAGCCGTCGTCAGCGGCCAAGCCCTGAAACCGCTCAGTTCGATTCCTTGATCAACTGGGCGATATTCCACAGGCTGGGTACGTACTCCACAGCCGCCCGCAGGGATTTGTCCCCCGGCCGGGTCTGGTGCATCCGGTAAAGGTAGTGGTAGAAATTGGAATAGCTGGCGGGAATGCCTTTCTGCTGCATTTCAGCGAGGGTGCGTTTGATATTGCCAGCCCCCCAGTTGAAGGCGGTGAAGGTAAACAGCCACGAGTCACTTTCCGAGAAACCGGCCACTTTGGCGAAATAGAAATAATAGCGGTGCAAATGTACCTGCGCGGCACGGGTACTCAGGAAGGCGCTTGCCCGTACATTGTCGATATTGGCCTTGCGAATCTCGGGTGGGACGTAATCCAGACTCTGGATTTCGCGGATCACTTCCGGCACCAGTTGCCAGTAACCATAATCCGCCGCCTTGTTGCCCTTTTTGCCATGCCACTGGGATTCCATGTACGGGATCAGCAGCACGCTGTCCGGCATACCCTGCAAGTCAACTTGTTTGATGAATGGGAAAGACCGCTGGAACGCTTCGTTATAGGCATTCCGCCCCTGTTTGTTATTCCAGCGGATATTGTTCCTGACCTGCTGGCTGACGGTTTCAAAGTCCTGTTTGCCGCTTCCGCTCAGTGAATGTTGCAGGAAAAAGTGGAACAGCGCGTATTGCTTGCGGGCAAGGGTTTGCAGTGACACCGGCCCCGCTGGCCGGTAGGCAACCGTCTGCCACATGGGTTCAGCCGCATGGGCTGGCAAGCCGGTCAGGATGCCCAACAGCATGGTCAGCCACAGGATGGCGATGGTACGGAGATGGCGGCGTATGGTTTGCATGTGCCCGTCTTCAAGCAGGTTATGAAACGTTTATTCTAGCGGATTGTCCTGACATGGTATGATGTTTTCATAACGTGACAAACAAATAGACTATATGGGTAAACATACATTGGGGAAGGAAACACCACCGCGCCGTCGCTGGAGGCGCTGGCTGCTGGAGCTGGGCATTTTTGTCATCCTTATCGCCGGAGTCCGTGTGTGGCAACACTGGGGCATGGCGGATGGCGTTGCCCCTGGCTTTAAACTCACCGCGCTGAATGGTGGTGCGGTCAATCTGGCTGATTACCGTGGCAAACCGCTGGTCTTGCATTTCTGGGCAAGCTGGTGCCCGATGTGCGAAATGGAACAGGGCAATATCACCGGCCTGTCACAGGAAAATCAGGTGGTAACGGTCGCTTTCCAGTCCGGCAAGGATGAGGAAGTCAAGCAATACCAGGAGCGCAAAGGCATTGGCGACTGGGTAACAGTGAATGATGCTGACGGTAAACTGGCTGCCGAATACGGTGTGCATGGCGTGCCGACCACCTACATACTGGATGCCGACGGCAATATCCGTTTCAGCGAAGTCGGCCTGACGTCAGGGTGGGGCTTACGGGTACGTTTGTGGCTGACCGGCTTATTGGGGGGCGAAGTTACGGAGTAAGCAGTGCCTGCCACAACAGCAGTATCCCCAGTACGACGACGAACAAACCTGCCGTGCGCTTGACGGCAGTGTTGCGGGTGAAACGGGTCAGCATGGCGGCGGCGGTTCCCATCAGTAACAAGACCGGCAATGTGCCCAAGCCAAATGCCAGCATCAGCAGCGCACCTTTGGCAACGCTGCCAGCGGAAAACGTCCACGCCAGTACGCTGTAAACCAGCCCGCACGGCAACCAGCCCCAGATAAATCCCAGCGGCAGCGCTTTGGCGGGGGAATCCACTGGCATGAAACGCCGCCCCAGCGGTTCAATCCATCGCCACAGGACGCGCCCGGCCTTTTCCACCTGCGCCACGCCTTGCCAGATGCCTGCCAGATACAAACCCAGCGCCACCATGAACAGGGCGGCAAATACTTTCAGGCCAAGATTGAAGGTGGCAACACTATCAGGGGTCAGGACAGCGAGGAAAGTTGCCCCCAATCCCCCCATCAAGGCTCCGGCCAGCATGTAGCCGCTGATGCGCCCGGTATTGTAAGCCAGCAGCATGGGTAACAGGCTGCCCATATTCTGGCGACGCTGGGGGGGTAGGCTGAAAGTCAGGGCGCTGACAATGCCGCCGCACATACCGATGCAATGTACGCCACCAAACATTCCGACGATAAAAGCGGCGACATAACTGGAATGTTCGAGCAGGCTGGCATCCATCAGTTAATGGTCTGCCGTGCCTGATAGTGGTGGCCGTTGAAGCCGGTGAAGAAATTGTCCAACAGCGGATGCTCGACCGGCTCGATGGATTCTTCGGCTTCGAGGTTGCGCTCAGCCACGTAAGCCACGCGCCCGTCCTGGTCAATCAGGATGTGATACCACGGCTCTTCACGGCTGGGGTTGCCGACTTCCTTGTTCTTTTCAAACCACTCTTCCGTGCCCTGGAAATCCGGGTCAACATCAAAAATAACGCCACGGTAATTGAACAGGCGGTGATGGATCACCTGACCTATGCCGAACGACGCGCTTTTTTCATCAATTGTCATGCTCAAACCCTGCATTTTCGTATGCATCATCATGTCTATCCCTGCAATATGCGGCTAGTTGCGGGCAATATCAAGGTCAATCCGCAGTTGCTGAATGGCGTGCACACGCTGGCGATGGGTTTCCTCACGTATCTGGATACCCTTGAAACCGGCACGGACAATGGCCTGCACATCCACTTGCTGGCAGGCGTGCAGCGCTTTGCGGAAGATGTCGGCCTGCGGGTAAGGCTGTTCCTCAAAGCCCAGCTTGCCTTTGGCATCCGCTTCGCAGGCCAGCAGCAATTGTGCGAAACGTTCCGGCTTACGGAAAGCGTCCGTGGCTTCCAGCACCTTGAGGATGGTTTGCGGACGCAATTCCCTGGCCTTGTGGATATGACCGTGGTATTCGGCAACGTGTTCCGCCAGTTCCCGGAAACGGTTGGGAACCCGCAGGCGGTCACACAATTGCGTAACCAGTCGCTTGCTCTGTATTTCGTGGCCGTAATGGCTGGGCAGGATGTCCGCCGGGGTAACGCCTTTGCCGAGATCGTGGGTCAGGGCAGCGAAACGGACTTCAGCGTCTGCACTGAGTTTTACGGCCTGTTGCAACACCATCAGAGCATGAATGCCGCAGTCAATTTCCGGGTGGTATTTTGCGGGTTGCGGGACACCAAACAGCCGATCAATTTCCGGGAATAAAACCGCCAGTGCGCCGCATTCGCGCAGCACTTCAAAGAAGCGTTCCGGGGCAGGTTCGCCCAATGCCCGTACCGTTTCCTGCCAGACCCGTTCGGGAACCAGGGCGTCGACTTCGCCAGCCTGTACCATGTCAGCCATCAGTTGCCGGGTTTCGTCGGCAACCGTGAAACCGAGGGGGGCGAAACGGGCGGCGAAACGCGCTACCCGCAGGATGCGTACCGGGTCTTCGCAAAATGCCGGGGAAACGTGGCGCAACAGACGGTTCTGCAAGTCGGCATGGCCACCGAACGGGTCAACCAGTTTGCCATCACTGTCTTGTGCCATGGCATTGATGGTCAGGTCGCGGCGGACAAGGTCTTCTTCCAGCGTGACATCCGGTGCAGCGTGGAACTGGAAGCCATGATAACCTTTGGCGGTTTTGCGCTCGGTGCGGGCAAGCGCATATTCCTCGCTGGTTTGTGGGTGCAGGAATACCGGAAAGTCATTACCAACGGGTTTGAAACCCTGTTGCAGCAAAATTTCCGGGGTTGCGCCCGTAATAACCCAGTCGCGGTCTTTTAGCGGGATTCCCAGCAAATGGTCACGAACCGCTCCGCCAACCAGCCATGTTTTGAATGTTGCCATGTGTTAATAGATGTCTTTGACAGGTGGCAAGTATATCATTCCCTGGATATATTAGAAAATCCTAATTTGTTGATAAACAAGGACAAGATTGACGTACAGGGGTGATTTGTGGTGTGATGCTGAATATTCGGGAGAGGTAATACCGAGTTCGATATTCAAATAGCAACAAACCACTTATCAACACGTATTAGTTAGGAGTTCGCGCTGATGGCTCATGTAGTAATTCTGGGTGCAGGGACTGGAGGAATGCCCGCTGCATACGAGATGAAGGAAATGCTCGGTAAAGGGCATGACGTTACCGTAATTAATGAACGCGACTATTTCCAGTTTGTCCCTTCCAACCCTTGGGTTGCTGTGGGCTGGCGTACCCGTTCTGACATTACATTCCCTATTGAAAAGTACCTGAGCAAGAAAGGCATCAACTTTATCGCGGCACGTTGCGACAAGATTGATCCGGCAGGTAATGCATTGCATCTGGATAATGGCCAGGTTGTTAACTATGACTATCTGGTTATCGCAACTGGCCCGAAACTGTTCTTCCAGGAAGTGGAAGGCGCAGGCCCGCACGGCGGTCACACCAATTCCGTGTGTGACGTAGGCCATGCTGAAAAAGCTTACGAAGATTACCAGAAGATGCTGGAAAAAGGCTCCGGCCACATCATCGTTGGCGCGATGCCTTTCGCAAGCTGCTTCGGCCCTGCTTACGAATTCGCGTTCATCGTTGACGCCGACCTGCGTAAGCGCGGTGTACGTAACAAGTTCAAGATGACCTACGTGTCTTCCGAGCCGTACATCGGCCATCTGGGTCTGGGTGGCGTGGGCGATTCCAAGGGTATGCTGGAATCCGAACTGCGTAACCACCACATCAACTGGATCACCAATGCCAAGACCACCAAGGTTGAAGCAGGCAAGCTGTTCACCACCGAAGTAAACGCCAAGGGCGAAGTGGAAAAAGAACACGAAATCGCGTTCGATTTCGCCATGATGCTGCCAGCGTTCAAGGGTGTTGACGCCGTTGCCGCAGTTGAAGGTCTGTGTAACCCGCGTGGTTTTGTCATCGTTGACGAACTGCACCGCAGCCCTAAATACAAGAACATCTACTCCGCAGGTGTCTGTATTGCCATTCCTCCGGTCGAAGCGACCCCTGTTCCAACAGGTGCACCAAAAACCGGTTACATGATCGAATCCATGGTAACATCACTGGTGCACAATATTGCTGACGAACTGGCTGGCAAGGAACCACACACTACCGGTACCTGGAACGCCATCTGTCTGGCAGACATGGGTGACACTGGTGCGGCCTTCGTTGCACTGCCTCAGATCCCACCACGTAACGTGGCATGGTTCAAGAAGGGCAAATGGGTACACATGGCCAAGATCGCGTTCGAGAAGTACTTCATCCGCAAGATGAAGAAAGGCAGCTCCGAGCCGTTCTACGAAAAGTCCATTTTGAAGATGATGGGTATTACCCGTATCTAACGAATCTGACGAGGAGTCAGGGGCTTGTATGGGAGGCATTCGTGCCTCCCATTTTTATTTCGAGGTGGGGATGATTTTACCAGCAGATTTACCGGAAACCGTTGCCCGCGCATTGGCGGAAGACATGGGTGCTGGCGATGTCACGGCAGGCTTGATTCCTGCGGATAAACAGGCCGTCGCTAATGTAATTTGCCGCGAAGACGCAGTGATTTGCGGCATTGCCTGGTTTGACGAAGTGTTTCGCCAGCTTGATCCGTCAGTGCAGGTGGGATGGCAATGTCAGGATGGCGACAAGGTACAGGCCGATACGCTGTTGTGTACGTTGCGGGGTAGTGCGCGTTCCATCCTCAGCGGGGAGCGTGCCGCCTTGAATTTCCTGCAAACCTTGTCGGCAACCGCTACTGCAACCCGCCGTTATGTCGATCTGGTGGCACATACCCGTTGCCGGATTCTGGATACCCGCAAGACCCTGCCCGGATTACGTACCGCGCAGAAATATGCCGTATTGTGCGGTGGTGGAACCAATCACCGCATCGGCTTGTATGACCGTGTGCTGATCAAGGAAAACCACATCATGGCGGCAGGCTCGATTACCGCCGCGATCCGGCAGGCGCGTCAGTTGCATCCCGGTATTTTGGTCGAAGTTGAAACCGAAAATATGCAGGAACTGGCGGAAGCGACCGCAGCGCAGGCTGACATTATCATGCTGGACGATTATGATCTTGCCACGATGCGCGAAGCGGTGCAGTTGACGGCGGGAAAGATTCCGTTGGAAGCCTCCGGTGGCGTCAGCCCGGAAACGGTGGTGGCGATTGCCGAAACGGGAGTGGATTTTGTGTCGATCGGTAGTATTACCAAGCATGTCCGCGCCGTAGATTTGTCGATGAGGTTTGTGGCGGGTTAAGGCAGTGTAGT
>JBBIHI010000075.1:0-10763 GCA_037447095.1 Thiotrichaceae bacterium
CATGGTCTCTTCCGCCTCCGGCTGGCTCATGTCGATTTCGCGGTCGACTTCGTTACGGTGGAAAATTTCCGGCAGGTATTCCGGCGTCCAGCGGCGGATGCCGGGAATCTGGTCGGACTGGGTGGCGGGCTGCACGCCGACAATCTGGATGTCCGGATTTTGGGATTTGAGGAAACGGCCAGTGCCCATGATGGTGCCGGTGGTACCCATGCTGCTGACGAAATGTGTCACCTGCCCATGGGTATCGCGCCAGATTTCCGGGCCGGTGCCGTCAAAATGCGCCAGCGGGTTGTCGGGATTGGCGAACTGGTTCAGCACCTTGCCCTTGCCTTCACGCTCCATTTGCAGGGCGAGGTCGCGTGCGCCTTCCATGCCTTCAGATTTAGTCACCAGCACCAGTTCCGCACCGTAGGCTTTCATGGAAGCGCGGCGTTCGGCGCTCATGGTTTCCGGCATGATCAGGATCATTTTGTAGCCTTTGATGGCGGCTGCCATCGCCAGCGCGATGCCGGTGTTGCCGCTGGTGGCCTCGATCAGGGTGTCGCCGGGCTGGATTTCACCGCGCTCCTCGGCGTGGCGGATCATGGACAGCGCCGGGCGGTCTTTCACCGAACCTGCCGGGTTGTTGCCTTCCAGCTTGACCAGGATGGCGTTGGTGGTTTTGCCGGGCAGGCGTTGCAGGCGCACCAGCGGGGTGTTGCCGATGAAATCTTCGATGGTGGGGTACTGCATGTTTGTCGCTCTTGTGTGCCAAGGGAAAGAGCTTACCTGCGCACCTGTTGCAAGACAATCCTTCCGGCGGATTTGACTTGACCTTGGACGCCAATCGGGTAACTTCATGGATTGCCAATAATCAAAACAACAGGAACCCATGTGAATAGCGCAACCTGTCAGGCTAACTTTCCTGGTCGGACAGACCAACAAGCCGAAAACAGCCCGATGTCACCCGCCATGGCATCACAACTCGACAAGGATTTGGCACAACGCTCCATATCCGGGACGCTCAGCTATCTGGTCAGTTGGATTATCCTGGAGTTTGGTGTCAACCTGACCCAATACAACCCAGGGCTGGTGTATGGAACTGGCTTGTCCCTGTTCCTGCTGACGTTAGGGCGGCTGTTCCTGATCAGGCAACAAAAGGTTCTTTACCCGACAAACCCTGAACGCTGGCGCTTGTTGTTCCGTTCCAATGTCCTGGCCTCAGGAATCGTCTGGGCATCCTTCACCGCCTGGGGCGTTTCGGAAACAGGACTCGGCTCCCACGGTACAGTCATGTTGCTGCCCCTGTTGATGATCAGTGCGGGTGCCATTTCCCATTTCTCACCTGACAGGGCACTTTTCACCCTGTTCACCAGCATCATGCTCTGGCCACCGATCCTGGTTATGCTACATATCGCAACCCCTGACGCTTATCTCATTGCATTGGGTATGCTCATCTTCGGTGGTTTCATGCTCTCGGTTGGCAGCAATATCCACCGTGATTACCAGCAGCTTTTGTATAAAAACGAACTGCTGGAACAGCAATCCAGCAAACTGGCAGCCGCCAAGGAAGCCGCAGAAGTTGCCAACAAAGCCAAAAGCCGGTTTCTGGCCAACATGAGCCACGAATTGCGCACGCCCATGAACGGCATCCTTGGTGCTGGTGAATTGCTCACGCCACTCCTGAATACCGAGGAGCAAAAACAATACCTTTCCCTGATCAACCGTAGCGGCAAGGCGCTGCTTTCCCTGTTGAACGACCTGCTGGACTTTTCCAAGATAGAAGCGGGCAAAATGGAGCTGGAAATTGCACCCTACAAAATCAAGGACATGGTTAACCACCTGCACCATTTGCTGGCCATCAGGGCCAAGGAAAAAGGGCTGACCTGTACCGCCAGCATCAGTGAAAACATTGCCCCCTGGTTATTGGGTGATGAAATCCGTATCCAGCAAATCCTGGTCAACCTGCTGGGCAACGCGATCAAGTTCACTGAAAAGGGCAAGGTGACAATGGACGTCCGGCTTGCCAAAAACACCCGCCGCCTGCACTTTGAAATCATGGATACAGGCATTGGCATTCCTATGGAGAAACAGCCACTTCTGTTCAAGAGCTTCCAGCAGATGGAATCCTCGACTGCCCGCAAATACGGTGGAACCGGGCTGGGGCTGGCCATTTCCAAACAATTGGTGGAACTGATGGGAGGGGAAATCGGCGTATACAGCGAGATTGGCAAGGGCTCCTGTTTCTGGTTTGAAATTCCTTACCAGATTGCTGACGCTGCCCGTGAAACAGTCCAGGCAATACCGATACCTACTACTCCACCGCTGCTATCCTGCAAAACCGATTACCGGATATTGCTGGCAGAAGACAATCAGATTAACCAGATTATTGCCCAATCCATGCTGGCAAGCCTGGGCATCACGCAGATTGATACGGTGGAAAATGGCCGCGAAGCCATTCTGCGCCTGATTGGGCAAGACTACGATCTGGTACTGATGGATGTGCAAATGCCGGAATGTGATGGCCTGGAAGCCTGCCGCCATATTCGGGGTATGGACAATTGCCAGGGATTAATGGCTGTCCGCAACCCGGCCATACCCGTCATCGCCCTGACCGCCAATACCATGGCATCTGACATTGAAGAATGCCTGGGTGCAGGCATGAACGGCCATCTGGGCAAGCCACTGGAAAGCCAGACACTGGCAAGCGAATTGGGTAAATGGCTGCCAGACAGCGTACATTTACCCCCACAAATATGCTAGTATCTGCGCCATTCATTGCGAAGGTTTCTAGCCACCATGTACACCCCAGCCTTCCACTCATACGTCGGCCAGCGACGCAAAGTGATGCACCATGCCTAAACCTGTCTCCCCCGCAGGTGAGCTGGCCTCATTATTCAGCTATTTCCGCAGCAGCTTCATTTATGTAGGGGTTTTCAGCCTGTTCATCAACCTGCTGATGCTGATCCCATCCCTGTACATGCTTCAGGTATACGACCGGGTGATGGTCAGCCGCAGCGGGGAAACCCTGTTGATGCTGACCCTCATCACCGTGTGGATGTTCGGCACAATGGGGCTGCTGGAACTCGTGCGCTCGCGCCTGCTGGTACGCTGGGGAACCCGCTTTGACAGCTTCCTCAATTCCCGCCTGTATAACGTCATCATGGCAGCAGCCGTCAAATACCCCGGCAACGGCAATGCCCAGCCACTCGCTGACCTGAACAGCATTCGCCAGTTCCTGACCGGTAATGGGCCATTCGCGTTTTTTGACACCCCGTGGATTCCTGTTTACCTGACCCTGCTGTTCTTGTTCCACCCGTGGACGGGCTGGTTTGCCATTTTTGCCGCCCTGATCCTGGTCAGCGTCGCAATTGCCAACGAATTCAGAACCCGTGACCTGTTGAACTCGGCCAATACCCGTTACACCCAGTCCACCGCGATGGTAGCTTCCCACCTGCGCAATGCCGAGGTGTTGCACGCCATGGGGATGGAACCCGCCCTGCGCCAACGCTGGCTGGATACCCATATCGAATACCTGAAAGAACAGGCGCACGCCTCGGACAATGCCGGTTTCTGGATCAACCTGAGTAAAATGTTACGCACGCTGTTCCAGTCACTGATCCTGGGCTTGGGTGCGTATCTGGCGATCCACAATGAAATCACCTCGGGAACCCTGATTGCCGGTTCCATCCTGATGGGACGGGCGCTGGCACCGATCGACCAATTGATTGCCACCTGGAAACAATTCGCAGGCGCACGGCAGGCATATCACCGGTTACAGGCACTGCTCAGCGAATTCCCTGCCCCGGAAAAACGCCTGTCCCTCCCGACACCTGACGGGACTGTCCAGTTTGAAACCGTCACCCTGTTTGCCCCACGTACCCAGCGTGCTGTATTACGGGCAGTCAATTTCACCCTGCCTGCCGGGGAAACACTGGTCATCCTCGGAGCCAGCGCGGCGGGCAAATCCTCAATGCTGCGGGCGCTGGTCGGTGTCTGGCCGATTGCCGCAGGTGCTGTCCGTATCGACGGCGCAGACATTACCCACTGGAACCGCGATGAACTGGGTTCCCACATTGGCTACCTGCCCCAGGATGTCGAGCTGTTTGATGGCACAGTGGCGCAAAACATTTCCCGTTTCGGTGAAAGCAATGCCGACAAGATTCATGCCGCCGCACGCATGGCCGGTGTCGATGAATTGATCCGCCACCTGCCCGATGGTTACGAAACCCGCATTGGCCCCGGTGGCATTGCCCTTTCCGGCGGCCAACGCCAACGTATCGGTCTGGCACGGGCGGTATATGGCGACCCACGGCTGGTCATACTGGACGAACCCAATGCCAATCTGGATGAAGCCGGTGAAATGGCCCTGTTACAGGCGTGCAGGCTGTTACAGCAGCAAAACGTCACCCTGATCCTGGTAACGCACCGTACCAATATCGTGAATGTTGCCCACAAGCTCATGGTGCTGAAAGAGGGGCAAATCGCCCTGTACGGCGGGCGCGACGCCGTTTTGCAACAACTGATGCAGAACCAGGCAAAAACAGCCATCCCGCCAGCCAACATGGGGGCAGCCAATGCTTAAGAATGTCCTGGCAACACGCACACCATCAGCATTGGCAACCCGGCAAAGCCTGACTGCCGACAGCACCCCCTTACCGATGGATGAAACACCTTATCGCCGCTTGGGAATCGGGATACTCCTCATCACCTTTGTCATCTTCGGCTTGTGGGCGCAATTTGCCCCGCTGCGCAGTGCGGTCGTCGCCGTTGGCCGCATTATCGTGGCATCACAAAACAAGCAAATCCAGCATCTGGATGGCGGCATCGTCAAAACCATTAATGTCCAGGACGGCGACAATGTACATAAAGGACAAGTCCTGCTGGAACTGGATGACACCCAGTGGCGTTCCCAACTGGAAAATGTCCAGGGGCAACTGTGGGATGCGGAGGCCAGCCTTGTACGCCTCGCCGCAGAACGGGACGACGCCCCCAACATTACCTGGCCGGACAGCTTGCAGAAAGCCTCCGCCACGCCAATGCTTGCAGATATTCTGAAAACCCAAAGCCAGCTTTTCCAGTCACGCAAACAGGCATTAAAGTCCAGCCAGGATGTCCTGGTACAGCGCCATTCCCAGACCCAGAAACAGATTGACGGCAACCAGAACATGCTTGTCAGTCTGAAAAAACGCTGTGACTCACTAAAGAATGATGTCAACTCACTGGAAAAACTGGCAGGAAAAAACCTGGTCGCCAAACCCACTTTGCGCCAAACTCAGCGTGATTATGAGGGAGTGGTCGGTGATACGGTCAAAACAGAATCTGAAATCGCACGTCTCAATGACTCCCTGGCTGAAATCAAGCAACAGGTAGCCCTGACCAAAGAGGAATACCTGAAGGAAGTCGGCACAGCCATCAGTGACAGCCAGACGAAACGTATCCAGTTACTTGCCCAGAAACAGTCCCTAGAAGACAAACTGTCGCGGGTCGCCATTACTGCCCCGGTTTCCGGCAAGGTAAAAGGGTTCAACATCGTTACCTTAGGTGGGGTCATTACTGCCGGTCAGGTCATCATGGAGATTGTCCCGGATGAGCAGGAATTTAAAATCATCGCCCAACTTTCACCATCGGACATTGATGAAATCAAAGTTGGCCAGATCGCCGAGATCAAGCTTCTATCATCCAACGATACCCGCTTCTTCCCAACCATCAATGCCGAGCTTATCGACATTTCAGCAGATACATTTACCAACCAGAATTCCCAGCAGTCTTTTTACAAGGCAACACTCAAACTCCAGGACAGTTCCCTCAACTTGTTGAATGAAAAAAAGGTCAGTATCGTACCCGGAATGCCCGCCGAGGTTTTCCTACAAACAGGAAGCCGTTCTTTAGTGAGTTATTTACTGAAACCATTATCTGACGTTATTGCGCATTCATTTAATGAGCACTGACATCGGAGCAAAAAAACATCATGAAGAATAATAAACAAGCAAAATTCATAGACTAATTTTATCTAAACTATAAACAAACCGATATAAAAGCCTTTAACCGCAGCTATCAAAGGATTATGATTGGATAATTACCGTGCAAATAGCATGGTAATTCAGTGTGAGTGTGCGAGTATCATAACAGCAAGCGAGGGAAGCAACGATGTCAGCCAAACGATATTCCATGGTGTCGGACTCCAGCAAGATAGCGGGCGACACAGGGACAGGTTTCGACCAAATGGTTGAATTCATTTACGCCGATAATAGTTTGGCCGGTAATGACCGGGCCGAATACATCAATACTGGCGCAGATAGCGCCAACCGGATGAACCACATTATTCTCGAAGCTGCGAGAGCTACGGGAGCCATGACTGATGGCCAGTTCAGCACTGCCGATGTCATTGCCATGAATAGCTATATCCGCGCCCATTACCTGACGGAATGGACAAACCTGCACGGTGACGATGAAGGGGACGAAGAAACCGGCTTCCACACTGTACAAAATGACGGTGCCAATACGCAATACCGAGGTAATAACCTGATCAATACCGTCGAAGATGGCATTTACCACATGGGTTTTGAAATTGTGGATGGCCACTTCCTCAACGAAGACGGCAACCAGAATGCTACCGTCGCACAAGTCGCCGAATGGCTGAACCAGTTCTACACCGACCACTCCACCAGCAATACAGGTCTGGATCGCATCACCAACCTGATCATGGCTGATGCCGGACTCGACAACCATATTTCCGATACCCAGATTGCCGCTGGTGCCGATGCTGCCGACGGGATCAACCATATGATTGCCCAAGGCATTGCTGCTACCGGCATTATGGCTGACAACTGGATATCCGCCGACGACATCGTAGCTCTGAATAACTGGTTCCGTAGCGATGCC
The DNA here is from genome assembly GCA_037447095.1 of Thiotrichaceae bacterium. Lineage (GTDB taxonomy): Bacteria > Pseudomonadota > Gammaproteobacteria > Thiotrichales > Thiotrichaceae > Thiothrix. The sequence continues at coordinate 6,865 of JBBIHI010000075.1, forward strand.
ACCCGATTGGCCGCGTTCACCGCCCTGCACGGTGACGATGAAGGTACTGAGGAAACAGGCTACCATTTGGTGCAAAATGACGGTGCCAATACCCGTTACTTCGGCCAGAACCTCGTTAACACAGTAGCCGATGGTATTTACCATATCGGCTTTGAAATTGAAAATGGACGCCTGCTCAACGAAGATGGCAACGAAAATGCCAAAATCACTGACGTGGCTGACTGGCTGAACTACTTCATGGTTGACCAATCCACTACGGGAACCGGGCTGGATAGAATCGTGGATGCCATCAAGACCGATGCGGGTCTGGCACGCAACACCAGTGCAGCCGACATCAATGCTGGTGCCGGGTATGCAGATGCACTCAACCACCTGGTACTGGAAGCTGCCGCTGCCACCAACGCCATGGCTGATGGATGGTTTACCAGTGAAGATATGATGGCAATGAACGCCTGGATTCGTGGTAATGCAGACCGCCTAGCTTACTTCACCATGCTGCATGGTGACGACGAAGACGATGAAGAAACCGGCTACCATTTGGTGCAGAACGATGGCGGCAACACTAACTACTTCGGCCAGAACCTGATAAACACCGTAGCTGACGGTATCTACCATCTTGGTTTTGAAATACAAAATGGCCGTTTCCTTAATGAAGATGGCAATGAAAATGCACAGTTGAGGGATGTTGCCAGTTGGCTGAACTACTTTATTGGGGAACGTGCTCTGGTTATCGCGGATGGCAGTGGAACCACAGTAGAGGGCAGCGATAGGCAGGAACAAATTCTTGGAAGCTGGCGTTCTGAAACTATCAATGCCGGGGCTGGTGATGACCTAGTTCAGGGTGGTAGTGGTGACGACACCATCTATGGTGGAGCCGGTAACGACATTATCTATGGCGAATCTGGTGATGACACCCTGGATGGCGGGGAGGGTTCCGACACTTACCGCGTCACCGGCACCTATGCGTCCGGCTTCCAGGGTTCCGACACGTTCGCCGACACCGGCACCTCCGGCATTGACACCATCGTGGCCTACGGCTCAGGCAACGTGGACATCGGCCTGAACGGCTTTGGCCCGGCCAGCGGCATTGAGGTCGTGGACGCCACCGCCGTCTCCGGCACCGCCACCCTGCTGGGGAGCTGGCGTTCCGAAACCCTCGATTTCCGGGGCGTCACCCTGGTGGGCAGCAATTTTGTTATCAACGGTGGTAGTGGTAATGATGCCATTTATGGCACTGCCAACAACGACACCATCTTAGGTAGCGATGGCTACGATACATTAATCGGTAATGCCGGTAACGACAATCTGAATGGCGGCACCGGTAATGACCTCATTGTCGATAACCATGGAAATGACACGCTCATCGGCGGCTCAGACAAAGACAGGATCGTCCTTGGTCATAATGACCACAGCACCGTAGATGTCTGGGGTGGCAATTTCGGTGGGACAGGGGATGCAGCAACTGACGTATTCAGCTTACTGAACAGCGCGTCAGGTCTGGACATGTCCGCAATCATCCATGACTTCGAGCAAGGTAAAGACCGTATTGACCTGACTCAGCTACGTGATGCAGGCAATAGTACTTTGAACATGGACGACCTGATCATTACCAACAATGGCGGGAATACAGTCGTGAGCTTTGCGGCTGGCGTACACACTGTCGCGGGCGGCGCAGTTGATGTCCAATTTACGCTCTCCGGCATTACCTCACTGGCTGCCACAGACTTTGCATTCACCAATGCACAGTTACCTAGTGGGCTGCCAAGTGTAGACCCTGCCATACCTTTCATTGCGTAAACAATAAACCAAGCATGGCAACGGGATTCAAATCCCGTTGCCATCACTTGTCGAGTTGTCTCTCCCGTTTATTCTTCCGTAGCAACCACAAACGCAAGCGCATGGCTACGCTCATCGGCAACAGACAGTTCCATCGCCGTTACCCCCAAGTTATCCGCAAATGCCTGCGTGATCCCATGTAACTGCAACATCGGCTTGCCACGCCCATCATGCTGCGTTTCGATTTCCTGCAAGCGGACATCTTTGCCAATGCCCGTACCCAACGCCTTGGCAACCGCTTCCTTGGTGGCAAAACGTTTTGCCAGCCATGCAGCCTTATTGGCAACAGCATGGAAACGCTCAAGCTCGGCGGGGTGCAGAATACGTTCGGCAAACCGTTTGGGATGGCGTTCCAGCAACTGCCCGATACGGGCAATCTCCACGATGTCCGTACCGATACCAATGATTTTCATGTACCGGCACGCGCGTGTTGCATGAGCTCCAGCATTTCCGCCGTTGCCTGACGGATGCCGACGAAAATCGCCCGTGCCACCATGGAATGCCCGATATTCAATTCGCGGATTTGCGGGATGGCAGCAATCGCCTGGGTATTCTGGTAATCCAGCCCATGCCCGGCGTTCACCTGAATCCCGAGACCATATGCAAATTCTGTGGCGGCACGGATGCGTTCCAGTTCGCGCTGTTTTGCCTCACCTGCCGCATTGGCATACGTTCCGGTATGCAACTCAATCACCGGCGCACCAATATCCGGCACGCGGCGGATGTGTTCAATATCCGGTTCGATGAACAGCGACACGCGGATATTCGCAGCATTCAAACGCTGGGTAGCCTTACGGATGCGCTCAAACTGGCCAATCACATCCAGGCCACCTTCTGTAGTCAGCTCCTCGCGCTTTTCCGGCACGACACAGCAATCGTTGGGCAATACATCGCAGGCAATCCCCACCATTTCATCAGTCGCTGCCAGCTCCAGATTCAGGCGGCGGGTACACAGCTTGCGGATGGCGTAGGCATCAGCATCCTGAATATGACGACGGTCTTCCCGCAAATGGATGGTAATGGCGTGTGCGCCTGCCGCTTCCACCAGCCGTACTGCTTCCAGCAGATCAGGGTAAGCCGTGCCACGCGCCTGACGGATCGTGGCAATGTGGTCAATATTGACGCCAAGTTCGATCTTATTCATTCAACAACCTTCTCGCATTCAGGGTTTTGCCTTTCAGCAGCATCTGTATCAGGTAATCCAGGGTATGGCGCAATTCCGCCCGCAAGCCTTCATCCAGCGTCTGCGGTTCACGCAAGGCAAACAGCAAGCGGCCAGACACCGGGACACCCTTGCCTTCCCCAACATCCGGGGATAAGCCATACTCCGGGCGGAAACGATAACGCAGCACCGGGTCGATGTCATGCCCCAAAGCGTCATCATGCCACAGGTTCAATTCGTACCCGGCGGTTGCCAGCACGTCCAACTCAAACAAAGGTAGCGCCCGCCAATCGGCTGTATCCAGCAAGCAGGTCAAGGTCTGCAAATAACGCTCAAATAATTCCGGCTGCGGCTGATGCTGCCACAAGGCACGCAACAGCAATTCGTTGGCATACAAGGCACGAACCAGACTCGCGCCATTCAAAGGGTAGCGGCGCATTTCCTCGGCATGAAGCAGGGTAAACACTTCTCCCCTGCCCGTCCAGCTTGCCTCCAACAGACGGAATGGCTCCAGCATACCCTTGCTGCGGGTTCCTTTACCCTGGGAAAACTTGGCCACACAGGTGATCTTGCCGGACTCACGTGTAAAAATATCCAGCAGCAAACTGGTATCGCGGTAAGCATTGCGCCGTAGAATAATACCAGCGCCTAAACTTTTACATGCCAAATTGATAGCAGAACCCCCGCACCATACAATTTCCGTTACATTGGTTTTAGCTGAACAGCTTCACTGATACCCATCGTAACATCAGTAAATATATTAGAAGCATGAAAAAGCCAAGGCGTACCCGACTGGGTGTGCGGTGTTTGTTTACTCCGGGAAATACTCCCCGGTAAGCACCTTGTCCAGATCATAGGGGCAAGTTTCCGGGAACGTGCTTTCAGGTAGCCCGGTTTCATA
>JBBIHI010000076.1:0-10671 GCA_037447095.1 Thiotrichaceae bacterium
TCCGTTTCACGCCCAAGTTCATGCCGAACTTTCTGGCGTTGCTGGAAAATATTCCGGGGGCATTCATTTCCCGCCGCAATACCCTGGTCGTGCCGGGCAGCAAAATGGGCATGGCAATCGAGCTGATCCTGATGCCAATCATCCATAACCTGATTGCCAAAAGCCGGGAATTGCGCGGGATTACCAGCGTCCCCGCAGACCGTGGTGCGGGTGTGTTGGGTTTGGCGGATTAGGTTTACACCTTTTTCACGAATTCCGATTTCAGGCTCATCGCGCCGATGCCGTCGATTTTGCAGTCAATGTCATGATCGCCGTCCACCAGACGGATGTTCTTGACCTTGGTGCCGACCTTGACGACCAGCGATGAGCCTTTCACTTTCAAATCCTTGATGACGGTGACGGTATCGCCGTCCTGAAGGATATTTCCGTTGGCGTCCTTGATCACGCGCTCGTCGCTGCTGCTGTCAGCCGCTGCCTGCTGCGGCCATTCATGGCCGCATTCGGGGCAAACATACATCGCACCGTCTTCGTAAGTGTATTCAGAGCCGCAGGTAGGGCAGTTGGGCAAGGCGCTCATGTGGTAGCTTCCTGATCATGCAAAGTGGCGCATGGTAGCATTTTATGGGGTTGGGGGGTATTGCGTGGTATAGTCCCGCAATTCGGTTTGATTTGGCAGCGCATGAAAATCCCGGTCAGCAAACTCATCGTTAAATTCCTGCAACAATTGGGCGTTGATACCATCTTTGGAATGCCGGGGGCGCATATCCTGCCGGTGTATGACGAGCTGTACGGTTCCGGCATCCAGAGCGTATTGGTCAAGCACGAACAGGGTGCGGCGTTCATGGCGGGCGGTTATGCCCGTGTCAGTGGGCGTATTGGCGCGTGCATCACCACCGCAGGGCCGGGGGCAAGCAACCTGATTACCGGGATTGCCAATGCCTATGCCGACAAGCTGCCGATGATCGTGATTACCGGCGAAGCTCCGACCCATATTTTCGGGCGTGGCGGTTTGCAAGAAAGCTCGGGTGAAGGCGGCAGCATCGACCAGACCGCATTGTTTTCCGGTGTGACCCGTTACCACAAGCTGATTGAGCGCACCGATTACATCACCAATGTCTTGAACCAAGCCGCACGGCAACTGGTGTCGGATGTGCCTGGGCCGGTGGTGTTGAGCATTCCGGTGAATGTGCAGAAAGAGCTGGTGGATGCGTCGATTCTGGAAAAGTTACCCACCCTCAAACCTCCACCCAAATTACAAATTCCGCCGCAACTGCTGGAACAATGCGCCGACATGATCCGGCAGGCACAACGCCCGGTAGTGCTGGCAGGCTACGGTTGCCTGAAACCCAGCGCCCGTCAGGAATTGCGCAAGTTCAGTGACCACCTGAATATCCCGGTGGCCAGCAGCCTGAAAGGCAAAGGCGCGATTGATGAGCGCAGTGAGTTGTCGCTGGGCAGTCTGGGCGTGACTTCCAGCGGCCATGCCATGCGTTATTTCATTGAGGAAGCCGACCTGATTATCCTGCTGGGCGCGGGTTTCAACGAACGCACCAGTTATGTGTGGATGCGTGACATTCTCAATAACAAGCACATCATTCAGGTTGACCGCAACGTGGCGCAACTGGAAAAGGTGTTCAAGGCTGATCTGGCGATCCAGTCTGATCTGGGTGATTTCCTGCGTGCTATCAATGCGTTTTGCGTGCCGCAGGGCATCGAACCCAAGCAGCATCCCGATCTGGCTGTTTTCAAACAACGCATCGACCAGCAATCCGCTGCGGACGGCACGGTCATTTTCGGCTCCAAATTCGATCTGGTCAGAACCCTGTTCGCGCATCTGGAACAGCATTTCGCGGAAGGCATTGTGCTGGTCGACGACAATATCATCTTTGCGCAGAACTTCTACCGGGTGAAAGATGAGGATTTGTTCGTGCCGAATACCGGCGTTTCCTCGCTGGGGCACGCCATTCCGGCGGCAATCGGCGCAAAATTCACCCTCGACAAGCCAATCTTTGCCATCCTCGGCGATGGTGGGTTTCAGATGTGTTGCATGGAAATCATGACGGCGGTGAATTACCACATCCCGCTGAATATCGTGCTGTTCAACAACCAGACGCTGGGCTTGATCCGCAAGAATCAGCATCAGCAGTACGAACAGCGTTTCCTCGATTGTGATTTCCAGAACCCGGATTATGCCTTGCTGGCGCAGTCGTTCGGAATCAACCATTTCCGGGTGGAAAACGCGGCGGATTGCCAACGGGTGTTCGATGAGGCTGATTTCCATCAGGGCATCAATCTGATCGAGTTGCTGGTTGACCGCGACGCTTACCCCAATTATTCCTCACGCCGTTAAACCCATGCCTGAAACTTACGATTTCATCCTCAGTATCCCGGTGGCTGACCGCCCCGCCCATCTGCGCAATTGTCTGGAAAGTATCCATCAGCAACAGCTACTGTACCGTTACCCCGGCAGGATCACCGTGGTGGTGGCCGAAGACAGCCGCGACCCGCAATGCATCGGGGAACACAAGGCGCTGGCGGTGGAATACGGCGGCAAGGGGCTGGAGGTCATCCATTTCGATCTGCCGGAGCAGTATCAGGTGTTGCAAGGTATCCCAGCCGCACAACGCCAACATCTGGGGCGTTTGCTGACTACCCAGCCTGCGGAACGCTTTTACCGCAAGGGGCAGGCGGCTAACCGCAATCTCAGCTACCTGAAGATGTTGCAATTGACCGGGGATAAAAGTCGCACCCTGTACTATCTGGTGGATAGCGACCAGCTTTTCCTGCCGGAACTGGATTATTTCCGGCATATCAACCGGATTTTCCAAACCACCAGTACGCTGATGCTGACCGGCAAACTGGTAGGCGACCCGCCCGTGTCGCCTGCGGTGATGGCGGCCAATTTTCTGGATGATGTCAGCGCATTCCTGCATGAAATCGGTGGCTATGCGGCGCAAGGCGAATGCCAGTTCCACCGTGATCTGCCGCTGCCGGGCGATGCGGCTTACCACGATCTGGCGAAACTGTTTGGCTTCGAGCAACAGGTTGACCACTTCGATTACCGCTGTCCGCTGGTGGGTGAACATGATCACGCGGCCTGTCTGGAACATTTCACGGAGCGTTTGCCGTCATTCTTTTCCGGCGAGCACCTGACCCGCAAAACGGGTTTTCAGCCGGATGCGGATGTCATGCAGCTTGCCCCGGCACGCACCATTTACCCCGGCAATTACATCGTCAATTTTGGTGGCTTGAAATACATCATCCCGTTTGGGCATTTGCGTTTGCGGATGTCGGGGCCGACGGCGGGGCGCTTGATCCAGGCGGAAATCGGTGCGCGGTTTGCCTCCGTCAACCTGCCGATGCTGCACAAGCGCACGACCGGGCAGGAAGACGGTTTCCGCCCTGGCGTGGAGCAAACGCAGGATGCCTCCATCGACATTTCCGACGAATTCGAGCGCCAGTTTTTCGGCGACCTGATGCTGTTCTCGGTGGTCGGATGGCTGAAAACCTACAGCCTCGACCAGTTGACCGATGCGGATTTGGTGACGCAAGTCATCGGTAAGGTGGAAGCCGAATTGCTGGATTTGTATCAGGCCAAGCACGTAGCAGTGAATACGCGGCGGGTGGAACTGCAACAGTGGGTGCAACAGCCGCAGCATTGGTGGCACGGCACGCCCGCCATGCACAAGGTCTTGCAATTCCTCGACAATATCGCGCTGAACTTCGGTGATCAGGCTGCCGCCTGGCAGCAAATCCAGTCAGCTTCCCACCGTGCGGGGCGCAAGCAGCAGATCATGGATGCGCTGCTGCATTACCGGCAGGAGCGGGATGCCTGGGATCAGTTGTTTGGGTAGGTGGGAATAGGCGACCGCCGGTCGCCTCTACGTTGTGGGTTTATGGGTTGTTTTCCCGTAGGGGCGACTGGCAGTCGCCCTCGCACCCCGTATCAATTGCTCCCTGCACGCCTGATAAGCCTGTTCCGCCTGCCCCAACAACCCATCTTCCAGCAGAATGCCGGTAAAGTCTTCACTGGCATTTTTGATAATTGCACCACTATTGATGGCATCAGAAGTATCGCCCGCCCCCGCAACCCCGGTTTTGGCAAAGCGCTGGTAGCGTTCCGACAGCGGCGAATCCAGTTGCAGCCAGCTTGCCAGATGCTGCAACAGCTTTTCCGTATCGGTGCACACCAGTTCGGTATCAAAGTAGTGATAGCGCTGTGGATGCTGCCGGGCAAATGCGCTCAGGGTTGCCAGCCGTTCGATGTAGTAGCGGGTGGCTTCTGCCGGGTCGGCATACAGTGCGTTGGTATTCTTTTCCTTGAACAGCTTGATGATGCTTTTGATGGTCGGTTCGGGTTGACGTAAAGCCAGTAGCAGGTGGGCATCTTCAAGCCCCGGCAGTTGCAGGTCTGGATCGTAACCGTTGTGCAATAACTTGTCGAACAGGTAACGGCTGCCGGGTTTGAACGGGTCATGTTGGGCGTAACGCTGTTCCTGTTCGGCCAGTGCTTCCGCCGTGTTGTAACGGATGTGCATCTCATAATAGCCGTTGATCTGCGGGTGGGAACCGAGGATATGCCCCAGCAGGCTGGAATAGCCGCGCATATGGCTGAGCAGGAAAATGCGTGAAAAATGTTGCGACATGGTTCCCCCGATACGGTTACACAAGCAGGTGCCATGCTAGCACAAAGCTGCGTGACAGAAGCCGACTGGTTGACAGCCGCTCCTGATTTTTTTGATGATGCGTAAATGCAAACAGCGACCCCACACCCGACACTTGATGCGCAAACCGTTCCGCTGGCCGGAACCAACCTGATCGAAGCCAGCGCCGGAACCGGCAAGACCTGGACAATTTCCTGGCTGTATTTGCGCCTGGTTGCGGTGTATGGCCTGAGCGTAGACCAGATTCTGGTCGTGACCTACACCGAGGCGGCAACGGCGGAATTACGTGACCGTATCCGTAAACGGCTGGCCGATGCGCTGGCGTTTCTGGAAGGGCGTGATTGCGAAGAGTCTTACGAGGCACTGGCGGAAGAGGCGGAGCGGGCAGTTTGCATCCAGCGCTTGCAATTGGCACTGGTCAGTTTCGACGAAGCGGCGGTGTTCACCATCCACGGTTTTTGCAAGCGTGTATTGACTGAAAATGCTTTTGAAGCCCGCCTGCCGTTTGAAAGTGAGCTGGTCGCCAGCGAAGAGCATTTGCTGACCGAACTGACTGACAAATTCTGGTATCAGCATTTCCTCAACCCCGACAGCTTGCACCTGACTTTGCTGCAAACCCACTCGTTGACACCTGACAGCCTGTTGGTGGATGTACGTCATTTCATCGGCAAGCCTTATTTGCACACCGACATTGCAGCCGTTGACCCACAAGCCTTTGCCGATGCGCAGTCTGCCTTGCAGGTACAATTGCAAGTCTGCGCTGCTCTGTGGGAAACGGGGAGGACGGAAATCACCGCATTGCTGGAAAGTGCCATTGCCGGGAAAATCCTCAATGCTGCCTCATACAAAGTCGACAAACTGCCGGAATGGTTTGCTGAGGTGGATGCCTGCCTGACAGGCCGGATGGTGACGCCGGATCAGGCCAAAACGCTGGAAAAGTTTTCCGCTGCATTCCTCGCCAGCAAGACCAATAAAGGTAAAACCACGCCACAACACCCGTTTTTCACGGCGGTGGAAAGCTTGCTGGAGGGCTATCAGCCTTTGCGAGACATGCTGCCGCAAGCGCTGGAACATTTGCGTTTACGCCTGTTGGAACACTTGCGTCAGGAATTGCCTCTGCGCAAACAGCAACTGGGTTTGCTGACTTTCGACGATTTGCTGCTGCAACTGGATGAAGCGCTGCAACAGCACCCCGGTTTTGCCGAACGTCTGGCCAGCCAGTACCGTGCTGCGTTGATCGACGAGTTTCAGGATACAGACCCGATCCAATACGACATTTTTGCCCGCATCTACCGCGACGCAACGGAACCGCGCGTGTTTTATGTTGGCGACCCCAAACAGGCGATTTACGGGTTTCGCGGCGCGGACATTTACACCTATCTGAAAGCGGCCAGGGCGACCCGGCAGCGTCATACGCTGGGGCAAAACTTCCGTTCCCACGCCAAACTGTTGGCGGCGCTGAACCATTTGTTTGCCCAGTCGGATGACCCGTTCCGTAGCGAAATCCGCTACGAGCCAGTGGAGGCAGGTAGGCCGCAAGCCGATATTGTCCTGCCTGATGCAGCCGAACCGGAAACCGCATTGCCGCCCGTGCGTCTGTGGGAATGGGCTTCGCTGGACAAACACAGCGTTGCCGAAGTCGAGGAAAAGATTGCTGCTGCGGTGGCGGATGACATTGCCCGCCTGCTCAATGCCGGTTTGCAGGGAACTGCCTGCGTTGGTGATGAGCCGCTGCAAAGCAAGCACATCGCGGTGCTGGTGCGTACTGGCAGGCAGGGGGAAATGGTGCGCCAGGCGCTGCTGGCACGCGGCATTTCCAGCGTCCATAAATCGCGGGAAAGCATTTTTGCTACCCGCGAGGCTACGGAGCTGCGGGCAGTGTTGCGGGCAATTGCCGAGCCGGGCAATGAAACGGCGCTCAAGACGGCGCTGGTGACGGAGCTGTTTGGCTACAACGCGGTTGCTTTGCACGCGCTGGATACCGATTCCGACAAGCTGGAAGCGCAACTGGAAGCTTTTCACGAGTGGCATAAGCTGTGGCAGAGCCAAGGTTTCATGCCGATGTTCCGCCACTGGTTGCAGCAGGGCGGTTTGCAGGAACATTTGCTGGCCTTCGCTGATGGTGAGCGGCGAATGACCAATCTGCTGCATCTGGCGGAACTGGTGCATACCGAAAGCCGCTTGCATGGGCACGGGATGCACGCCCTGATCCGTTGGTTGCAACAAAAGGCCGATGGCGCGGAGGCGGAGGAAACCCACCAGTTGCGCCTCGAAAGTGATGCCGATCTGGTACAGATTGTCACCATCCACAAGAGCAAGGGGCTGGAATACGGCGTGGTGTATTGCCCGTTCCTGTGGAATGAGCGTGAGGCCAAACCGCAGACCTGGTTTAGCTGGCACGATACGGCGGGGGATGTGTCGCGTTTGCAGGCAGACACATTGGCGACCGATGATGAGCGGAAACAGTTTACCGAAGCGGAAAAGGCCGAAAGCCTGCGTCTGCTGTATGTTGCCCTGACCCGAGCCAAATACCACTGCACGCTGGCGCTGGTCAGCGGCCATTTGAATGCTTTTGACTATTATTCGTCGCTGGCGTGGTTGCTGTTTGGCAATTCGCCGCAGCAGCAGGCCATCCTCGGCAAGGCACGCAAGGGTGACATGCAGCCGCCCGAACGCCAGCAACTCATGCAGCAGCGTTTGCAGGAAGTGGTGGAATCTTCCGTTGGTCTGATCGGTCTGGAAGCATTGCCGGAATACGACATTCCGCAACGTTATCAGCCGCCTGCCCGTGAGCGGGTGCAGGAAACGCCAGCCTATACGCATGTGTTGCCGCCTTCGCCGAAAGTCGGCAGTTTCAGCGGGCTGGTGGCGGGCAAGGAGGACGAACGCCCGGATTACGACACGCTGGCCTGGCAGATGCCAGTGGCGCATGACGCGGTGCGCACGGCATTTCCGCGTGGGGCGCAAGCGGGCAGTTGTTTGCACAAGATGCTGGAGGACTTGGATTTTTGCCTGCCGGTGGCGGAACAGCGTGACAAGGTGTTGTTACCGGCTTTGCGGCGACATGGGTTGGCGGAGCGATGGCAGGGGGCAGCGGAACAGTTGTTGCAGAATGTGCTGGATACGGGGTTGTTTGAGGGGGGGGCATTTTTCCTCGGTCAGCTTCCGAAGCAGCGGCGGCTGGATGAGCTGGAGTTTTATTTTCCGGTGGAAAAATTGCGGTTTAAGCCTTTGCAGGCATTATTGCACCAGCATTTGCCAGCGGAATGGGTGGAAATTCATGCGGCCATCGACAAGCTGAAGTTTGCGCAACTAACCGGCTACATGAAGGGATTTATTGATCTGGTGCTTGAGGCGGGCGGGTGCTTTTACGTGGTCGATTACAAGTCCAATGAGCTGGGCGCAAACCCGCAGGACTATACCCCGCAAGCCATGCAACAGGCGATGGCGGAACACCATTATTACCTGCAATACCTGATTTACTGCCTGGCTTTGCACCGCTATTTACGTTTGCGGATTAAGGATTATGCGTGGGAAACGCATGTTGGCGGGGTGCTGTATTTGTTCCTGCGCGGAATGCAGCCTGCCAGCCCCGCTTCCGGGGTGTTTTTCCATAAACCGGATGCGGCCTTGATGGAGGCGTTGGATCATTTGATGGGATAAGTTTATAAACCGAGGAGGAAGAAAATAATGAGGAATAATAGAATGATGCGTTGGTCGGCAACGCTGTTGCTGGGTGTGGCGCTGTCCGTGTTGGCGGCGGAAGACAAGCCAGTGAACCAGGATGTGCTTGATAAATACCAGCCGGAAAAGGTGTCGGAGCATGTTTATGTGATCCACGGTTCGACCGGCTACCCCAACAAGGAGAACAAGGGTTTCATGAACAATCCGGCGTTCATTGTGACTGACCAGGAAGTGGCGGTGGTTGACCCCGGTTCCAGCAGTGCGATTGGGCGGGCGGTATTGGCGCACATCCGTAAAATTACCGACAAGCCGATCAAAAAGGTGTTCATTACCCATGTGCATGGCGACCACTGGCTGGGCGATCAGGCATTTCAGGAAGCAAACCCGGAAGTGAAATTTTACGCCCACCCGAAAATGATCGAGGAAGCCAAAAGCGGCGCAGCGGAAGAGTGGATCAGCACCATGAACAGCATGACGGAAAAGGCTACCGAAGGCACACAAGTTGTCATTCCCACCGAAGCGCTGAAAGATGGCGACACGTTTGATCTGGGGGGCGTGACCATCAAAGCGCATCTGATTGACGGCAAAGCGCATACCGACACCGATGTCATGTTTGAAGTGCCGCAGGACAAGCTGCTGTTCACTGGCGACACCATCAATAACAAACGCATCGTGCGCATGGACGACGGCAGTTTTGCCGGTGGCATCAAGGCGGCGGATTACGCCTTGACGCTGGACGTGAATACCATCGTCCCCGGCCATGGGCATACTGGCAGCAAAAACGTGCTGAAGTATTACCACGATTACCTGAGCAAGGTTTATACCTCGGTCAAAGCGATGCGTGAAAAGATGGAACCGTTCGAGATGAAACCGAAAATCGAAGCCGAACTCACCGACTACAAGGACTGGGCAGGTTTCAAGGATGAGCTGGGCAAGCACATCAGCCTGTCAACGCTGGAGGCGGAGCAGGAAGATTTCTGAAACAGGTAATCCTTTCATACTGCAAGCGGGGTTGGTATGATCCCCGCTTTTCTTTTTTGCATTGCGGAAGCACATGGAACTCAACCCCACCTACACCAAGATCAAAGACCTTCAGGGGCGCGTTGACGCTCTGAGGGGGTATCTTTGACTACGAAGTCAAAAGCGAACGCCTCGAAGAAGTAAGCCGCGAACTCGAAGACCCGAATATCTGGAACGACCCCAAACGTGCCCAGGAGCTGGGTAAGGAACGTTCTGTGCTGGATGGTATCGTCGGTGGCATCAACAAAATTACTGCTGGCCTGACAGATGCCAAAGAGCTGCTTGAACTGGCAGAAATGGAAGACGATGAAGACAGCGCCAACGCGGTAATCGCCGACGTCGACGGGATCGAAAAGGAAGTCAAGGTACTCGAATTCCAGCGCATGTTCTCCGGCGAAATGGATATGAACAACGCCTTCCTCGACATTCAGGCCGGTTCCGGTGGTACCGAAGCGCAGGATTGGGCGGAAATGCTGCTGCGCATGTACCTGCGCTGGGGCGAGGCCAAGGGTTTCAAGACCGAACTGATTGAAGCCACCGCAGGCGACGTGGCGGGCATCAAGGGCGCGACCATCAGTTTTGAGGGGCCATACGCCTTCGGCTGGTTGCGTACTGAAACCGGCGTGCACCGACTGGTGCGCAAGTCGCCGTTCGACTCCGGCAACCGCCGCCACACCTCGTTTACCGGCGTGTTCGTTTCCCCGGAAATCGACGACAATATCGAAATCGACATCAACCCGGCGGATTTGCGCATCGACGTTTATCGCGCATCCGGCGCTGGCGGACAGCACGTCAACCGGACGGAATCAGCGGTGCGGATTACCCACCTGCCGACCAACACCGTTGTGCAATGCCAGAGCGGGCGTTCCCAGCACCAGAACAAGGACACTGCCATGAAGCAGTTGCGCGCCAAGTTGTATGAGCTGGAAATGATGAAGCGCAACGCCGAAAAGCAGGCGCTGGAAGACAGCAAATCCGACATCGGCTGGGGCAGCCAGATCCGTTCCTACGTCCTCGACCAGTCGCGCATCAAGGATTTGCGCACCGGCGTGGAAACGGCCAATACCCAGGCAGTGCTGGACGGCGATCTCGACAAATTTATTGAAGCAAGTTTGAAAAGCGGACTCTAATCATGAGTGAACAGGAACTCCCCCAGGAACATCACGATGAAAACAAACTGATCACGCAGCGCCGCGAAAAGCTGGCGAAATTGCGTGATCAGGGTGTTGCATTCCCCAATGACGTGGTGCGCGAAAACAAGGCCGCTGACCTGCACGCGCAATACGGCGAACACGACAAGCCG
>JBBIHI010000077.1:0-10652 GCA_037447095.1 Thiotrichaceae bacterium
GCGGGTCTGGCTGTTGCAGCAGGTAATACCACCATTGGCCAGTTTGGTGCGGTAGGCTTCCACCAGCCCATTGGCACCACCAGCGCTGACCACGCCTTCCTCGGCCAGTTTCATGGCGTATTTGGCGCGGGTAGTCGGCAGGCTGCGGATAATGCCGTACATGACTGGCTGGGTCATGGTCGGTTCGTCCGCTTCGTTATGCCCCAGACGGCGGTAGCACACCAGATCAATCACCACGTCTTTCTGGAAAAACTGACGGTAAGCCAGCGCCACCTGCGCCGCATACACCACGGCTTCCGGGTCATCGCCGTTGACGTGGAAGATCGGCGCATTGATCATTTTTGCCGCATCGGTCGGGTAGTAAGTCGAACGGCTGTCGGAAACCGTGCTGGTGGTGAAACCGATCTGGTTGTTGATGACGATGTGGATGGTGCCACGGGTGCGGTAGCCACGGGTCTGTGCCATGTTGAAGGTTTCCATCACCACGCCCTGCCCGGCAAACGCCGCGTCACCGTGGATGGAAATGCCCAGCACCTGATCACCATCCTTATCCTGACGGCGATCCTGACGGGCGCGTACCGAGCCTTCCATCACCGGACTGACGATTTCCAGATGCGAGGGGTTAAATGCCAACACCAGATGCATCGGGCCACCTTCGGTGCGTACATCACAAGAGAACCCCTTGTGGTATTTCACGTCGCCAGTGTAGTACTCGTCGATCTTGCCCTCGAATTCCTTGAACAATTCCCCGGCAGGTTTGCATAACACGTTGGTCAGCACATTGAGGCGGCCACGGTGCGCCATGCCGATGACGATTTCCTGCAAACCCTGCTTGCCGCCTTCGTGGATGATGGTTTGCAGCAGCGGGATCAGGCTTTCGCCGCCTTCCAGCCCGAAACGCTTCTGGCCGACGTAGCGGCGGTGCAGGTATTGCTCGAAACCTTCCGCCGCCGTCAGGTTTTCCAGCAACTTACGGCGTTGCGGGTGGCTGAGTTTGATCCTGCCCATGTCCAGTTCGATGCGTTGCTGGAGCCAGCGCTTTTCCTGGATGTCGAGGATGTGCATGTATTCAAAACCGATGGTACCCACATAGGTTTCGCGCAGCGCCTGGATGATGTTGCCGAGGGTCGGCCTGGCGGCGATATTGAAGGAACCGGGGTCGAATACCGTGTCCAGCGGCACATTTTCCAGTTCGTGGTGCTCCAGCATCAGTTGCGGCACGCTTTCCTTGTAGGCGTAATCACCCAGCGGATTGGTGTTGGCTTCAAAATGGCCGAGATAGCGGTAAGCGTTGATCAGGCGGGAAACGCGCACCTGCTCGCTGCGTTGTTCCATCACCTTGCCATTGGCGGCACTGCTGAACTGACTGTTGTCCAGCCGCTGGAAATACGCCTGCCACTGCGGGTCTATGCTGCCCGGATCACGCAGGAATTGTTCATAAAGCTGTTCAAGGAAAATGGCATGTTCGCCGTCGAGAAAAGATTCATCCGTCAGTTGCCAGTTATTCATCTGATTTATGGCTCCACAACCCATTACAAGGAAAACCCGACCATGGCGCTTGTTATCGTAATTCTTGTTTTACAGATACGGAGTGCAGCTTAGTAGCTTGTATCAAAATTTTCCATCCCTTTGTCAGAAAGCTGCCGCAGAGTACCTTGCAAGCGTCTATAATTCAGGCGATAAGCACCGGGAAAGCCGCTGGATGGCGCTCATCGGCATCCTGACAATAGACAATAAACAGCGACACGGATTTGTCAACGGAAGAGGAATAATACATGCAAGAGATTGATATGCAGGCGCTTTGCGATTATGCAAAACAGTTTTCCGGCCTGGATGAAAGCAAGATCAACACATTACACCAGATATATCCCGATGTCAGCGAACGTTTGCAGGAAGTGACCGACCTGTTTTACGGGCAGTTACAGGAAATTCCCAAAACCCGGGAGTTCCTCGAAGGGCGCATCGAGGGGCTGAAACAGACACATGTCGCGTGGCTGAACGAGCTGTTCAGTGGCGATTTCAATGCCGCATACACCGCCAAGCTTTACCACGTTGGTGATGTGCACGTTAAAGTCAAGCTGCCGGTTGAATTCATGGCAGGTGCCATGACCATCATCCAGTCGGAGCTGACACGTATTTTTGGCGAAATCTATGCGGAAAGCCCGGCACGCATGATTGATGCCATCCGTGCGCTCAATGCGGCAACCGGTTTCTCGCTGCTGGTCATGCAGGAATCCTACCAGTCCTCCTCCATGGCGGAAGAGCTGGAAAAATTCCTGCGCATTACCGGCATGAGCCGGGTGTTGTTCAACAACCTCGCCAAAGCCTACAAGTAATCCCCTGCCAATGCGGAAGCCTTGCCCAACATGGCTTCCGCCAACGCTTCCGCCACTTTCAGGCCGTCCACCCCGGCTGACAAAATACCGCCCGCATAACCCGCACCCTCACCCGCCGGATACAAACCTTTCACATTCAGGCTCTGCATATCCTTGCCCCGTGTGATCCGCAGCGGCGAAGAGGTGCGCGTTTCCACCCCTGTCAATACGGCGTCATACATGGAAAAGCCCTTGATCTGGCGTTCAAAGGCGGGTAACGCCTCACGGATGGCGGTAATCGCATAATCCGGCAGGCTGCTGGCAAGATCGGTCATGCGCACCCCCGGCTGGTAGGATGGTTCCACACTGCCCAACTGGGTCGAGCGGATACCTTTGACGAAATCACCCACCAGTTGTCCGGGTGCGAAATAATCCCCTTCACCCAGTTCATACGCCCGTGATTCCCAATGCCGCTGGAAATCCAGCCCCGCCAACGGGCTGCCGGGATAATCCTGAGGGGTAATGCCGACAACGATACCGGCATTGGCATTGCGTTCGGCACGCGAATACTGGCTCATGCCATTGGTCACGACCCGCCCGTTTTCCGAGGTTGCCGCCACCACTTGCCCGCCCGGACACATGCAGAAGCTGTATACCGAGCGCCCGTTCTTGGCGTGATGCACCAGCTTGTAATCTGCCGCCCCCAGCAAGGCATTCCCAGCAAACTTTCCGAAACGCGCTTCGTCGATCAACTTTTGCGGATGCTCCACACGGAAACCCAGCGAAAACGGCTTGGCTTCCATGAATACACCACGCTCGTGCAGCATCGCGAACGTATCGCGGGCGCTATGCCCCAAAGCCAGGATGACATGTTGGGATAGTAATTGCTCACCGTCAGCCAGCACCACCCCCTGGATTTGCCCGTCTTCAATACAAACATCGGTGACTTGCTGCTGGAAACGGATTTCCCCACCCAGACGCTCGATTTCATGACGGATGTTTTCCACCATTTTCACCAGCCGGAAGGTGCCAATATGTGGCTTGCTGAGATACAGGATTTCCTCCGGCGCACCTGCCTTGACGAATTCGGTCAATACCTTGCGCCCGTAATGTTTTGTATCCTTGATCTGGCTGTACAGCTTGCCATCGGAAAAAGTCCCCGCACCACCTTCCCCGAACTGCACATTGGACTGCGGATTCAACTCGCCTTTACGCCACAAGCCCCAGGTATCCTTGGTGCGCTCGCGGACTTTCTTGCCACGTTCCAGAATAATCGGGCGGAAGCCCATTTGTGCCAGCAACAAGCCCGCCATGATCCCGCACGGCCCAAACCCGACCACGAGCGGGCGTTGTGGCAGGTCTTCGGGCGCCTTCCCGACAAAACGGTAAGTGGTATCAGGGCTGCTGGAAACATGCGGGTCTTTGGCAAACCGTTCCAGCACTGCCTGTTCATTCTGCAAAGACAGGTCAATGGAATAAACCAGCACAATGGCATGACGCCTGCGGGCATCATAACCACGCCGGAATACCGACCACACCTGCAATTCAGCAGGCGGAATACCCAAACGTCCGGCAATGGCCGCAGGCAATGCTTCAGGCGGATGATCAAGCGGCAAACGCAATTCAGTAATACGGATCATGGAAACAACAAATCACTTTCAGCAGGAACGCCCGGTATATTATCATCCCGCCGCGATTCAGGTAGTATGAAGGCATGAACAGTAAACTGGTACTGCAAGGCAGTAAAAGGAAAAACAATAATAATGCTTAAACAAGGCTTCGACCTTAAGCTTGGGCAATCCTTGTCGATGACCCCCCAATTACAGCAGGCTATCCGCCTGTTGCAATTGTCATCGCTTGAGTTACAGAACGAAATCCAGCAGGCACTGGAAGAAAATCCCCTGCTTCAGGTTGCCGACGACGACAATACTGAAAATTTCAGTGACAACCTGTCCCCTGCCACGACCGAAGACACAGCCGACACTACTGAAAATACGACTACCGCCGATACCGACAGCCCGTTTGAGCAGGATATTCCCGGTGAAATGAACCTGGATGCCGAGTGGGAAGACATCTACGACACCCGCAGCAGCAACAGTGACGGTGATGGCGACAAATCAGCCTTTCTGGAAAACCAGCAAGGCGCGGATACCAGCTTGCAGGAACACCTGCTCTGGCAAATCCGCATGAGCAACCTGTCAGCTATCGACAAGCGCATTGCCGAAACACTGGTAGGTTCCCTGGATGAAGCAGGCTACCTGTGTGATTCCCTCGACGACATCCTTGGACTGCTCAGTCAGGAGTTGCCTGTCGACCTGGAAGACATCGAAGCCATCCTGACCTATGTCCAGCGCCTTGACCCGGTGGGGGTAGCGGCACGTGACCTGCGTGAATGCCTGCTGATCCAGCTATCCCAGCTTCCTGAAAACCGCCTGCTGTTCAAGGCTCGCCAACTGGTCGAAAAATATCTGGATTTACTGGAAAAGCGCGACTATAAGGAACTACAGAAACGGCTAAAAATAGAGCAAGGCGAACTGGAAGACATCCTGCTGTTGTTGCGCAGCCTGCAACCCCGGCCGGGGAGTACCTATTCCGCCTCTGCGCCTGACTATATCGTGCCGGACGTTTTCGTACACAAAGTCAAAGGACAATGGGTGGTCTCACTAAATGCACAGGTTACACCTAACCTGCAAATCAACCAGTTTTATGCCGACATGCTGGGAAAGGTTAAAAGTGAGCGTGACAACAGCTATTTCAAGTCCAACCTGCAACAGGCCCGCTGGCTGATCCGCAGCGTGGAAAGCCGCAACTCGACCCTCCTCGGGGTTGCCAAAGCAATAGTTGATCGTCAAAGCGCTTTCATGCAATATGGTGAACAGGCGATGAAGCCTTTGGTGCTTAGGGACATAGCAGAAGAGTTAGAAATGCACGAGTCCACCATTTCCCGCGTTACGACCAACAAGTACATGCATACCCCACGGGGTGTCTTTGAATTCAAATATTTCTTTTCCAGCCAGGTTGACACGGATACAGGTTCAAGCTGTTCCTCGACTGCTATCCGCGCCATGATCAAGAAACTGATCAATGGAGAAAATCCGGCATCCCCGTTAAGTGACAACCAGTTAACCAACCTGCTTAACCAGCAGGGTATCAATGTGGCTAGGCGTACCGTAGCCAAATATCGTGAAGCAATGTTTATCCCCTCCTCACACGAGCGGAAGGCGTTGATTCCGGGCTGAACCATATGGACTGTTGCAACGACCCAGGAAAAGGGTCTGGTACGTGGCAACAGCCGATGGTTTCTATCATGACCTGAAAAAGGAGCTTGCAATGCAATTAGAAATCACTGGTCATCATCTCGAAGTGACTGACTCCATGAGCGCTTACATCCGTGAAAAATCCGAGCGCCTGACCCGCCACTTCGATCAGGTAATGAATATCCATTTCATCCTGGAAGTTGAGAAACAGCGCCACAAGGCCGAAGCCACCCTGCATGTCAGTGGCAACCACATTTTCGCCGACGCATACTCCAACGACATGTATGCGGCCATCGACGCCCTGGTCGACAAGCTGGATCGCCAGATTGTCAAACACAAGGAAAAGCTCAAGAGCCATCACCGTCAGGAAGCTGTGCAAATGGTTGAAGCAGCCGCCTCCACGGACTGAGCCATGGACATTGCCGCCCTGCTTTCCCCCGAATGCATTGCCAGGGAACCTGAAGTTTCCAGCAAGAAGCGTGCGTTTGAGCGCCTTGCCAGCATGTTGTCAGCCTGCCAGGAAAATCTGGTGGTTGAAACTGTGCTGGAAGCGTTGAACAACCGGGAGAAACTGGGCAGCACCGCGCTGGGGAATGGCATTTCCATTCCCCACGCCAGCCTCCCCATCCAGCACCCCTGCGGCGCGTTATTGCTGCTGGACGAAGGGGTGAAAATGGATGCACCGGACAAAAAGCCGGTGCAACTGTTTATGGCACTGCTGGTTCCTGCCAGCCATGTGCCCGACTATTCCCCGCTGATTACCGAACTGACGGTTGTCCTTTCCCACAAATCACTGGTTGAACAAGTCCTCGAATTGCAGGACATACCCGCCGTGTTTGCTTACCTGAAAACCCTGTTCGCCAGCCCGCCCGGCTACGGCGACACCAACCTTGCCGCCTGAGCCATGCACCTTGTCATCCTCAGTGGCATGTCAGGCGCAGGCAAAAGCTTCGCCCTGCATACCCTGGAAGACAGTGGCTATTACTGTATCGACAACCTGCCTTCACAACTGCTGGAAGCCCTGTTGGGTACCCCCCAGATTGCCCGGCAAACCCATCTTGCGGTCGGCATCGACATCCGGGGTGGCCGGGAAAGCCTGACCAGTACGCCGGACATCATCAAACGGGTACGCCAGCGGGTTGCCGATACCCAGCTCATCTACCTGTATGCCAACGAAGACGTATTGCGCAAGCGCTTCAATGAAACCCGCCGCCGCCATCCACTGGCACACGAAGCACGGGAACTGGACAAGGCCATTGCCCTGGAAGCCAGCCTGATGAGCCCACTGGCGGCAGATGCCGACTGGCGCATTGACACGTCACATACCAGCATTTACGAACTGGGGCGCATCATCAATGCCCGCACCAATCAGGCTTGCCAGAAACAGCTCTCGTTAATGGTGCAGTCGTTTGGTTTCAAGCACGAAGCGCCCAGCGACTCGGACTTCATGTTTGATGTCCGGTGCCTGCCCAACCCCTATTGGGTTCCCGAGTTACGCAACCAGACCGGGCAGGATCAGGCCATCATTGACTGGCTGGAGCAGCACGAACCGGTACATGCCATGTACCAGGACATCCGCCAGTTCATGGAACATTGGCTGCCAAGCAATGAAGGCATTTGCCAACGCGCCTACCTCACCCTGTCCGTTGGTTGTACCGGCGGGCGCCATCGCTCAGTCTACATCGCTGAGCGCCTGTTCCGGCATTTCCGCGCAACGCTGGGCGATTGTGTGACCTTGCGTCACCGCGAACTGAACGAAATCCGTACCGAATAATCTTCCCGGCGGTCGCTGCCATCCTGCATCAGGGCTGTTACAATGGCGGCGCTTTGGCACTCCCTGCCATGCAATGCCTGAAACCCACCACACGGGAGACACATTATGCTGCGATTTTTCGGCTTCAAGGATGGCAGGCTACTGGAACACAGGCTTGGTGATGATCCGCTGAACCAGAAGGTTCCCCCGGAAATCGGCTGGGTTGACGCGCAGGATACGTCTGACGAAGAACGTGACCGTCTGGAAGAACTGCTGCACACCGAACTCCCTGAATCCGATGATGTCGAGGAAATCGAAGCATCCGCGCGTTATTTCACCGACAGTAGTGGTATCCATGTGCACTCCCTGTTCATCACCCAAAGTGAAGGGCGCATGGATACCACCACTGTGGCATTCATCCTCCAGCCTGAACGTTTAATCACCGTGCGGGAATGTGAGCTGGCCGATTTCCGCCTGCTACGGATGCGGGCGCGGCGCAGCCATGTCGAAACCCGTACCGCACGCCATCTGTTGCTGACCATTTTTGAGCAGAAAGTGGAAAACCTCGCCGACGCGATTGAAGACATCCATCACGAGCTGGAAAAAATCAGCCACCGGGTGCTGGAGGAAACCGATACCGACCTGGAAGGTGCGATCGACGATCTGGCCGAGATGGAAGACAATAACGGGAAAATCCGCCTGTGCCTGATGGATACCCAACGCTCCATATCCTTCCTGCAACGCCAGCTCCGCGAAACGCAGGCAGTGCAGGAAATGATCCCGGATATTATCCGCGACATTGATACGCTGATGTCACACACCACTTTCCTGTTCGACAAGATCAACTTCCTGATGGGGACAACCCAGGGCTTCATCAATATCGAACAGAACAAGATCATCAAGATTTTCTCGATTGCCGCCGTGGTGTTCCTGCCACCTACCATGGTCGCCAGCATATACGGCATGAACATCCACCCCATGCCGGAAATAGAACTATTCGGCAACTGGGCTTACCTGTGGGTATTGATGCTGATGGCGCTGTCGGGAATTGCGCCTTACTGGTATTTCAAACGCAAGGGCTGGCTGTAACCAGCCCCGCGCTCCGGCACTTATCGGCCTACACTGCTACGTACACCTTGCGCCAGCAGATGTACCGCCATCGCATAATAGTTGCTGTGGTTATAACGGGTAATCGTGTAGAAGTTGTGATAACCGATCCACGGCTCCTTGTAACCACCCGGCACACTACTCAGGGCCAGCAGGTAAGCCTCGCCTTCAGGGCGGCCATATTTCGGCATGATGCCCTGTGCAGCCAAGGAACCTGATGAGTACTTAACCTTGTAACCATCCGGCATATTGGCGTACATACCGGAATTGACCATGGCAGGCACAGCCACTGCACCACCACGCTGCCAACCATTGCCTGCGAAATAATGGGCAATACTGCCAATCGCATCTGCCGGGTTCCACAGGTCACGTACCCCGTCACCGTTAAAATCCACCGCGAAATCGTGGAAACTGCTGGGCATGAACTGCCCATAACCCATGGCTCCGGCAAACGAACCTTTCGGTGCCAGCGGATCCATGCGCTCACTGCGGGTCATCAGCATGTACTGGGTCAATTCCTTGAAGAAGAAATCGCTGCGGCGTGGGTTGGTCAGGGCGGAAGTGGTCAGTGCATCAATCACACGGTACTTGCCGAAAATGCGCCCCCAACGGGTTTCCACACCCATGATACCGACGATGTATTCCGCCGGGACACCGTATACTTGCTCGGCACGTTGCAGGTAAGCCTGATTTTCACGCCAGAATTGCGCACCACGCTGGATATTGGCAGCATTCACGAAACGGTCACGGTAAGCGTACCAGCCTTTCGGGCTGCCGGGGTCCGCACTGGTTTGCGCCCACAGACGCGCCACATCGTTATTGTTGCGCACCTGGGAAAAAACACCGTACAGGTAATTACGGTTAAAACCCTGGGTACGTGCCAGATTTTCAATATAGGCAACCAGTTGCGGATTTCCGGCAAAGTCCCCGCCCAACCCGGCAGCGGAATAATTTCCCGTACCCCGCCCGCCATAACTCAGGTTCTGGGGCTGGTCATTCTGTGCCCCCTTATGCTGCTGGACAGCAGAGGCACCATTTTCACCAGATTCCTTTTCCGGCACCTGACTACAGGCCGACATCCCCAATGCCAACGCGGCAACAGCCGAACAGGCAAATACATTCCTTAACAGGCGCATCCCTTTCTCCTTTTTAACACGACACTAACATGACGGGGGAAGCTACCCCGCCAGACACTAACACTCTTGTAAGCAGCCGTTATTGTGTGAAATGCACAAAATGCCCGGCTTCTTCCATAATTGGCGGAAACTGGTTGGTAACGGCATCACTCACGGTAACGGGGTCAGGCGAACTGAATGACGGGAAACGCCAGCCGCCCGGCATATAACCCATGTCATACGGCGCATTAATCACTTTGTCCCACATGTCGTTGGTGGTATCCGTATAAAAATCAGGCCAGATGTAACGGGTATCACCCCACGACTTTACCTCCTTCTTTTTCGGCGGTAACTGTGGCAACGGGCGCTGGTTATACGGCATGGCCCGCTGCGCCATGTAAGGGTTATACGCTGAGGGGTATCCATACCCGGCGTAAGGGGAATAAGCAGACGGCTGCTGTGTGTATGCAGCATAAGGATACTGGGCAGCCTGGGCTTGGGATGCGCCCGGCTTGGGTGGGAAAGTCAGTGTTGGCGGCATCATACCTGCTTGTGGCTGGGGCTGGGCTGCCGGAGCCTGTGGAGCAGCGGGAGCCTGCTGCCCGGAAACAACCGGTGCAGCCGCTTTTGCCGGGGTGGGAGCCGCTGGCACATTGGCGGTATTGACACCCGGCATCAATCCCAAACCCTCAGCAACCGGCTGCTGCGCTGCCTGACCATCGTCAGCAACAGCCAGAGAACTACCTAGCACCAGCATCCACAACGCCAGTGCCACTTTTAATATATTCATATAACCTGATACCCGAAATGCGGTGGTGACTTGCCAAGGATAACAGAAAAGCCCTTGCTGCCGTAATACACCGACCCGTGCTTTACCCGAGGATTTGCGCGTAACGCTGCCGCGATTTTGCCCGGAAATAACCCTTGTCTGCATAAAAACCGGTATCTGCATTATCCCACCAGCCAGGAACCCCCAATACAGGCAGCGGTGTCAGATGCAGGGGTGACTGCAAGGCACCCTCCTGTAACGCTGCTGCCAGCCGCATGTCCAGATATGCCTGCTGTTCCTGCAACTCCAGGGTAAAGAAACCTTCCCCCACTTCCA
>JBBIHI010000078.1:0-10649 GCA_037447095.1 Thiotrichaceae bacterium
GGGTGGGGGGATCAAAACAAGGGCTGATCAAAGCCCATTCCGCTTCACTCAAGTCACTGGGGTAGCCCATCGCCTGCTCCGAAAAATAGCTTGATTTTACCGACAAGTGATTTGCCAGACAGCTTCTTAGGGATTATTGCGTATATACTACGGTTTTAATCGTGGCGTTATTTCCTAGGAATTATCAATGTTCTCACCCCACCAAAGCGCATACTTTGCCCATTGGCTGAGTCTGACTGGCAAAGCCGAGGAGGCTTTGACCCAGACCATCGCCAGCGCCAAGGTCGACATGAATCCGCATCAGGTGGAAGCCGCCCTGTTTGCCCTGCGTTCACCCCTTTCCAATGGCGTGGTGCTGGCCGATGAAGTGGGTCTGGGGAAAACCATTGAAGCCAGTCTTGTTCTAGCCCGAAAGTGGGCAGAGCGTAAACGTAAATTGCTGCTGATTGTGCCCGCAACCCTGCGCAAGCAGTGGAGTCAGGAGCTACAGGAAAAATTTGCCCTGCCATCCATCATCCTCGAAAGCCGTAATTTCAATCAAGAGCAGAAAGAAGGCATCAGCAATCCGTTTGACCGTGAAGTGGTGGGGCAGGCTGCCATCGTGATTGCCTCCTACGAATTCGCTGCCCGCAAATCTCAGGAAGTTGGGCGAGTACCCTGGGACATGGTGGTGTTCGATGAAGCCCACAAGCTGCGTAACGTGTACAAAACGGACGGCGCGAAAACAGCACGCACCTTGCGTGATACCTTGATGAAGGTCTCCAAAATCCTGATGTCGGCCACCCCGCTACAAAATAGTCTGCTGGAATTGTACGGGCTGGTGTCAATGATTGACCCGTATTTTTTCGGCGACCTGAATTCTTTCAGGGCGCGTTATGCCCGCCCCCGGCTGGATGAGGAAGAATTGTGGGGTTTACGTCAGCGTTTGCGAAAACTGGTTAACCGTACCCTGCGGCGCAAGGTGCAGGAAGAAGGCGGCATTAATTTCACCAAGCGTTATTCCCTGACGGAAGATTTCCGCCCGACCCCGGAAGAACTGCTCCTGTATGAAGATGTGTCTCACTACCTGCAAAGCGATGACCTGCTTGCCATCAAGCCGAATGCCCGTCATCTGGTGACACTGGCGATACGCAAGATTCTGGCATCATCTTCCTATGCGATTCAGGGCACGCTGGAAAACATGATTGAGCGGCTGGAAAAGAAAATGCCGCTGCTGGATGTGCTGGAAAGCGACTACGACTCGCTGAGTGATACTGCTGACAGCAGCGAAGTGGATGAAGAAGACAGCATTGACCCCGAAGCCTTGCAGGATGAAATCGACCAGTTAAAAAGTTTCAAAAAACTGGCAGACAGTATTACCCGTAACGCCAAGGCTGATGCCTTGTTACGGGTTCTTGACCGGGCATTCGATTTCAACCAGCGTCTGGGTGGAGCACGTAAGGCGGTCATTTTTACCGAATCAGTGCGCACTCAGACCTGGCTGGCGGGTGAACTGGAAAAGAATGGTTTTGCCAACCAGATTGTCCTGCTCAATGGCAGCAACACTGACCCCTCGTCCCGCCACATCTATCAGGAATGGCTGCAAAAACATCAAGGTTCAGCGCGGATTTCTGGTTCGAAAAGTGCCGACATGAAGGCCGCGCTGGTGGATAAATTCCGTGAAGATGCCACCCTGATGATTTGTACCGAAGCCGGGGCGGAAGGTATCAACCTGCAATTCTGTTCCATCCTGATCAACTACGATCTGCCGTGGAATCCGCAGCGGGTGGAACAGCGTACCGGGCGTGTTCACCGTTACGGGCAGAAGCATGACTTGGTGGTGGTCAACTTCATCAACAAGGGCAACCGCGCGGATGAGCGCGTATTCGAGTTGTTGAGCCAGAAGTTCCAGTTATTCGAGGGTGTGTTTGGCGCGTCGGACGAAATCCTCGGTTCCATCGAATCAGGCGTGGACATCGAACGGCGGATTCACGAGATTTACCAGAAATGTCGCAATGACGAGCAGATTGAGGCGCAATTCAACACCTTGCAGGATGAGCTGAAACAGCAACTGGAATACCGGATGCAGGACGCCAGCCGTTCGGTGCTGGAAACCTTCGATGTGGATGTGGTCAAGCGACTGAACATGCGCCGTGGTCGCACCATCGACCAGCTCAACGAATACCAGCACATGCTGTTGCGTCTGGCACAGGCTGAATTGCCCGAGGCCATGTTTCATCAACACCGTTTCCGGCTGGATGGGCAATGGTTTGATGTGCGCTGGCAGGAAGCGGAGGCGACTGACGCGCAGTTCTTCCGTCCGCATGAAGGTCTGGGTACTGAGTTAATTAAGCAGGCCAGGCGTCGCCCACTGGATAGCTCAGTGCTGGAACTGGATTATGCTGCACTGGATAACGGGCACTTTTCTGACGTGCAAGCGTTGCTGGGTCAGTCGGGCGAGCTGGTGGTAGACAAGCTGACGTTCACCAGCAAAAAGCAGAAGCTGGAGCATTTGCTGGTGGCGGCCTATACCGATCAGGGGCAGGCTTTGGCTCCACGTACTGCCAGTCGTTTGCTACAGGTTCCTGGGCAGGTAGCATCCGGTAATGCCGCTTTGCGGCACGAGGAACACTTGCTGGCGCAATTGGCGGATAATGCCTATACCCACCATCAACAGGCCGAACAAGACAACGCCCGTTACTACGAAGAAGAGAACGACAAGCTGGAACGCTGGGCAGAGGATCGCAAGGTGGCGCTGGACATTCGCAACAAGCAACTGGATGTGGAAATTCGCGAAGCCCGCAAGGCGGCGCGGCAACTGCCGACCTTGCAGGAAAAGCTCAACGCCAAACGTGAACTCAAACGCCTGGAAAAAGAGCGGGATGATCTGGTGCTGGCTTACCACGAAGAAAAGAAAAAAATCGAAGCAGAAGAAGACCGTTTGCTGGATGAGGCCGCCGCCATGCTGGAACTGACCGTCAAACAGGAGCGCTTGTTTGCTATCCGCTGGACACTGAAGGAGAACCGATGATTTCCTCCACAGAACTGGTGCGCGAACTGCTTTACCAGATTCGCCTGAATGAAGATTCGGCCTATGAATTCAAGGAGTTGTTCTTCAAGGATGGCAAGGTCAACGATCCGCACCGTCACAGCATGTCGGATGAACTGGCGGCGTTCGCCAACGCCAGCGGTGGTGTGGTGGTGCTGGGCGTATCGGACAAGACCCGTGATGTAGTCGGCATTCCTCATGACATGCTGGATGAGGTGGACAAATGGCTGGGCAATATCAACAGCCAGTTGATTGACCCGCCTTTGCCGCTGGAAATCCGCGTGTTGGAAATACCCAACCGACAGGGTGAACTGAAACCGCTCATTTGGGCGCGTATCAGCAAGAGCCTGTTCATGCATCGCAGTCATGGCGGCTATTTCCAGCGTATGGACTCCAGCAAGCGGCAGATGCCGCCAGATTTACTGGCGCGGATGTTTCAGCAGCGTAGCATGGCGCGGTTGATCCGTTTCGACGAGCAGATTGTGCCACAAGCGGGCCTGGAAGCAATTGATCCGGCCTTGAAAGAGCGTTTTCTGCGCGGCGAGCTGCCCGAAAGAATGCAGCTCAAAAAGCTCTATCTGATTGCCGAGGATGAAAACAAACAGCTTTGCCTGACGGTTTCCGGGGTGCTGCTGCTGACCGCGCGGCCTGCCGATTTCCTGTCATCTGCCGTGGTGCAGTGCGTGGCCTACAACGGCAAGGAGCGTAACGCGGAATATCAGGTGGATGCGCAGGATTGCGACGGCTCGATCGACCAGCAAATCCAGTGCGCTTTCAACTTCGTCAGGCGCAATATGCGGGTGGAGGCGGTCAAGCGTCCGGGGCGGATTGATATTCCCCAGTACGAGCTGGGCGCGATATACGAAGCGATTGTAAATGCCGTGGCGCATCGGGATTATTCGGTGTATGGGGCGCGTATTCGTCTGCACCTGTTCAGTGACCGGCTGGAATTGAGTGCGCCGGGTGGTTTGCCGAACAGTCTGACCGTTGACACGATGGACGCCAACAGCATTACCCGCAATGAAACGCTGGTGAATCTGCTGAGCCGCTATTTCCCGGCTGACCCGGTGAGCAAGCGGCAAAACATTATCGAGCGGCGCGGTGAAGGCGTGCCGACCATCCTCAATGCCAGCGAACGCTTGTCGACCCGCCGTCCGTTGTATGAAAATCACGAAAATGTGGAATTAAAGCTGACAATTTATGCAGCTAGCCGGACAATGAACGGGTTGGTGGCGCAGTTTGATGATGATTAAAATACATCATGAAACAAAAAACGAACCAAACTACTCTTAAAGCAAGAAACCGTTTGGGAAAGCAAGGAGCAATATCATGAAAACCGAACCTGTTGCAGGCGTACAACCTGCGCTCATGAAGTGGGCGCGGCAAAGCCTCGGCATGTCCGTGGAGGATGTTGCCGCACGTTTGAAACGCTCCATTGACGAAGTTGAGGCCTGGGAATCTGGCGTGGATGCTCCGACCTACCCGCAACTGGAAAAACTGGCCTACGATATTTACAAACGGCCACTGGCTGTTTTCTTCTTACCGTCGCCACCGGAAGAGGCTGCTCCTGAACATGAATTCAGGAGTTTGCCTTATGCCGATCTGCAAAGCCTTTTCCCTGACACCCATTTGCGTATCCGCCGCGCCCACGCTTACCAACTGGCGTTGAAAGAGCTGTTCGATAACCACAATCCTGCGGAAGAGCTTATCTGGCGGCATGTGATCCTCAAGCTGGATGTTCCGATCAGTGCGCAGGCTCATGCTGTTCGGGCAGCACTGGGCATTTCCCTGGATACCCAAATTGAGTGGAAAGACGATGATTCCGCACTCAAACAGTGGCGGCAGGCTATCGAAAATGCCGGAGTCTTTGTTTTCAAGGACACTTTCAAACAAGAGGAAATCTCCGGCTTCTGCTTGCAGGAGCGCGAGTTTCCACTGATTTACCTGAACAACAGTACTACCAAAACCCGGCAGATATTCAGCCTGCTACATGAACTCGCCCATCTGTTGTTGAAAAAGAATGGGTTGAGCAAATTCGACAAGTCTTACATGGAGCAGTTGCCGCCAGCAGAGAAACAAATTGAGCAGTTCTGTAATGCCATAGCTGCCGAAATCCTGATTCCATCCGCTGATTTTGAGCAGCAAGGCCGCGCTTTACCTCATGATCTGGATCGTGTGGATGAACAATTGTTTGCTTTGCTGGCAAAACGTTATGGGGTTAGCCGCGAGGCCATATTACGCCGTTTCAGTGACCAGAATCGGGTAAGTCAGGCGCGTTATGAACAACTGGTTAAACAATGGAACGGGCAACAGAAAAAAAGCAGTGGTGGCGGTGACTGGTTTCTGACTCAAGGTGCTTATATTAGTAAGCGTTTCATGCAAGAGGTGTTTGGCCGTTACTACCGTCAGCAAATCAGTGTTGAGCAGGCTTCCGACTTGCTGGGGATCAAAGCCAAGAATTTTGCGGGGCTTGAAGAGCGCGTCCTGAAAGGGGCGGCTGCATGATTTATGTGTTTGATACCAGTTCACTTAGCAAACTCAAACATTTTTATCCCGGTGTCTTCAAATCTGTCTGGCAAGGTCTGGAAACCCTGATCGAAAATGGTGAACTGGTTTCCACCCGTGAAGTTTGGAGGGAGATGGAGCGGGGTAATAACGATCAATACACCAATGCATGGTTCAAGAAGCATAAGGAAATCTTCACCATGCCGACGGCTGCCGAGCTTCAATTCGTGGCGGAAATTTTTCAACACAAGCATTTCCAGATGCTGATTGGTGAACAACAGCGGCTCAAGGGCACGCCGGTAGCTGATCCGTTTGTGATTGCCTGTGCCAAGGTCAAGGGCGGAACCGTGGTGACTGAAGAGCAGCTCAAACCCAATGCGGCCAGAATCCCGAACGTATGCCAGCATTTCAAGATTCCCTGCATCAATCTGGAAACCTTCATGCAGCAACAGGGCTGGAGCTTCTGAATGTCCAAAAAGCAAAAACTCGAACTTACCTGGATCGGCAAGGAAAAACGCCCGCGCCTCGAACCGCGAATCCTGCTGGAAGAGCCGGAACTCTCCTGCCGCGCGAAGAATTCCCCCCACCCTAACCCTCCCCCGCAGGGGGGGAGGGAACCAGAGCAACCCGACCTCTTGTCTTCGCTCCCTGCCCCCCTTGCGGGGGAAGGGTCGGGGATGGGGGGTACCGCGCAGCCCCAAGCCTTCAACGACAACCTCCTGATCCACGGCGACAACCTCCTGGCGCTCAAGGCGCTCGAACACAAGTATGCGGGCAAGGTGAAATGCGTGTTCATCGACCCGCCGTACAATACCGGCAGCGCGTTCACCCACTACGATGACGGGGTGGAGCACTCCATGTGGCTGACGCTGATCCGCGACCGGCTCGAAGTCATCAAGAACCTGCTGTCCGACGATGGTTCCTTGTGGATCACCATCGACGACAACGAATGCCATTACCTAAAAGTCCTCTGCGACGAAATCTTCGGACGCCAAAACTTCATTATTGATATTGCATGGAAAAAACGAGATAGCCCACCAAACGACAGAGCAATTGGCTCTACGACAGACCATATACTTATCTGGTCAAAAGCAAGTCGTCCTTTGAGCAAAAAAACATTTGCGGAAGAGTCTTTCAATCTCATGCCGAGGACTGAAAAAGCTGATAACGTGTTGCCGGAAGAGGAAGACGAGGATCAGCCATGAACCTACAGGAATTACAGGCCATCATTAACCGTGGCGAAGACGGCCAGCACCAGTTCAAGGCGGATGTGACCAATATCAATGCCATCGCCGCCGAGATGGTGGCGTTCAGCAACAGTGCGGGCGGCATGATACTGATCGGCGTACAGGATGACGGTGGCTTTGTAGCTTTGACCCGTGACGATATAAACCGGCTGAATCAACTGGTTTCCAATGCGGCCTCACAATCGGTGCGCCCGCCCATCAATCCACAAACCCAAAACATCGTTACCGATAATGGCCTGGTCATGGTAGTGGAAATCCCCAAAGGCATCAGCAAGCCCTACATGGATAGCAACGGCCTTATCTGGGTAAAAAGCGGCGCGGACAAACGCAAGGTAACAGCCCGCGAAGAAATCCAGCGCATATATCAGGCCGCCGGATTACTGCACGGGGATGAAATCCAGGCCAAAGGTCTGGGCATCAGCAGCCTGGATAAAGATTATTTCGAGGCATTCCTGCAAAAACATTTCAATACATCATTGGCTGAACTGGATATTCCGCTGGAAACCCTGCTGGAAAACATAAACCTGATGCGGGACGGCGTATTCAATGTGGCGGGCGCATTGTTGTTTACCCGTAATCCCAGTTTCAATCTGCCGCTATTTATCGTCAAGGCGGTTGCCTTTCCTGGCAACGACACCAACACGCAAACCTATCTCGACAGTCAGGACATGAGCGGCAAAATGCTCAACGTATTCCGGGATTCACTGAGTTTCGTTACCCGCAACCTGCACCATGTCCAGGCTGGCCAAAGTGTCAACTCAACGGGTGAACTGGAAATTCCACTGATCGTGTTTGAAGAGCTGATTGCCAACGCGCTTATTCACCGTGATTATTTTGTTTCGTCCACCATCCGCCTGTTGATTTTCCGTGACCGGATTGAAATCATCAGCCCCGGCCATTTACCCAACAACCTGACCGTAGACAAGATCAAGCTGGGCAACTCCAATATCCGTAACCCGATTTTGGTGTCGTTTGCCAGCCGTATCCTGCCTTACCGTGGCTTGGGCAGCGGCATCATGCGGGCTTTGGCTGCTTACCCGGATATTACGTTTGTCGATGACCGGGAAAACAACCTGTTCAAGGCCATCATCAAACGCCCCCCATTTCCGAGTCCTTCTCATTGATGGAGCCTTTACCATGCCCGACTACATGATCGAATTCGCCAAGGTCAACAAATGGTATGGCCAGTTTCACGTGCTGCGCGACATCGACTTGCAGGTGCGGCAGGGCGAACGCATCGTGATTTGCGGCCCTTCCGGTTCCGGCAAATCCACCCTGATCCGTTGCATCAATCGGCTGGAAACTTACCAGCAGGGCAAACTGACCGTAGCTGGCCTCGCAGTGGGTGACGACGTGAAGGCATTGCAGCAGATACGCCGCAAGGTCGGCATGGTGTTCCAGCAGTTCAACCTGTTCCCACACCTGACTGTGCTGGAAAACCTCACCCTTGCCCCCCTGCACGTCAACAAGCTTCCCCAAGCCGAGGCAGAAGAACGTGCCCTGAACCAGCTCAAACGGGTACGGATAGCGGAACAGGCGCACAAATACCCGCTGCAACTGTCCGGCGGCCAGCAACAGCGCGTCGCCATTGCCCGCGCCCTGTGCCTGACCCCGCAAATCCTGTTGTTCGACGAACCGACTTCTGCCCTTGACCCGGAAATGATCAAGGAAGTGCTGGATGTCATGACCGAACTGGCCGAACAAGGCATCACCATGTTGTGCGTCACCCATGAAATGGGCTTTGCCCGCTCGGTAGCCGACCGGGTGATCTTCATGGATCAGGGGCAAATCGTCGAGGAAAACAACCCGCACGATTTCTTCAGCCGCCCACGCAATGAACGCACCCAGGCGTTTCTGGCCAAAATACTGGCACATTGAGCACGTATCCATGACCCGCCTATTCCCGGAACCCCCATCGCCAGCCAACCACTACCTGGCAGCGCATGTGCAGCGCTTGAACGACAGTTTCCGGCATTACACCGGGCGTAATCTGGCCAATACGCCGTGGATGGGGAAAAGCACGGCACAGGCATTCTGGGAAGCGCCTTTCGTACTCCTGTCACACGACACCGCTGCCGACCCGGTATTCACCTACGGCAACCGCAAGGCACTGGAACTGTTTGAAATGGATTGGCAAACCCTGACTGCCCTGCCCTCCCGCCATTCCGCCGAGCCTTTGGCGCGTGAAGAACGCGAACGCCTGTTACAGGCCGTCAACCAGCAAGGCTACATCGACAACTACGCAGGCGTGCGGGTTTCCAGCTCCGGGAAACGTTTCCTGATCCAACAGGCACTGGTCTGGAACCTGTGTGATACGGCAGGCCAATACGCCGGGCAAGCTGCCTGTTTTGCCGACTGGCAGTATCTGTAAATCCTGACCGATAGCCGTTTTCGCCAAGGGTATTCCCACGAACGCCCGGCAGATGGTGTTATACTTCACCGCAGCAAATCTTCAGGAAAGACCCCATGCTCCCCAACAAAGGACAAGCCGGATACCTGCCTTCAGCGTCACGGCGTGGGCAAAAACAGTTTTGGGAACAACTGTTACCCTTGCTGAGCCGCCTGTTTGTGTGGGGAATCATCTTCGGCCTGTTGTGGCTGCTCAGTTCCTTTTTTACCCTGATTTTCCTGACCTTTGTGTTTGCCTACCTGCAATCCAGCATCGTGGACATGCTGTCACGCAAAATACGCTGGCTACGCATGGGCCTGGTCTTCCTTACCGGTGGCCTATTCCTGAGTATCATCATTACCGCCAGTTTCATCCTCGCCCCCAAGGTGTACGAACAGGCGACCGGGTTTGTGCAGGGCTTTTTTGTTTACATGCAACGGGTTGATGTGGAACTCATCAAACTCGCCGAACGTTACCCGGTATTGCAGGAAGCCATCCCCGAACTGCGTGCCCCTGTACCGCCACCCACCCCAGCGCCGGTGAATAATACGCCGTACTGGGTGAATGGAACTATCGTCAACAGCGCACCCGTTACCGTTACCCCGGCACCGCAGCCACAGCGCAGTTTCAGCGATACCCCCAGCGGTGTGTTGCTGGGCATCCTGACCGGCTCGGGAAAATCGGTGGATGCCCGCGAAGGTGTCCGTCTGGTACTCGACCAGCTCGCCATTTTCAGCCGTCAGGCAGTTGGCCTGCTCTCCACCTTCCTGCTGGCACTGCTGTTTTCTTTCCTGATTGTGCTGGATTTGCCGCGACTGGTTGCCAGTATTCATGGCTTAAAAGAAACCCGCCTGCGCTTCATCTATATGGAGGCAGCAGACAACATCTATGAATTCGGCAAAGTACTTGGCAATGCCATGCAGGCACAGTTTTACATTGCCTGCATCAATACCCTGCTAACCACTATTGGCCTGTCGGTATTGGGTATGGGGCAACAGGTTGCGTTCCTGTCGGTGATTGTTTTCATATGCAGCTTTATTCCGGTTGCCGGGGTTTTCATCAGCTCTGTACCAATCTGTTTGCTGGCATTGAACATAGGGGGGGCAAGCCTGATGCTGATGGGGATTGTGATGATCACGATTATCCATGCTGTGGAAGGCTACATCCTCAACCCGTTGATTTACGGGGCGCGTTTGCGCATTAATCCAGTCATCGTGCTGATTATCCTGACCGTCGGGGGCAAGCTGTTTGAGCTTTGGGGGCTGATCCTTGGCGTACCGGTATGCACCTACATTTTCATGTACGCCATCCGCTATGAAAAGCCACGGCGGTTTGGCGCCCTACCCGTCAATGCCAATCGGCATCCGTCGGGTTAACTTTCAGCACACCGGCAATCGCCACCAGACGTTCACCGATATAGACCAAAGGTAAACGTTCACGCTTCCACGGTGGGATGCCTGCTTCCTGCAACAAATGCTTC
>JBBIHI010000079.1:0-10532 GCA_037447095.1 Thiotrichaceae bacterium
CAAGCTGGTACACGGTCTTGACCCCTATGTACCGGGTGAACAGCCCAAAGACCAGCGCTATATCAAGCTGAATACCAATGAATGCCCCTACCCACCGTCAGCGAAAGTGCTGGAGGCCATCCATGCGGCGGCAGATGAAACCCTGCGCCTGTATCCTGACCCGAATGCGGATATGCTCAAGGATGCCATTGCGGACTATTATGCCGTTGGACGCCATAATGTTTTTGTTGGCAATGGTTCTGATGAGGTATTGGCGCATATTTTTCATGGCCTGCTCAAACACGACAAGCCATTGCTGTTCCCGGACATCAGCTACAGTTTTTACCCGGTCTACGCCAACCTTTACCAGATTGAAGCGCAGCAGGTTGCCTTGCGCGACGATTTCAGCCTGAGTCTGGAGGATTTCAAAGCGGGGAATGGCGGCATTATTTTCCCGAATCCGAATGCGCCCACCAGCATGGCAGTTGGGCTGGAGGCGATTGAGGCACTGTTGCAGCGTAACCCGGATTCAGTGGTGGTGGTGGATGAAGCCTACATTGATTTCGGTGGTGAAACGGCCATTCCGTTGACGGCGAAATACCCGAACCTGCTGGTTGTGCAAACCTTTTCCAAGTCGCGTTCGCTGGCCGGGTTGCGGGTAGGGTTTGCGGTTGGGCATGTTGGCCTGATTGCCGGGCTGGAGAGGGTCAAGAATTCTTTCAATTCCTATCCATTGGGGCGGATGGCGATTGCTGGTGCTGCTGCGGCCATGCGTGATACAGCCTATTTTGGGGCAGTATGCCGCAAGATTATGGCAACCCGTGCCGTTACCGTGCAGAAATTGCAGGCCATGGGTTTTACCGTGCTGCCTTCATCCGCCAATTTTGTGTTTGCCCGCCCGCCCCAGGGGAATGCGGAAGCGCTTTATCTCCAGCTCAAGGAGCGCGGTGTGCTGGTGCGTTATTTCAATAAACCACGCATTAATGAATGCCTGCGGATTACCATTGGCACGGATGAGGAAATGGCTGAATTCCTGTGTGTACTGGCGGAACTATGAACCTTTACGAGCTGGAAACCCACCTCAACAAGCTGCTGAATGTCAGCCGCTTCTGTGATTACGGCCCCAATGGTTTGCAGGTGGAGGGGAAAGCGGATGTGCAGCGCATTGTGACCGGTGTTACGGCTTGTCAGGCATTGCTGGATGCTGCCGTTGAACAGCAGGCTGATGCGGTTCTGGTGCACCACGGTTATTTCTGGAAGAACGAAGAACCAGTATTGCGTGGTATGAAAAAGCGCCGTATTGCCACTTTGTTGCGTCATGACATGAGCTTGCTGGCCTACCATTTGCCGCTGGATGCCCACCCCGAACTGGGTAACAATGCCCGTCTGGCGCAATTGCTGGGGATTGGCAATGTCTCGGTGATGGATCCGCTGGAATTGCAGGGTGTGGGCAATATCGGGGATTTGCCCGAACCGGTGACGCTGGATGCTTTCGCCGCAAAAGTGGCGGGCGTATTGCAGCGTGAGCCGCTGGTGATTGAGGGGGGGGGCCATACGGTCAGCCGCGTGGCCTGGTGTTCCGGTGGGGCGCAAGGTTATATCCAGCAGGCAAAGGCGTTGGGGGCGGATGTGTATTTGAGTGGGGAAATCTCCGAGCATACGGTTCATGCAGCCCGCGAAAACGGCATCCATTATATCGCGGCAGGCCATCATGCCACGGAACGTTACGGTATTCAGGCGTTGGGGGAATACCTCGCTGGGGAGTTTGGCCTGGAACACGTTTTCATTGACATCAATAACCCGGCATAAGTCAGGTTATTTTATCTTTTTTTGTGGTAAGATTGCCGCGCTTTAGCGGCTGTCCAGGGGAATGACCTAAATCAACTGTCTGGTTTTTTCCTTGTTGTGCGCCGCGTTTTTGCTTGATTTTGGATACAAGTTCGGACATTCTACGGTGTCTTTTAGCATATGCTAATATAGCTATGCGCTAGGCATGTGTATTCATGAATTCAGTGTTTTTGCAGGGGTTTGTTTGAGTCGTGCAAGAATGCGTAGCTTGAGTTTTGAACATTTGGGAGAGTGCTAAGATGGCAAATTCTGGAGTAGATACAGGCCGTCGTCGCATCCTGGTTGCCGCCACTTCGGTGGTGGGCGCAGTGGGTGTGGTGGCGGTTGCGGCTCCTTTCCTTTCCTCATGGTCCCCCAGTGCGCGTGCGCTTGCCGCAGGTGCGCCGGTTGAAGTGGACGTGAGCAAGGTTGAGCCGGGTCAATTGTTGCGCGTTATCTGGCGCGGCAAACCGGTATGGATTGTTAACCGTACCAAGGACATGCTGGGAACGCTGGAAGGTCTGCATGATCGGTTGAAAGATCCTGATTCCACCAACGAAAAGCAACAGCCGGAATATGCCAAGAACCTGTACCGTACCCGTGAAGGCAAGGAACAGTATCTGGTACTGGTTGGTATCTGTACTCACCTGGGTTGCTCCCCGACTTTCCGTCCTGAGCTGGCTCCGGCTGATCTGGGTGCTGACTGGAAAGGTGGCTGGTATTGCCCTTGCCACGGCTCCCGTTTCGATCTGGCAGGCCGCGTTTTCAAGAACGTTCCAGCCGGTGCAAACCTGCAAGTACCTCCGTACTATTTTAAAACCGATAACACCATCCTGATTGGCGAAGATGGAGGTAAAGCATAATGGCTGAGCGTCCTGCACATAATTACACCGGTTTCCTGGGTTGGGTCGAAGACCGTTTCCCGATGATGGAAACCTGGAAAGCGCATCTGGCAGAGTACTATGCGCCTAAAAACTTCAACTTCTGGTATTTCTTCGGCTCACTGGCGATGCTGGTGCTGGTGATCCAGATTGTTTCCGGCCTGTTCCTGGCTTTCCATTACAAACCGGATACCGGTCTGGCATTTGCTTCCGTCGAATACATCATGCGTGACGTACCGGGTGGCTGGTTTATCCGCTACATGCACTCTACCGGTGCTTCCGCATTCTTTATCGTGGTTTACCTGCACATGTTCCGTGGTCTGATCTACGGTTCCTATAAGGGTAAGCGCGAACTGATCTGGTTGATCGGTATGGCCATTTATCTGGCGCTGATGGCGACTGCATTCATGGGCTACCTGCTGCCTTGGGGTCAGATGTCTTACTGGGGTGCGCAGGTAATCATCAACCTGTTCAACACTATCCCGTACATCGGTGAAGGCTTGTCTACCTGGATTCGTGGTGATTTTGTATTGGGTGATGCAACCCTGAACCGTTTCTTTGCACTGCACTTCTTCTTGCCAGCACTGGTTCTGCCAGCACTGGTATTCGTACACATCGTTGCGTTGCACGCCGTTGGTTCCAACAACCCTGATGGTGTTGAAATCAAGAAAGGCCCTAAAGGCAATGCATGGAGTGAAACTGCCCCGGCTGACGGTATCCCGTTCCACCCTTACTACTCCGTCAAGGACATCCTGGGTGTGGTGGTTTTCCTGATGGGCTTCTTTGCCATCCTGTTCTTCGCACCGGAAGGTGGTGGCTATTTCCTGGAGCAGCCTAACTTTGAACCTGCGAATGCCCTGAAGACCCCGCTGCACATTGCGCCAGTCTGGTACTTCACGCCGTTCTATACCGTTTTGCGTGCGATTCCAAACCCATTCCTCGGTACGCTGGCGATGTTCTCTGCTATTGCTGTGCTGTTTGCCCTGCCATGGATTGACCGTAACCCGATCAAATCCTGGCGCTACCGTAACAATGCGCACAAGATGAACCTGATCCTGTTCGCTGTTGTATTCATGGTATTGGGCTGGATGGGTGTTGAGCCTGTCACGCCGGTATTCAAGGAGCTGGGAACCCGTATGACCCAAATTTACTTCCTGTTCTTCGTGGTGTTGTGGATTCACAATTATCCAGCCAAGGCGAAGTATGTCATGTGGTTCGGTATCCTGCTGGGCGCGGTTGCCGCTTATGACGTGGTGTTCCGCTTTACGCCGGGTGACAGTGATGCAACTTCCCAGATGATCATGCAGTTCGTCTGGCCAGTTATCTATCTGGCTGTTACCCTGCTGTTGCCTGCTTTCAAATCAAGCTGCAACGCAGAAAAGCCGGTTCCTGAACGAGTTACAGGTCATTAAGGAGTGCGCAACATGAAAAAGTTTATTGCAAGTGTAATGTTCGCACTGTCAGCATCTGTGCTGGTTTCAGGCGTTGCGGTTGCCAATGAAGGCGGCGTGCCGTTGGAAAAGGCGAATATCAATGTTCACGATCAGGCCAGCCTGCAAGTGGGTGCGAAATACTTCGCCAACTACTGCATGGGTTGCCATTCCCTGGGTTTCAGCCGTTACAACCGTGTCGCAAAAGACCTGGGTCTGACTGATGCACAGGTAGCAAAAAACCTGATCTTTACCCGGACTGCGGGTGAGCCAACCAAGGCTGGTGAGCTGATGAAGAACGCCATTTCCCAGAAGGACTCTGCGGAATGGTTCGGTGCGCCGCCACCAGACCTGTCCCTGGAAGGCCGCCTGCGTGGTCCAGACTGGATTTACACCTACCTGAAGTCATTCTATCTTGACCCAAGCCGCCCAATGGGCGTGAACAATGTGGTATTCCACAACGTTGGTATGCCGCATGTCCTGTGGGAACTGCAAGGCTTCCAGGAGCAGGAGTGCACCAAGGAAGGCGAAGGCGAGAATGCACCTGAGCATTGTGAACTGAAAATGGTCAAGCCGGGCAAAATGTCCCCCGCCGAGTATGACAAGGTGGCGCGTGACATTACGGCGTTCCTGACTTATGTCGGTGAACCAGCCCAGTTGAACCGCAAGTCTTACGGTGTGTTTACACTGTTGTTCCTCGGCCTGTTCGCCATTCTGGCGTACTTCCTGAAGAAAGAATACTGGAAGGATGTCCATTAATCCTGTTCCGGTATAACACCTTGAAGCCACTCTAGTATAAAATAGAGTGGCTTTTTTATTTTCAGTATAGGGAGTTACGCATTTATGGCTTCGCTGTCCAGCCGAAGATCTGTAATGACACTGTTTTCCGAGCCTGACTGTGCTGACAGTCACCGTGTACGTATTGTGTTGGCGGAAAAGGATATTACCGTTGACATCCTGAACATCAACCCCGATAACAAGCCAGAAGAATTGGCGGAGTTGAACCCTTACAATACCACCCCGACACTGCTTGACCGTGATCTGGTTTTGTATGATGCACGCATCATCATGGAGTATCTGGATGAGCGCTTCCCGCATCCTCCGTTGATGCCGGTTGATCCGGTGACACGTGCACATTCGCGTCTGGCACTGTTCCGTATTGAAAAAGACTGGTTTTCCCTGGTTCAGGACATCGAGGACGGCAATGAAGCGGCTGCCTCGCAAGCGCGTAAAATCCTGCGCGAAAGTGTCCTGT
This sequence comes from Thiotrichaceae bacterium, assembly GCA_037447095.1. GTDB lineage: Bacteria > Pseudomonadota > Gammaproteobacteria > Thiotrichales > Thiotrichaceae > Thiothrix. The sequence goes on from JBBIHI010000079.1 coordinate 5,373, forward strand.
CGGCGGCGGAAGTGTTTGCCGTCAAGCCATATTTCCTGAGTGAGGAATTCTCGCTGGTGGATTGCACCATCGCGCCGATCCTGTGGCGTTTGCCCAAATACGGCATTGATGTCCCCGAAAAACAGGGTAAGCCGATTTTGCGTTACATGGATCGTGTGTTTTCAAGGGATGCTTTCCAACAGTCTTTGAGCAAGGTAGAAAAATCCATCCGCCCATGAAACTGACCCCGAAACGTCCCTATTTGTTACGCGCTTTCTACGAATGGATCGTGGATAACAACATGACCCCGCATGTGCTGGTGGATGCGCGTTCCCCACAAGTCAGCGTGCCGCGCCAATACGTCAAAGATGGCAGCATTGTGTTGAATGTCAGCATGAGTGCGGCAAGCAACCTGATGATGCGGGATGATGAAGTGACGTTCAATGCCCGTTTCAATGGCAAATCGTTTTCCATTTACCTGCCGATGTGGTCGATCATGGCCATTTATTCGCGCGAAACCCAGGACGGTATCAGTTTCCCGCCCGATGAATATGCAGAATCCACCCCGGAAGATCAGGCAAGCCCACCCGTTCTGGCCGCTGTTCCTGATACAGATGACGATGCCCCTGATAGTGAGGAGGTCGTGGATGCCGAGTTCTCCTCTACCGGGCAACAGGATGAAGAGCCTGAGCCGCCCAAGCCGGGCAACAAGCAACGCCCATCATTCTTGCGGGTAGTAAAGTAAGCCTATGCTTTCCCTGATCAGTGCCATGGCTCCCGGGCGTGTGATTGGTTTGGGAGGGGGGATGCCGTGGCATTTGCCTGCCGATCTTGCCTGGTTCAAGCGTCAGACCCTTGGCAAGCCAGTGATCATGGGGCGGAAAACCTGGGATTCGGTCGGGCGTGCGTTACCGGGAAGGAAGAATATTGTCATTTCCCGCGATGCGGCTTTTCAGCCGGAGGGGGCGGCACGGGTCGGTTCCCCGGATGAGGCACTGGCACTGGTGGCTGATGCACCGGAAGTCATGGTCATCGGTGGGGCGCAAATTTATGTGCATTTTCTTCCCCGTGCAGACCGTCTGTATTTGACGCACATTAAAGCCAATTTATCTGGCGATACATTTTTTCCTGATTATACTCAGTATGCATGGCGTGAGCTGGAGCGTACAGCGTTTCCGGCGGATGCCAAAAACCCCTATTCGTGTACTTTCCTGATTCTTGAGCGGGAAACCTGACTTCAAGGAGAGCTTCCCATGCGTCCACTGTTGATTGCCAATGCCAATCTGGTCAATGAAGGGCAGATTACCCAGGCTGATGTATTGATCCGGGATGGCCGCATTGAAGCCATAGGGCACAATTTCGACGCCAGTGGGGCAGACGTTCTGGATGCCAATGGACGCTATCTGTTACCCGGCATGGTTGATGATCAGGTGCATTTCCGTGAGCCGGGTCTGACCCATAAAGCGGATATGGCGACGGAAAGCCGTGCCGCCGTTGCGGGCGGCATTACCAGCTATATGGACATGCCGAATACCATCCCGAATACGCTGACTTCCGAAATCCTCAATGAAAAGAAGCAATTGGCATCAGGACGCAGCATGGCCAATTATGCTTTCTATCTGGGGGCTTCCAACGATAACCTGGAGGCCATCAAGGCGCTTGAGCCGAAGGATGCCTGTGGCGTGAAGGTTTTCATGGGTGCATCCACCGGTAATATGCTGGTGGATGACCCGAAAGTGCTGGAAGGGATTTTCACCCATGCACCTACCCTGATTGCCGCGCATTGCGAGGATACCCCGACCATTCTGGAGAATGAGGAAAGTTACCGCAGTATCTACGGCGACAATATCCCGTTTACTTTGCATCCGACCATCCGTAGTGAGGAAGCCTGTTACAAATCGTCTTCGCTGGCAATGGAGCTGGCAAAACGCTGCGGAACCCGCCTGCATATCCTGCATATTTCCACCGCCAGGGAAGCGGAAATGTTTTCCGATGCGCCGTTGCAAGACAAGATGATCACGGCGGAAGCGTGCGTCCATTTCCTGCATTTCTCGGATGAGGATTACGCGAGTAAAGGTGCGCTGATCAAGTGCAATCCGGCAATCAAGACGGCTGAAGACCGCGCCGGTATCATTCAGGCACTGATGGATGGCCGTCTGGATGTCATTGGGACGGATCATGCCCCGCATACCTGGGATGAAAAGCAGAACAGCAGCTATTTCAAGGCACCATCCGGCTTGCCGCTGGTGCAACATGCACTGCAAACGGTACTGGAACACTACCACGACGGCATTTTCTCGCTGGAATTCATTGTCGAAAAGACCAGCCATGCAGTTGCCGAGATGTTCAATATCCGTGAGCGTGGCTATATCCGCGAAGGTTATTGGGCCGACCTGGTGCTGGTTGACCTGGAAAAACCGTTCCTCGCCACTCATGCCAATAGCCTTTCCAAATGCGGCTGGACACCGTTTGATGGCTATGAGTTCCGTTCCAGCATTGCCGCAACCTTGGTGAATGGTCAACTGGTATGGAAAGACGGGGCATTACTGGAAGTCGCCGCACCTGGTGCGGCGCTGGTGTTTGACCGTTAACCGGAATTAACCCGGTTTGCTACCGTTTGTCGGCAGGCTGAATGCTTCCCCATGGCTGGACTAGACTTGAAGTGCGAGGGAGTTTGATTCCCGCAAATCATAGTCAGTTGTTTCATGGAGGAACACATAATGAAACAGTATGCCATCGCTTCTTACCGTATTATCCACCGCCATGTCCACCACGGTGTATGGGCTGAAATCCACCTGTATGATACCGACAAGAAAATGGTCGGCTCCCTGTATTTTATGGACGACGATAGTGATCTGCGTCCAGCTACCGATACGCCCCGCGTCATGATCTGGTGGCCTGACCGCCGTCTGGAATCCACCGTCCGCTTGCTGCGCAGCGGTTCCAGTGTCGTTCTGGTTTATAAAGCACCCAATGAAGCTTTCCTGACCGATTCTTTCGTGATGCCTGCACATCCGGGTGCGCACCTGACCGAAGAGGAATGCGACTCATGGGATGCCCATTGATAAGTGCTGCATAAGCCTCTCTTGATAGGGAAGCCCCGGCCTGTTTTGCAGGTCGGGGCTTTTTTCTGCCATTCATCTGTTATTTATCGTGAATGTGCCACGCTTGGACTAAATTGTAGCCAGCCGAATCTTTGTCATAACAAGTAACATTTCTGCGTTACTTTAGTCTAAAAATAAAAGGATGGCGGGAGGATTATCCGCCGTACACAAGCCAAGGGGAATACAATGAGCAAAATCTTTAGCCACTATCAGTCCCGCTACGAAGCCTTACAAGAAGAAGAATACACACTCCAGGAATATCTCGATATTTGCAAGCGTGACACGATGGCTTATGCGACAGCGGCGGAGCGCATGTTACACGCTATCGGTGAGCCGGAAATCGTGGACACTTCCCGCGACCCACGCATGAGCCGGATTTTTTCCAACAAGGTGATCCGCCATTACCCGGCGTTCCCCGAGTTTTACGGGATGGAAGACAGCATTGAGCAGATCGTGTCGTTTTTCCGTCATGCTGCGCAGGGTCTGGAAGAAAGCAAACAGGTACTCTACCTGCTGGGGCCGGTCGGTGGTGGTAAATCCTCGCTGGCCGAGCGTTTGAAAGCGCTGATCGAAAAGATGCCGATTTATTGCATCAAGGGTTCGCCGATTAATGAATCCCCGCTGGGTTTGTTCAATGTCGAGGAAGACGGGGCAATCCTGGAAGAGGATTACGGCATTCCGCGCCGTTACCTGAAAAACATCATGTCGCCATGGGCGGTCAAACGCCTGCACGAGTTTGGCGGTGATATTACCCGGTTCAGTGTGGTCAAACGCTATCCGTCCCGCCTCAACCAGATTGCGGTTTCCAAAACCGAACCGGGCGATGAAAACAACCAGGACATTTCCTCACTGGTGGGCAAGGTCGACATCCGCAAGCTGGAAGATTATCCGCAGAATGATACCGACGCCTACAGTTATTCCGGTGGTTTGTGCCTGTCCAATCAGGGGCTGATGGAGTTTGTGGAAATGTTCAAGGCGCCGATCAAGGTGCTGCACCCACTGCTGACTGCTACCCAGGAAGGCAATTACAACGGCACGGAAAGCATCGGTGCAATCCCGTTTTCCGGGGTGATCCTGGCGCATTCCAACGAATCCGAATGGCAGACATTCAAGAATAACCGCAATAATGAGGCGTTCATTGACCGGGTTTCCATCGTCAAAGTGCCGTATTGCCTGCGTGTGACCGAGGAAATCAAAATCTATGAAAAACTGCTGATCAATAGTTCACTGGCTGCCTCGCCTTGCGCACCGGATACCCTGAAATTGCTGGCACAATTCATTATCCTGTCGCGCCTGAAAGAACCGGAAAACTCCAACCTGTTTTCCAAAATGCGGATTTATGACGGCGAGAACCTTAAGGACATCGACCCGAAAGCCAAAACCATCCAGGAATACCAGGATGCGGCAGGCGTTGACGAGGGCATGAGCGGCCTTTCCACCCGTTTCGCGTTCAAGATTCTGTCCAAGGTGTTCAACTACGACGCAACCGAAGTGGCGGCTGACCCGGTACACCTGATGTATGTGCTGGAACGCCAGATTGAGAAGGAGCAGTTTCAGGCGGAAGTGCAGGGGCGTTATATCCGTTTCATCAAGGAATACCTCGCGCCGCGCTATGTCGATTTCATCGGCAAGGAAATACAGACCGCGTATCTGGAGTCCTACTCCGAGTATGGGCAAAACCTGTTTGACCGCTATGTGACGTATGCTGATTTCTGGATTCAGGATCAGGAATTCCGTGACCCTGAAACGGGCGAGTTGCTTGACCGTGCGGCGCTAAACGCTGATCTGGAAAAGATCGAAAAGCCCGCCGGGATCAGTAACCCGAAAGATTTCCGTAATGAAATCGTCAATTTTGTGCTGCGGGCGCGTGCCAACCATAACGGGCGCAACCCGGCCTGGACGAGTTACGAGAAACTACGTCGTGTCATCGAGATGAAAATGTTCTCCAGCACCGAAGACTTGTTACCGGTGATTTCCTACGGCGCGAAATCGTCGGCGGATGAACAGCGCAAGCACGACAACTTTGTCGAGCGCATGATGAAGCGCGGTTACACCGAGAAACAGGTTCGCTTGCTGG
>JBBIHI010000080.1:0-10464 GCA_037447095.1 Thiotrichaceae bacterium
GCCACACGCCCGGCCATGTGGTGTTTTTCCACCGGGAAAGTGAGGTGTTGTTTGCCGGGGATGTGCTGTTCCAGGGTTCCATCGGGCGTACCGATTTCCCCGGTGGGAACCATCAGCAATTGATGGGCTCTATCAAGACACAGCTATGGACGCTGGGTGATGATGTCACCGTTGTGCCGGGGCATGGCCCGAATACCAGAATAGGCATGGAGCGCCGCCATAATCCGTATGTCCGCTGAGGGAGCTTTATGATGCAGCGTTTATTGGTGTTGGGTAGCGTATTATTGTGTTCAGCCTGCATGACAGTAGGTGCTGTTCCGGTCGGCAATGTGCCGCCACCCCAACCCGATGTTGAACCCGCCAGTATGCAGGGTATGCTGGCAAGCCATAATCAGGTACGTGCTTCGGTCGGTGTCCCGCCTTTACGTTGGTCAGGGCAGCTTGCCGCCTATGCCCAGCAATGGGCGGAACATCTGGCGCTGAATAATGGTTGTAATATGCAGCACCGTTCCCACGCCCGTGCCAATCTGCTGGATGTCGGCGAAAACCTGTATTGGGGCAGCCCGCTGCGCTGGTCAGATGGCCGCATTGAGGTGCAAACCATCAGCCCGGCCAAAGTGGCGCAGGACTGGGCGGACGAAAAAGCCGATTACAATTACGCAGGGAACAATTGCCGCCCCGGCGCACAGTGCGGGCATTACACGCAAATGGTGTGGCGCACCACCACCGAAGTCGGTTGCGGCATGACAGTTTGCCCAGACAAGGCGCAACTGTGGGCATGTAACTACAACCCGCCCGGCAACTGGGTAGGTGAAAGGCCGTATTGAGTTGCAGGCCGCAAGACGTTTCCTGTTTCTCCCGTTACAATGCGTCCTTTAGGGTAACAAGGGGCGGACATCATGTCGCAAGTTGATATTACAGCAGTCAAAGCGTATTTGTTGGCATTGCAGGATGACATTTGCAGCCAACTGGAAGCGGAAGACGGCAGTGCGAAATTCGTTGAAGATGCCTGGGATCGTGCCGGTGGTGGCGGTGGCCGTACCCGGGTGATCAGCAACGGTGCGGTTTTCGAGCAGGGCGGTGTCAACTTTTCCCACGTATTCGGCAATAAACTGCCGCCATCGGCTACGGCGCAACGCCCGGAACTGGCAGGGCGCAGTTTCCAGGCGATGGGCGTTTCACTGGTCATTCACCCGCATAACCCGATGGTTCCGACCTCACATGCCAATGTGCGTTTCTTTGTGGCTGAAAAAGAAGGCGAGGAACCGGTGTGGTGGTTTGGTGGTGGTTTCGACCTGACCCCGTATTACGGTTTCGAGGAAGATTGTGTGCAATGGCACACCGCTGCCAAGGCTGCCTGTGACCCGTTCGGGGAAAATGCGTATGCCCGCTACAAACAGTGGTGCGATGAATACTTCTTTCTGAAACACCGCAATGAACCGCGTGGTGTGGGTGGCCTGTTTTTCGACGACCTGAATGCCTGGGGATTTGAGAAAACGTTCGCGTTCATGCGCAGCGTGGGGGATGGCTACATCAAGGCTTACCGCCCAATCGTTGCCAAGCGTAAGAGTTTGCCTTTCACCGAAACCCAGCGTGATTTCCAGCTTTACCGGCGTGGGCGTTATGTGGAATTCAATCTGGTGTATGACCGGGGGACATTGTTCGGCCTGCAATCCGGTGGACGCACCGAATCCATCCTCATGTCACTGCCGCCATTGGTGAAATGGCGTTATGGCTGGCAGCCGGAAGCAGGCAGTGCAGAAGCAAAACTCTACACTGACTTTCTCCGTCATCGTGACTGGCTGGCTGAAACCTGAGCCTTGCTTACCAGGTTTTTTCACCCGGTTGTGGCTTGTGGTTGGACAGCTTCAGGAATTTCCAGAACAGATAGCCCAGGAATCCAAGAATAAACACAATGGTGAAAACAGACATGAAAACAATGCCTTGTGCGCTAGAGAAAAAATGTGCCATAGAATATCGCTCCTTCTGGTAAATCTGGCTTTATCGTAGGTTGGGGCGATACCTGCCGCTTTGAGCTAAATCAAAATGCTTCCGGCGCTAGGCAACTTCCTGGGGATTTCTTGCTGCAAGTCAAATTTTCGGGAGTTTTCCTGTCAATGGATGCCGATAGCACTAATGGCGCGTTCTGCACTTACCAAGCCATAGCCGTATTCCGGGTCGCGTCCGGGAGGGCCAAGGTCGATGGCTGTTTTGTCCAGCAGGGATGGGGTGAAACCTTGCCGGTTGAGTGACATGAGCAGGGCGATCACACCGGAGGCATGGGCTGTTGCCAGTGAGGTGCCGCTGGACACATGAAAGCTGTCGTGTGGTGCTGTCGTCAGAATGCCAACCCCCGGTGCGGCAAGGGTAATGTAATCGCCCCGGTTGGCTTGCTGGAATACGTTTTCCCCCTTGTCGACTGCTGTGACCGCAATGACGCCGGGAATGGCGGCGGGGTAGGCTGGTTGGGCATTTGGCCCGCCATTGCCGGCGGATGCAACGACCACAATGCCTTGTTGCAGGGCGGCATTGATGAGCTTGTCAACGATGGGGTCTGATTTGCCTGCAAAGCTCAGGTTGAGGACATCGACCTTTTGCTTGATGGCCAGTTCCAGGGCGCGGGCAATCAGCCCGGAGTTGCTGCGGTGTTCGCCAGGGTTGGCCGGATTGGAGCTAAAGGCGCTGATGGCCAACAGCTTGGCTTCCGGGGCAATGCCGATACGTGGGTTTTTGCTGACCAGTACGCCAGCCACTTCCGTGCCATGCAGGCGGTTCTGCTCATCACCGGGGCGAACCAAGTCGATACGGTTAATGGATGTATCCAGTGAGTCGCCGTATGTCATGTCAACAGGGGTATCAATCATGCCGATTACCACGCCTTTCCCACCGGTATGACTACGGATAGCGCTGATGCCGGTCATGCCCAGTGGGTAAGCTGCCGGGCCTGTGTCTGGAATGTTGGCAGTTGCGTAAAAATTGCTGGTGGCTGCATCGACATCGGTTTCATGCTGTTTGATGGCGTGCACCACGTCATAGGGGTCTTGCCCGTTGGTGGCGGCGGTAATCAGGGTGGTCTTGATGGAATCCAGCTTGTCGCTACGCTTTGCCCGCAGCCGGTATTTTTTCATGATGTCATCTGCGACTTCATCCGGTTTGCTGCTGTCATAGGTGAGCAGCATTTCGTTCTTTTCATAATCAACCGGACGGAAGGTATGCCCCTCAATGCATAACATGCCTTTGATCTGGCAGGATACGGTGTTCAGGGTCGTCCCTGTCACCTTGTACTCTTTTACGGGGGCGCAGGCGCTCAGGAATAAGGCAAGTAGCGGAAAGATGAAGGGTCTGGTTGTCAGCATGGCAATCTTGGTTGGTGTGGTGGACGTTGGGAGTCGGTTAACAGGACTTTAACCGGAGTGTGGTTTGGGATCAAAATTCCCGGCCAATGAAATTGCTGACAGACTGATCCTGCTTTATTTTTTGCAGGATCAGCTCGGAACGTTTATCGGCGGCGGGGGCATCGCGGATTTCAATCCTGAACAGATTATTGGCATCCGGCCCGTCGATGATGTGCGCATTCCACTTCAGCAGGAATTCACGTATCTGCCGGGCGGCGGCATCGTCCTTGAAGTCAATCAGCAAGGTCATGCCACTGGGTTTACCAACTGCCGTAGTGTCCTCAACCACGGATGCGGAGGTATAAATGGTTTCCGGTTTTGTTGCATTCAGGTAGGTAAACCACCCGGCCACACCGATCTGGATGGCCAGCAGCGAGGCAAAAGCGGCATTGGCAGGCGTCAGCCAGGAAAAATCAAACCATTCGCGCAGACGCCGCAACAGGGGTGGTCTGGTGGATACAGGCTGGCGCTGCCCAGGTTTTGCGGGCTGGGCCGGGGATTCCGCAGGTGTTTCACGCTCAATGCGTTTCAGCAGCTTGTCAAGCCGTTGGTTGGTGGTGTCAACGGCAGCCAGTTCCAGCAGGGAGGTGTTTTCCCGGATCATGCTGACCATCCGCCGTTCGCGTTGGTAATCCGCCTGCAATTCGGGGTCGCTGGCTAAAGCGTCTTCTACCTGCTGTTTTTCAGGTTCACTGAGCTTGCCGGTGATGTACCACGGCAGCAGGAGACGGGCTGCTTCTGTATCTGGTGGTTGTTGTTTCATGTGGTTCCCGGTTATTTACATGTCAAAGCCAGTAATGCCTGCCTTATCCAGCAACTGCGCCATCCGTTTGCGGGCATAAAACATGCGGGTTTTGACGGTATTTTCGGATATCCCCAAAATGTCAGCAGCTTCCTTGATGGAAAGGTCTTCAAAGTAGGTTAACCTCAGAATCTCCCGGTGTTCATCACTCAGTTGATCCATCAAACGAAGCAAGTGTTGTTTCACGTCATCCATAGCCAATTCTTCATGGGGTGTCGCGGCTGTATCCACAAGCGTGTCCAGAATTGACTCATCTTCCAGGGTCACTTCCGAGGTTTTGCGTAACCAGGAAATGACCTTGTTGCGGGCAATGGAATAAATCCACGTGGATGGTTTGGACTTGCCTGCAAAACTTCCGGCAAACCGCCATACGTCAAACATTGCCTCATCGACGAGATCAGCCGCTTGCGCAATATCATCACGCAGGACACGGGCACAGTGCTTCACCAACCTGGGTTGGTAACGCACATACAACTGACTGAACGCCTGTTGATCGCCCTGACTGATGCGTTCCAGTAAAGCCTCGTCTTCAAGCTGAAGGCGTTGCCCTGCCTGGGACGTGGAATCTTGTTGATAGCCTTCCATTTGCTATGTCGCTCTCTGCTCTTATTTGGTTCTAATAAAATTTACTTTTTCTGATGGAATGCGCCAACCCGTGTGTGCCCTGTAGGCAGGTGAAAAATTTTTGAAATTTTTTGAACCCGACGCATCCTTGATGCGACCTACCCGTAGTAACACTACACACTCAATAGTAAATACGAAAAGTTATAATACTCCCTCGCAAGTCTGGCGAGCCTCCGGGTTCGCCTTTTTTTATTTACAAGGCCAGTATAAGCATATCATAATAAACCAATATGCGTGACATGACTCGAGCCGCAAGGGCTTGTATCGTCTGCAATTCTAAGATTTTTCACTTTCTGGAACTAGAGTTATGTACCAAATTGGCACCACACTGACACAATTTATCCTCGAAGAACAACGTAAACATAGCGGCGCAACCGGTGAATTCAGTTGCGTACTGAATGACATTGCACTGGCCTGCAAGAAAATTGCTGCGCTGACCAGCAAGGGCGCACTGATCGGTGTCCTGGGTTCCGCCGGTTCCGAAAACGTGCAGGGCGAAGAGCAGAAGAAAATGGACATCATCACCAACGACGTGATGATTGAAGCACTTTCCCGTGGCCACGCTGCTGCACTGGCTTCCGAGGAGATGGATGAGGTTTACAACCTGCCCGGCCACATCCCGCGCGGCCATTATCTGGTGACATTCGACCCGCTGGATGGCTCCTCCAATATGGATGTGAATGTATCCGTTGGTACGATCTTTTCCATCATCAAGGCGCCTGAAGGTGTGAAAAACCCGACTGCGGCTGACTTCATGCAGCCGGGCACCAAACAGGTTGCGGCCGGCTACTGCCTGTATGGCCCTTCCGCCATCATGGTGCTGACCACCGGCAAGGGCGTGAGCATGTTCACGCTGGACAAGGATTGCGGGGAATTCCTGTTGACCCGCGAAGACGTGAAAATTCCTGCCGATACCAAGGAATTTGCGATTAACGTTTCTAACCAGCGTTATTGGGAACCACCAATGCAGCGTTACATCAGCGAATGTCTGGCGGGTGTGGAAGGCCCACGCGGCAAGGATTTCAACATGCGTTGGGTGGCTTCCATGGTGGCTGAAATCCACCGTATCCTGACCCGTGGCGGCATTTTTATCTACCCGATGGATACCAAGATGAAAGCGGCGGGCAAGACCGGTAAGCTGCGCCTGATGTATGAAGCCAACCCGATGGGCTTTATCGTTGAACAGGCTGGCGGTATGGCGACTACTGCCTACAAACGCATCATGGAAATCCAGCCGACTGATTTGCACCAGCGTGTGCCGGTGGTAATGGGTTCACGCAATGAGGTGGAATTGGTGACGGGGTATCATAACGAAGGTTAAGACACCCTCACCCCAAACCCCTCTCCCGCAAAGCGGGCGGGGGGCTTAAAGACCGAAGATCGCCCGCGCTTGCTCAGCATCGCGGGCGATTTGCGTTTTGAGGTCATCGAAAGAGGCGAATTTCATTTCGTCGCGAAGGAATGTGACCGGTTCGACGCAGATGTGTTGGCCGTAAACCTGCTGATTAAAATCGAACAGGTGGATTTCGAGGCGGTTTTCCAGGCCATGCACGGTTGGGCGTGTGCCAAGGTTGGCAACACCGGGGATCAGGGCTTCGCCTAAACCAGCGACCTGCACCGCATATACACCCCGGCGCAAGGCAACGTAATGCGGGACACGCATGTTGAGGGTGGGGAAACCGATGGTGCGGCCACGCTTGTCACCGTGGCGTACCCGCCCGGAAATGCGGTAGGGTTTGCCCAGCAATTCCGCCGCCAGTTCCAGTTCCGCCGTGCTCAATGCCAGCCGGATACGGGTGCTGCTGACGCGCTCGTCATCGTGCAGGAATGTAGGGGTATCCACCACCTGCATTCCCTGTTCCTCTCCCATCCGTTGCAGCATGTGGTAATCGCCGCGCCGCCCCTTGCCGAAGCGGAAATCATCGCCGACCACCAGATAGCGTACTTTCAGGCCATCCAGCAGGATATTGTGTACGAAATCCTCTGCCTCCATGCTGGCAAGCGCATGGTTGAAACGCAGGCAGGCAAAGCGGTCGACGTTCATTTCCTGCAACAGGCGTAGCTTGTCGCGCAGGGCGTAAATACGGGGCGGTGGCGGGGAACGGAAAAACTCAATCGGCAGCGGCTCAAAGCTGATCACGGTAGCCGGTAAATCCATCGCTTCGGCCTTGAATTCGACGTGTTGGATCACGGCCTGATGCCCCTTGTGCAGGCCATCGAAATTGCCGATGGTAGCAACACAGCCGGGGTTGGAAGGCAAAGCGGGTGAAATGCGGCGTATCAGTTTCATGCCGGGAGTTTACCGCAATTCCGGGAAACCGTGTTGGCGCAATGCTTCATAGACAATCACAGCGACACTGTTGGAAAGGTTGAGGCTGCGGCTGTCCGGCAACATCGGGATACGCAGTTTCAGCTCATCCGGCAGGCTGAACAGCAATGCTTCCGGCAAACCGCGTGTTTCCGGGCCGAACAGCAATACGTCGCCGGGCTGGAAGGCCGCATCCGCATACGTCTGGCTGGCTTTGGTGCTGCACGCAAATACCCTACGCCCCTGCATGGCGGTATTGAATGCGGCGAAATTGTCGTGTTCCTGCACCACCGCCAGATCACGGTAATCCATGCCTGCCCGCCGCACCTGTTTTTCATCCAGCGAAAAGCCGAGCGGATGGATCAGGTGCAAACGGCAGCCGGTATTGGCACACAAGCGCATGATATTGCCGGTATTCGGGGGAATTTCCGGCTCGTAAAGGGCTATCTCGATCACTATTACCCCTCACCCCTTGAGGGAGAGGGGCTGGGGTGAGGGGATTCAAATACCGTATTGCCAGCCAGCAGGGTGCGTTGTACCGCGCCGTTGAAATTCCAGCCTGCAAACGGGGTGTTTTTCCCGGCACTATACAGGGCGTTGAGGTCAACCTCCCACAGGCTTTCCGGGTTGAACAGCACTATATCGGCGGGCGCACCCACAGCAATTTTTCCGGCCTCGCTGCCAATAATCCGGGCAGGATTGCTGGTGATTTTGCGCAAGGCTTCCGGCAGGCTCAGCACATTTTCGTCCACGAGGCGCAGGGTCAGGGGCAGCAAGGTTTCCAGCGAGGAAATGCCCGGTTCGGTCTGCTGGAAGGGAGCCAGTTTCGCATCCAGTTCATGCGGCTGGTGGTCGGAACAGATCGCGTCAATCGTGCCGTCTTTCAGCCCTTCGCGCAGGGCATCGCGGTCGCGTGACGAACGCAGCGGCGGCATGACGTGGCACAGCGGGTTGAAATCACTGACATCCATTTCGGTCAGGAACAATTGGTGGGCGGCCACGTCAGCGGTGATGTCGAGGCCACTGTCCTTGCCCTGACGGATCAGTTTCACACTGAGTTTGGCGGACAGGCGACAGAAATGCACCCGTGCCCCGGTATGGCTGGCCAGCGCCAGAGTTTGTGCGACAGCCACCGTTTCCGCTGCGGAAGGGATGGCGGGGAAACCGAGACGGGCAGAAACTTCGCCTTCGTGCATGTAACCACCCGCTGCCAGTGCGTGTTCCACCGGATACACAAAAACCGTGAGGTCGTGGGTGGCGGCGTATTCCATTGCCCGGCGCAGGGTTTGCAGGCTCTTGAACGGCTGCCAGCCATTGGTGACGGCCACACACCCGGCTTTCTTGAGGCTGCCCATATTGCTGAGCTGCTCGCCTTTCAAGCCCTGGGTGAGGTTGCCGACCACCAGTACCCTGGCGGTAGCCTTGCGTTGGGAAAGGTCATCGACCAGCTTGACCTGCGCGGCACTGTCGAAATTTGCTCCCGGCTCCGGCTGGTAGCATAGCGTGGTAATGCCACTGGCGGCGGCAGCGCGGGTTTCGGTGCGCAGGGTAGCCTTGTGATCAAGGCCGGGTTCGCGCAGCCAGGCGGAAAGGTCGATTCCGCCGGGAAATGCCCACAGGCCGTTGGCGTCGATTTCCTCGTCTGCCTTGAAGCTGGCGTTGGCTTCGGCGAGGGCAGCGATGCGCCCGTTGTTGAGCAGGATATTGCGTTGCCCGTCCAGCCCGCTGGCAGGGTCAATGACGCGGGCGTTGCGTATCAGCAGATTCATGCAGCACCTCCTGCCTGTGAGCCCATGATCATGGACATGACGGCCATGCGTACCGCGATGCCATTCGTGACCTGTTCGAGGATGACCGACTGGCTGCCGTCGGCTACTTGTGAGTCGATTTCCACGCCCCGGTTGATTGGGCCAGGGTGCATGACAATCGCATCGGGTTTGGCGAGTTGCATCCGTTTCTCAGTCAGGCCGTAGAGTTTGAAAAATTCGCGTTCGGAAGGTAGCAGAGCAGTTTGCATCCGTTCGCGTTGCAGGCGCAACATGATCACCACATCGGCATCACTGACGCCTTCTTCCATGTTGTGGAACACATTGACGCCCATTTTTTCGATGCCCGCCGGAACCAGGGTTTTCGGCGCAACCACGCGCACTTCGCCGGTTGCCAGCGTAGTCAGGGCATGGATTTGTGAACGCGCCACCCGTGAATGCAGTACATCACCGACAATCGCGACTTTGAGCGGCTGGAAACTGCCCTTTTTCTGGCGGATGGTGAACATGTCCAGCATCGCCTGGGTGGGGTGGGAATGGCGGCCATCCCCGGCGTTCAGCACGCTGATATGCGGTGCGCAGTAGCGGGCGATGAAATGCGCTGCCCCGGCGTGTTCATGGCGCACCACAAACATGTCGGCGTTCATCGCCTCAAGGTTACGCACCGTATCCAACAGGGTTTCGCCCTTGGAGGCGGAAGAAGTACGGATGTCGAGGTTGATCACATCCGCGCCCAGCCGCTGGGCGGCAATTTCAAAGGTGACGCGGGTGCGGGTGGAATTTTCAAAGAACAGGTTCATGACGGTTTTGCCGCGCAGCAGGGGGGCTTTTTTCTGCTGCTTGTTGGGCAGGGTCACGAATTGTTCGGCACGGTCGAGGATTTCCTCCAGTAATAGCGGTGGAAGCCCTTCGATAGTCAGGAAATGTTTTAGTTTGCCATCCGCAGTCAATTGCATCCGGGATGGTAGTGGCCCAGGAGAAAGATGAGCATTCAACATGCATCACTCGCTTATATTTTGGACAATGGGAGTGCGCTTATCTTACAGGTTTGTGACAGGGCGATAAAGTTGAAAAAATCCCTTTTGGTGCAGGCTTACGCTATGGGCAGGGTGCAGCAGACCTGCGTCCCGTTGGTTTTACCGATACTCAGTTGCGCCCCGATCAAGTGCGCCCGGTAGCGCATAATGTGTAGCCCCAGACCGGCAGTGGGGGAAATATTGGCTGGCAGGCCGCTTCCATCGTCGCTGATACAGAGCAGAAGTTGTTTGGGTTTCTGTTGTAAATTCAAGGAAATATAGTGTGGATTGGCGTGCCTGATGGCATTGGTGACAGCCTCTTGGGCAATGCGGTACAGGTGGGTGGCAATCCGGCTGTCGGAGATGCGGATAGTGCCGCTGATCTGTGCCTGACAACGGATGTCGGAAGCCGTCTGGGTGTGTTCCGCCAGTGTTATGAGTGCTGTCCCTAGTCCTGCCGGGTCTATTTCCACTGGTGCCAGTCCACGTGCGATGGAGCGTGCCTCTGCCAGTGCGTCCCGAGCATGGCGAGCCAGGGCGGATGCAGCACCCG
>JBBIHI010000081.1:0-10438 GCA_037447095.1 Thiotrichaceae bacterium
GCTGTTTTTATGGCCTCCAAACTTAATCGCCAAGGCAAATGGCAATGTCACCTTGCTGCTGAAAACCGCTGATTAGGAAAATTGTCGTGTACAGAGCAATCCCTGATACAAACGGTCAACGAAGCATAGGTGCTGGTTTTGCAGGTGATAAATCCTGCAAATTCAGGCTATCTCCGTAACATTCCGCAACCATGGTTCCCAACGGTGTTGAAGGGGTGTCCGGTGAGCTGGAAATTGATTGTATTACTATGGGTAGTGGCGCTGGTGGCTGCGCTGGGTTTCCGCTTTTACGAATCCCAATTTATTTGGTTTTAGGGAAGTTTTGCGCTGGAGGGTTCCATTTATAGCACCATCGCAATGGGCTGGAAATGATTGCCAAAGCGGGTGGATTGTTTGGCGTATTGCTGGCCGTTTTCAAACTGTTTGATGATTTCAGGTCACGCAAGTAGGCGGCGGTAACATTTAACCGTTGATTGCCGTCACCACACTTTCAAATTCGCCATCTTTCATCTGGGTATACACGGTTTGCCCCAGCCGTAGCGGTTCGGTGCTGCGGATCACCTTGCCGCCGGGTTGCGCACGATCATGTCGGTCTTGACCGTCCAGCGTTACCAGCGGGCTGAAGGCGTGCAGTTGCGCGGCTTGCAGGTGCAAGACATCGCGTGCCTTGGTGAGGCGCTGCTGGATCAGCAGGCTCAGGTATTGTTGCCAGCGTCCGAGTTGCTCCTGTTGCAGGCGGATGTGCCGGGCAGGCGACTGGTTGTGCAAACGTGTATTCAGGTGTTCGGTACGTTTGCCCAGTTGCTGTAAATGGCGTTGCAAGGCATTGCCACAAAGGCCGGCGAGTTCGTCCAGCCGTTGCGCTTTTTGTTGCAGGCGGTGGGTGGGGCGCTGGTTTTCCAGCCGTTGTTGCAAGCGGGACAGGTGTTCGCGGGCCGTTTGCAGGCGGCGTTGCTGGTTGCGCTGGAGTTGCACGGCAAGACGTTGCACATGCGTTTGTAGCGCAGCCATGTCCGGGCTGACCAGTTCGGCAGCGGCGGATGGTGTTGGCGCACGTACATCAACAACGAAATCAGCAATGGTAAAGTCGATTTCATGCCCGACCCCGCTGATGATCGGCGTGCGGCAGGCATGGATGGCGTGCGCGACGATTGCTTCGTTGAATGGCCATAAGTCTTCTATCGAACCGCCGCCACGGGCAAGGATCAGCACCTCGCAGCGCTGTTCACTGTCAGCCTGACGGATCGCCTGCACAATCTGCTCTTTTGCCCCTTCGCCCTGTACCTGTACCGGGTAAACGAATACCGGAATCTGCGGGCAACGGCGTTTCAATACATGCAGGATGTCACGGATGGCCGCACCGGTTGGCGAAGTAATCACCCCAATGCTGCGCGGAAAAGCGGGCAGGGGGATTTTGTGTTCGTCAGCAAACAACCCTTGCGCCTGCAACTGGCGCTTGAGTTCCTCGAACTGGCGTTGCAAGGCGCCTTCGCCCGCGTCTTCCATGTGTTCGATGATGAACTGGTATTCGCCGCGCGGCTCGTACAGCCCGACCTTGCCGCGTACCAGCACTTTCAGGCCATTGCGCGGATTGAGTTTCAGGGACAGGGTGCGCCCCTTGAACATGGCGCACCGCACTTGCGCCCCGGCATCCTTGAGGCTGAAATACAGGTGGCCGGACGATGCCCGCACGAAATTGGAGATTTCGCCTTCCACCCACAGGGCGGGGAAGCCGTGCGTCAGGAGTTGGCTGACCTCGTTATTGAGCTGGGAAACGCTGAGGATGGTACGTTCGGTTTGCATGGGGGGAACATAACAAAAAAGCCGGGACATTGCCCGGCTTCTTCTTAAGCCCCCCCTCCCCTTGAGGGAGAGGGGTGGGGTGAGGGGTTATCAGAAATGCGGGCCTGCGGTTTTGGCGGCTTCAGCCTGGGTCTGGGCTGCCTTGCCTGCGGCTTCAACTTTTTTGAAGATTTTCATGGCGTCTTCGTCTTTGCCATCATTGGCAGCCGTGACGCCATCATCCAGTTGTTCAGAGGCTTTCTTGTCGCCCCAGAACCATTCAAAGCCCTTCGGGACTGCCTTGGTTTCCTTGGCGGCAGCTTCATAGGCGGCTTTCAGCTCGGCAGATACGCCATCCTTGAGGCTGACTGCTTCTTCCTTTTTTGCGTCAGCCTTGGCTTCCGCCGGTTTTGCAGGGTCAGCTTTCTTGTCGTCAGCAAAGGCAACGGCAACCAGTGCGGACAGTGAGATTGCAATAAATAGTGCTTTCAGTTTCATCAAGCGGCTCCTCCTCTTTGGTATTGTGCAATGAGATAAATCAAAAATCCTGATTTACTCTGGTGCGTATTGATAGCAGTTTACCGTTTCAAGGTCAAACCTTATAATGAGGAGCTTCTTTCCCACAGACCGGACATAAGCATCATGCGTATCCTTCAGGAAGCCCTTACCTTTGACGACGTTCTTCTGGTTCCAGCCCATTCCACGGTTCTGCCTGCTGAAGCCAACCTGCAAACCCGCCTGACCCGCGACATCACCCTGAATATTCCCCTGCTGTCAGCAGCGATGGATACGGTGACGGAAGCGCGTCTGGCTATCGCATTGGCGCAGGAAGGCGGCCTGGGGATCATCCACAAGAACATGAGCATCCAGGCGCAGGCGGATCAGGTGCGTGCGGTGAAGAAATACGAAAGCGGCATCATCAAGGATCCGTTTACCGTCGGCCCTAATACCACGATCCGTGAAGTGCTGGCCTTGACCCGCGCCAAGAACATTTCCGGTGTGCCGGTGGTGGACGGTGAAGACCTGGTGGGTATCGTCACCGGGCGTGACCTGCGTTTTGAAACCCAGATGGATGCGCCGGTCAGCACCATCATGACCCCGAAAGAACGTTTGGTCACGGTGGAAGAGGGCGCCAGCAAGGGGCAAATCCGCAAATTGCTGCATACCCACCGCATTGAAAAAGTGCTGGTCGTGAATGAGAAATTCCAGTTACGCGGCCTGATTACGGTCAAGGACATCCAGAAATCCACCGACTTCCCGAATGCCTGCAAAGATGACCAGGGTCGTCTGCGCGTTGGTGCGGCAGTTGGCGTGGGTTACGGTACGGAAGACCGGGTGCGTGCGCTGGTCGAAGCGGGTGTGGATGTGATTGTGGTTGATACTGCACACGGCCATTCCCAGGGCGTGCTGGATCGCGTCAAGTGGGTGAAGGACAGCTTCCCGCAAGTGCAGGTCATCGGCGGCAATATCGCCACTGGCGAAGCCGCGCTGGATCTGGTCAAGTACGGTGCAGATGCGGTCAAGGTCGGTATCGGCCCTGGCTCCATTTGTACCACCCGTATCGTTGCCGGGGTTGGTGTCCCGCAGATTTCAGCAGTCATGAACGTGGCAAAAGCACTGGAAGGTACTGGCGTCCCGCTGATTGCCGATGGCGGCATCCGTTATTCAGGCGACATATCCAAGGCTATTGCAGCGGGTGCGCATACCGTCATGCTGGGCGGCATGTTTGCCGGTACCGAAGAAGCACCGGGTGAAGTGGAGCTGTATCAGGGGCGTTCCTACAAGTCTTACCGTGGCATGGGTTCACTGGGTGCGATGGCCAAAGGTTCCAGCGACCGTTACTTCCAGGAAGGTTCCGAAAATGCGGTCGACAAGCTGGTGCCGGAAGGTATCGAAGGCCGCGTTCCCTACAAAGGCCCACTGGCACCGATCATTCACCAGATGATGGGTGGTCTGCGTTCCAGTATGGGTTACGTCGGTTGCAAGGATATGGAAGAAATGCGCACCAAGCCGCAGTTCGTGCGGATTTCCAGCGCCGGGATGAAGGAATCCCACGTCCATGACGTGACCATTACCAAAGAATCACCAAACTACCGGGTGTAACCGATGACTCAGAATATTCATACGGATCGCGTGCTGATCCTTGATTTCGGTTCCCAATACACCCAGTTGATTGCCCGCCGGGTGCGTGAAGTCGGCGTTTATTGCGAAATTTACCCGTGGGATGTGGATGCGCAGGCGGTGGCAGACTTTGGCGCAAAAGGGCTGATCCTTTCCGGTGGCCCGGAATCCGTCACCGATGCCGAACCACCGCGTGCGCCGGATAATGTGTTTACCTTGGGTATTCCGGTACTGGGTATCTGCTACGGGATGCAGACCATGGCCGCGCAACTGGGTGGCAAAGTGGAGGCGTCCAGCCATTGCGAATTCGGTTACGCGCAGGTTCGTGCCCGTGGCCATACCGAATTGCTGCGTGAAATCGAAGACCATGTTTCCCCGGACGGTTTCGGCCTGCTGGATGTATGGATGTCGCACGGCGATAAGGTCACGGAAATGCCACAAGGCTTTACCCTGATGGCCAGCACCGATTCCGCACCGATTGCCGGGATGGCTGACGAGAGCCGCCATTTCTATGCACTGCAATTCCACCCTGAAGTTACCCATACCAAACAGGGCAAGCGCATCCTGCAACGTTTCGTGCGTGACATTTGCGGTTGTGGAGGTTTGTGGACGACCGCCAATATCATTGAAGACAACATCCAGAAAGTCCGCGAACAGGTGGGGTCGGATGAAGTGATCCTCGGCTTGTCCGGCGGGGTGGATTCTTCCGTGGTGGCGGCGCTGTTGCACAAGGCGATTGGCGACCAGTTGACCTGCGTATTCGTTGATACTGGATTGTTGCGTTACCGCGAAGGTGATCAGGTGATGGCGATGTTCGCCGAGCATATGGGTGTACGGGTTATCCGTGTGGATGCGGAAAGCCGTTTCCTCACCGCGCTCGAAGGTGTGACCGATCCTGAAAAGAAGCGCAAGATTATCGGTGGCATGTTCATCGAGATTTTCGACGAAGAATCTGCCAAGCTGACCTCCGCCAAATGGCTGGCGCAGGGCACGATTTACCCCGACGTGATCGAATCTGCTGGAGCCAAAACTGGCAAAGCGCACCTGATCAAGTCACACCACAACGTCGGTGGCCTGCCGGAAAACATGAAACTGGGGCTGGTCGAACCACTGCGCGAACTGTTCAAGGACGAAGTGCGGGTGATGGGCGTGGAACTCGGTTTGCCACCGGAAATGGTTTACCGCCATCCATTCCCTGGCCCCGGCCTCGGTGTGCGTATCCTTGGCGAAGTGAAAAAGGAATATGCCGACCTGCTCCGTCTGGCTGACCATATTTTCATTGAGGAACTGCGCAAGCACGATCTGTATGATAAAACCTCACAGGCGTTTACCGTATTCCTGCCAGTCAAATCGGTGGGGGTGACTGGTGATGGCCGCCGTTACGATTACGTGGTGGCGCTGCGGGCGGTGGAAACCATCGACTTCATGACGGCCCGTTGGGCGCATTTGCCATACGATTTCCTTGATATTGTTTCACGTCGTATTATCAATGAGATAAAGGGAATATCTCGCGTTGTTTATGATATTTCCGGGAAGCCGCCTGCCACGATTGAATGGGAATGATTTGCTGACCGGGGGCATGTACTCCATGCCCCCATCGGGTGATAATGGGTGACAATAATGATACCCATAGGACATCACCATGTTGCGTATTATTCCGCTACTGCTGTTTTGCCTCCTGTCTGCCAGCATCCATGCTGCCCCGCTTACCACTGATCAGGTTCCCGAACCCCTTAAACCCTGGGTGGGTTGGGTTCTGGATGGTCACGAAGACCGTAACTGCCCCTATCCGTATAACGCTGAAGAGCGTCAATGTGCCTGGCCGGGGTCGCTGGAACTGCAATTGACCGATAGTGGTGGTACGTTTACCCAGCACTGGGATGTCTACGGTGAAACGGCAGTGCGTTTGCCCGGAGATGCGCAACACTGGCCGCAGCAGGTGCATGGCGGCGAAAATACCGCATTGGCCGTAACCGAACAGGATGGCTACCCATCCCTGACCTTGCCAGCAGGCCATTACGACATCAGCGGGCAGTTCTTCTGGGACAAATTGCCGGAAGCCTTGTTTGTCGCCCCGGAAACCGGGCTGGTCAAACTTACGGTCAATGGCAAGACGATTGCCACGCCGGAGTTCAATACAACGGGCAGCCTGTGGTTGAGCAGCAATACCCAGGAAACCAGCGAAGACAACCTCGATGTGCAGGTATTCCGTAAGGTTGAGGATAGCCATCCCTTGCAGGTCATTACCAGCATCCAGTTACGGGTGGCGGGCAAGCAACGGCAGGCGGAATTTGCCCCCGTCTTGCTGGATGGTTTCATTCCACTGCGACTGGACAGCCCCTTACCGACCCGCATGGGGCGGGACGGCAAGCTGCAAGTGCAACTGCGCCCCGGTGAATGGACGATCAAGCTGACCGGGCGAGCCACTGGCAACCTGACTTCGTTGGCTTTGCCCGCCAGTACCGCACCATGGCCGAGTGAAGAAGTGTGGGTGTTTGAAGCTGACCCCAGTATGCGCCAAGTGCAGGTGGAAGATGTGAACAGCATTGACCCCAGCCAGACCCGCCTGCCCGAGGAATGGGCAAACCTGCCTGCTTACCTGATGACCAATGGCAGCCACATGACACTGGCGGAACAACATCGCGGCATGGCCTCCAGCCCTGCGCAACTCAGTCTGCAACGCCAGTTATGGCTGGATTTCGACGGTGGCGGTTATACCTTGCAGGATCAGTTGAGCGGGGCGCTGGCGCAGGAATCACGTCTGGAAGTATTGCCGGATATACACCTGGGGCGGGTCAGCCTGGATAACGAGCCGCAACTGATTACCCGGCAGGCGCAAGGGTCAATGGACGGCGTGGAAGTCCGCAGCCGCAACCTGAATCTGGAAGCGGATAGCCGTTATGAAGCGCGGGGTGGTTTGCCGGTCAGTGGCTGGCAACAGCAGTTGCAGGCAGTGACGACGACCCTGCATCTGCCGCCGGGCTGGTTACTGTTTGCTGCATGGGGAACCGATAACCTTGCCGCTACCTGGTTGCAGCAATGGAACCTGCTCGACCTGTTCCTGGTGCTGCTGGTTGTTGTGGCCAGCCACTACCTGTACGGCTGGAAATGGGGCGCAACCGCAGGTATCGCCTTGGCACTGACCTGGCATCTGCCCGATGCACCGCAATACGTGTGGCTTAACCTGTTGGCAGTGGTTGCCTTGCTGCGTGCTGTGCCTGCGGCTAATGCCGGTTTGCGGAACTGGCTGGAGCGTTACCGCTGGCTGAGCCTGCTGGCACTGGTGCTGGTAGTGCTGCCGTTTACCATTGCTACCGTCCGCACCGCCCTGTACCCGCAACTGGAGCAGGGTGCAGTCAGTACGGAAGGCTTCGGTGGTTTGCTATTGGGCAACAAGGCCGAAATGGCGCAAGCACTACCCGCCCCCGAACCCATGCCGGAAGCGCCGGTTGCCGCCGCGCCAGAGGCTGAAGTCGCGGCAGATGCTGCCACCAATGTCATGCAGGAACAGGCACCCCAGCAGTTTGAACGCAAAATGGCTGCCCCCAAAGGGCAGGGGGCCGGTGCGGATCAGGCGGGAGGGTACAGCGTGGCTTCACTTTCCGCCAAATCTGGTATGGATGCCAAGCGTGAAGCCAATCTACGTAATATTGACCCCAATAGCATGATCCAGACCGGCCCCGGTTTGCCGCAATGGCAGGGCAGTACGGTGGAACTGAAATGGTCAGGTGTGATTACCCCGGATGAGCAGGCCAGATTGTGGCTGGTTCCGCCGCTGCTGTATTCCCTGCTGAAGGTGCTGGGCATCGCCATGCTCCTGCTGTTCGCCCTGCGTCTGGCGCTATTGTCCGGGTTCGCAGGCAAGGGCTGGAAGGATGCGCTTTCTATCGGAAAAGCCGGGGCAAGCGCTGTTGCCGTGTTGCTGGTGCTGCCATTGCTGGCGGGTTTGCCGTCCCTGGTGAAAGCAGGCGAACCACCAACACCACCTGCCGATATGCTGCAAAGTTTGCAGGAGCGTTTGCTACGCGCCCCGGATTGCCTGCCCGCTTGTGCGCAAATGGATGCCATGGACATGCAGTTGCAGACCAATAGCCTGACCTTGCGGCTGCGTGTACAGGCCGCAGCCCAGGTGGCAGTGCCCTTGCCGGGCAGCCAGAGTACCTGGTTACCGCAAACCGTGCTGGTGGATGGGGTGGCCAGCAAGACCTTGCGCCGTGATGATGAACAACAGTTGTGGGTCGTGCTGGAGCAAGGGCAACATGATGTCGTGTTGCAGGGGGAATTGCCGGGTCGCAGCAATCTGGCCTTGCCGTTACACCTCAAACCGCACCGCGTCACCTGGCAGGGTGAAGGTTGGCAAGTCGATGGCCTGCGTGATAACGGTGTCCCCGAAGACCAGTTGCAGCTCAACCGCACGGCTGCCGTGGCGGATGCGGCTACCCAGGATATGCCGACCCTGCCTGCATTCGTCACCATCCGGCGGCAGCTTGATCTGGGGCTGGACTGGTACGTTACCACCACCATTACCCGTGTGTCGGACAGCGCTGCGCCGATTACCCTGAGCGTACCCCTGCTGGACGGTGAGCAACCGTTAAGCGAGCAGTTTACCGTCAAGGACAAAGCCGTACAGGTCAACCTCAAGCCGCAGCAGGACAGCGTGGAATGGACGTCGAGCCTGCCGCAAACCGGGAAAATCCAGCTTGCCGCCAACAATAATGCCTCTTGGCTGGAGGAATGGCAGGTAGCCGCCAGCCCGGTCTGGCATGTGGAAGCCAGCGGCTTGCCGGTGAA
This sequence comes from Thiotrichaceae bacterium, assembly GCA_037447095.1. Taxonomy (GTDB): domain Bacteria; phylum Pseudomonadota; class Gammaproteobacteria; order Thiotrichales; family Thiotrichaceae; genus Thiothrix. The sequence continues at coordinate 8,695 of JBBIHI010000081.1, forward strand.
TGCTTATGAGGAGGATGCCAAACAGGGGCTGTTGCTGTGGAAGCCGTGGGCAGGTGAAACCCTGACACTGGCCGTCAGCCGTCCACAGGGGGCAGCAGGGCAGACTGTTACCATCCTGGGCAGCCAGCTCAGTGTGGAAGTGGGCAAACGCGCCCGTGATATGCGCCTGAGCCTCAACCTGCACAGCAGCCGTGGTTCGCAGCACAGCATTACCCTGCCGGAAGGGGCTGAGCTGAAGAGCCTGACCGTGGATGGTACCAAACAGGCTATCCAGCAACAGGGGCGCAAGGTGATCCTGCCGTTGCTGCCTAAAAAACAGGAGGCGGTGCTGGAATGGCAGGACGCAGGGGCAATGCCAGTCAGTTACCGCTTCCCGGTACTCGATTTGGGTCTGCCAAGCGTCAACAGTGAATTCCGTTTGCAATTGCCCGAAGACCGCTGGGTATTGTGGGTGCATGGGCCGTTGCAGGGGCCTGCGGTACTGTTCTGGGGGCTGTTGGCGGTACTGCTGTTCGTGTCGCTATTGTTGGGGCGTTCCGGCCTGACACCACTGAAAAGCTGGCAATGGTTCCTGCTGGGTATTGGCCTGAGCCAAAGCAGCCCTTACCTCATGGTATTGGTGGCGGGCTGGTTGGTCGTCATGGCATGGCGCGGCAAAGCTGCCTTGCAGGATCGGCCTTACTGGCAATTCAACCTGTTGCAGATGGGTTTGCTGCTCTTGACCCTGATTGCGCTGTCCAGTCTGGTGAGTGCTGTCACCAAAGGTTTGCTGGGCTTGCCGGATATGCAGGTTGATGGAAATGGTTCCTGGGCGCAAAACCTGCTGTGGTATCAGGATCGTTCCGGCAATGTGCTGGAGCAGCCGCTGGTGATCAGTGTGCCATTGCTGTATTACCGCTTGCTGATGCTGGCTTGGGCACTGTGGCTGGCGGTTGCCGTACTGGGCTGGCTGCGTTGGGGCTGGCAGGCATTCGGGCAAGGCGGCCTGTGGCGGAAACGCCCGCCCAAATCACCTAAAGCAGCCAAAGTACCTGCGCCTGCTAGCGTTCAGGCTCCACCTGCACCTGAAACAGGAAGTCATGTTTGAGCACACAGGATGAAAACTGGATGCGCCATGCCCTTGGTTTGGCGCAGAAAGCGGCGGAACAGGGTGAAGTGCCGGTTGGCGCGGTGCTGATCCGTGAGGGGAAAATTATCGGGGAAGGGTGGAACCAGCCGATTACCCTGCACGACCCTTCCGCCCACGCTGAAATGCTGGCGATGCGGGTAGCCGGTCTGGCTGCCGGGAATTACCGCCTGCCCGGAACCACCCTGTATGTCACCCTGGAGCCTTGCCCGATGTGTGCGGGGGCAATGATCCATGCGCGGGTGGAACGGGTGGTGTTCGGTGCTTTCGACCCCAAAACGGGCGCGGCAGGTAGCGTATTTGATGTGCTGACCGATGAACGCCATAACCACCGGATTGAAGTATCCGGTGGTGTGTTGCAGGAAGAATGCGCGGAAAGCCTCAGGGCATTTTTCCGCGCACGACGTCAGGCGCAATCACATACCAAACCAGCGGCGTAGCATATCCATCAACCATGACGGGGTTGGCGCAGGTGTCGGTGCTGGCGTGGGGGTGGGCGCAGGAGTAGGTGTCGGCGCTGGCGCCGGGGTGGGGCTGGGTGTTGGTACAGGCGAAGGCGTTGGCGTTGGTACTGGCGCTGGTGCCGGGGTAGGCGCAGGTATCGGTGTTGCTCCAGCG
>JBBIHI010000082.1:0-10339 GCA_037447095.1 Thiotrichaceae bacterium
GTGACATGGCTATTGATTGGCATACGCCTGCGTAACCGCTTTCGTGGCCAGCCCCCTGCCTACCGGCATTTGTTGGTGATGGCATGGTTGGCAGCGGAAACGCTACATGCCGTAAGCATCATCGATGCCATTTCCCATAGCCCTGGTATTTCCATTAATTTTGCAGCAGCTTCATCCATTGTCATGTGGCTATGCAGCCTACTGCTGTTTGTCACCATGCTAAGCCGCCCACTGGAAACGCTGGGCATTTTTGTTGTGCCCTTTACCCTGAGTGCCATGCTGTTGCCCATGCTGGACGCGGATAACAGCCCCCTGATCAATCTGGCAAGCGGACTCGGCGTGCACGTTTTTACTTCCTTGCTGGCCTACAGCATGTTGACCCTGGCGGCCTTGCAGGCCATTTTACTGGCTTGGCAGAACCGCCATCTGCACAACCATAATCCGGTTGGACTGATCCGTACCCTGCCACCACTGCTGGATATGGAAGTGCTGTTATTCAAACTGATCCTGGTGGGGGTTATTTTACTGACGTTTGGCCTGCTCAGTGGCCTGCTGTATGTTGACAACCTGTTTGCCCAGCATCTGGTCCACAAGACCATCCTGTCGATTATCGCCTGGATCACCTTTACCACCCTGCTGGTTGGGCACTGGCAGTACGGCTGGCGCGGGCGGATTGCCATCCGCTGGACACTGGTCGGCTTCACCCTGCTGATGCTGGCATTCTTTGGCAGCAAGTTTGTGCTCGAATTCCTGGTACACCCGTCGTGAATATGGACAACATACCACTTGCCATCCCGCTGGGTGGCCTGTTGATATTGTTTTTGCTCTCTGCCTTTTTCTCTGGTTCAGAAACGGCCCTGATGTCCCTGAACCGTTACAAACTCAGGCATCAGGCCGAAAAAGGCCATGCCGGTGCAAAGCTCGCCCAGAAACTGCTGGAAAAGCCTGACCGCCTGATCAGCCTGATCCTGTTGTGCAACAATTTCGTCAATATCCTCATTACCCAACTTGCCACATTACTGGGTTTGCGCCTGTTTGGTGATGCGGGTCTTGCCGTTGCCACCGGCTTCCTGACCTTTGTATTGCTGATTTTTGGTGAAGTCACCCCCAAAACCCTGGCGGCCATGCACCCGGAAAACATTGCCTTCGTCTCATCACGTATCTATGTGGTGCTGATGAAAATCATGTTTCCCTTCATCTGGCTGCTGAACCTGATCACCAATGGTATCCTGCGCCTGTTCGGTGCCTACAGTGATGATGTTGGCCGTGCCGCCCTCAGCCATGAGGAACTACGCAGCGTCGTCCGCTCAGCAGGAACCCACATTCCCCAGAACCATCTCGACATGCTGCTGCGCGTCATGGACATGGAACACATCACCGTCGAGGACATCATGATCCCCCGCAGCCTGCTGACCGGGCTGGACATGGACGATGACTGGAATGACCTGGAAGAGCAGATTGTCAGCAGCAATTTTACCCGCCTACTGGTTTACCGGGAAAACCTCGACAATGTGCTGGGTTTCGTGCACCTGCGCAAACTGCTGCCACTGTTCCGTGACGGACATCTTGACCGGGAACGCTTTGAGGCCAGCATCCGCCCGGCATACTTTATTCCCAACAGCACTACCCTGACCCAGCAGTTATTGAACTTTCAGGAAGAAAACCGGCGTATTGCCCTGGTCGTTGACGAATACGGCGAAATCCTTGGGCTGGTAGCACTGGAAGACATCCTCGAAGAAATCGTTGGGGAGTTTTCCACCACGCCAACCAGCCAGACCCGTGAAATCCAGCAACTGGACGATGGCAGTTACTGGGTGGATGGCTCCATCCCGATCCGCGAAGTCAACCGGCAACTGGGCAGCCAGTTTGCCTCTGAGGAAGCCAACACCGTTAACGGCCTGATTGTCGAATACCTGGAATCCATCCCGGTTCCCGGCATGACCGTACTGATCAATGATTATCCAATGGAAATCCGCAAAACCCGTAACAATGCGGTCAAGACCCTGATCATCCACCCGCGCATCCAGCGTGCACAGGCGGATGAACATGAGTAAAGCCAAGCTGCAATACTATTGCACCGCCTGCGGTAGCATCCATACCAAATGGGGCGGGCAATGTGGCGACTGCGGGGCATGGAATACCCTGGAAGAAAGCCTTGCCCCTGCTGCATCCAAAAACGCCACCACCCGCAATGGCAGTTATGCTGGTGAGCAGGCCATTATCCGTTCCCTGCACGAAGTCAGCCTGAGCGAAGACCCACGCATCCCTACCCACCAACCTGAACTGGATCGGGTATTGGGCGGTGGTCTGGTTTCCGGCTCGGTTGTCCTGATCGGCGGCGACCCTGGCATTGGCAAGTCTACCATCCTGCTGCAAACCCTGACCCAGCTAGAGGAACTCAACAGCCTGTACGTCACGGGGGAAGAATCCCTGCAACAAGTTGGTTTGCGGGCACGCCGCCTTGGCCTGCCCACCGACAAATTGCGCCTGCTGACCGAAACCTGCGTGGAAAATATCATTACCCTGGCTTCCAGGGAGAATCCGCGCCTGATGGTCATTGACTCCATCCAGACCATTTACACGGAACAACTGCAATCCGCCCCCGGCTCGGTCAGCCAGATCAGGGAATCGGCAGCCAAACTGGTACGTTTCGCCAAACAGACCCAGACCGCATTATTTATTGTCGGCCACGTCACCAAGGAAGGCACACTGGCAGGCCCACGGGTACTCGAACACATGGTCGACACCGTATTGTATTTTGAAGGCGACCCCGGCGGACGTTACCGCATCCTGCGGGCAGTCAAAAACCGCTTTGGCGCAGTCAATGAGCTGGGCGTGTTTGCCATGACCGAACAGGGGTTGAAAGGCGTCAGCAACCCTTCCGCCATTTTCCTGTCACGCCATGATGAACCGGTTTCCGGCAGCGTCATCATGGTCACACGCGAAGGCACCCGACCGTTAATGGTGGAATTACAGGCGCTGGTCGATGCCAGCCACGGTGCTGCACCGCGCCGTGTTAGCCTGGGTATGGAGCAAAACCGGCTGGCCATGCTGCTGGCAGTCCTGCACCGTCATGGCGGCATTTCAATGTTCGACCAGGATGTTTTTATCAATATTGTCGGTGGCGTTAAGATTTCAGAAACCGCAGCCGATTTACCATTACTGCTTGCGGCGCTCTCCAGCTTCCGCAACCGTCCTCTGCCTGCTGATCTGATCGTATTCGGGGAAGTTGGGCTGGCAGGTGAAATACGCCCCGTCCCAAACGGCGAGGAACGGTTAAGGGAGGCCGCCAAACACGGTTTCCGGCGGGCAATCGTCCCCAAAGGAAACAAACCACGGCACGCGATCGAAGGTATGCAGGTTATCGCCGCTTCCCGGCTTGAAAAAGCTGTTGAAGCAGTGATGTAAACTTACCACAAAGGGCTTATACTTGTTGACTATACGCAACAGATATAATAGCGTTATGAGCTGTATCCATACCGTAATTCAAATCATAAATACGGGTTTTTGGAAGAAGCGGAAGCATGGGTAGTTTTGCTGGTACGTCCTTTAGCCAGTAATGTGGCGTTTGCCGTTAATGTAATCCACTCTCACCCTTTCACAGACGGGGAGTACGTGTCTTGTCTTTTTCAGAATTAGGTCTTAACGAAACATTTGCTGCCACTATTGAGGCGGCTGGCTATGAAAGCCCGACGGATTTGCAGAAACAGTTGATCCCCCTGATGACCGCCAACAAGAGCGTCATTATCTGGACTCAATCTGCTTCAGGCAAAACTGGCGCGTTCCTCATACCGGCCATCAATCACGTACTGAATCATCCACTGGAAGACCACCGTCATGCCCGCGTGCTGATCCTGACTTCCCGCCGCGACCGGGTAAACCAGATCAATTACACCATCAAGCGTTTGCTGGGTGACGAACAGCAAATCCGTTCCGGTTTCATTGTCAGTGGCCGCCCTTACCAGCCGCAAATGCGCCTGCTGCGCCGCCCGCTGGATTTGATGATTGCCACACCAGGTCGTCTGAATGATCTGGTAGATAACAACAAGGCAGATTTTTCCAAGCTGGAAATGCTGGTCATCGACGACCTGAGTGCCATTTTCCACAAAGGCTTGCATGGCCTGATCAACAAAATCCTTTCCGAACGTTCCGAAGCCTGCCCGGTCATTGCCTTTGTACGCAAGGATGATGATATTGCTGGTTACGCACGGACAGTCCTGGCCGGAGCCGAAGAACTTGAAATCGAGGATGACCGCAACCCGCTCCTGCAACTGCCGCAAGTCGTGCATCTGGCTGATGATTACACCCACAAGATTGCCCTGATGGATCACCTGCTGGATGAATTTGCCGGGGAGCCAACCTACATTTTCACCCAAACGGTCAAAAGCGCCAAGGCATTGGCAGAGAGCCTCAGCAACCATGGCCACACTGCCGAAGTCGCGGCTGAGCTGCCCACAGAAGAGCGCAATACCGACAGTTCCCCCATCCTGATTTATACGGATCAGGATAATGTAACGCCCTCCTTTAAGGGCAACGAACACATCATCAACTTTGAGCTACCCAACAAGGTTGAGGAATATGAGGCACGCCTGCAAGGTTTGTCCTCTGAAGGGCGGGAAGAAGCGATTATTGCCGTCGTGCTACCACGTGAACGTGAAAACCTGAAGCGCATCGAAGCCTTCCTCGGCGATTCCATTGAACAGTGCACACTACCCGGCCTGGCGCCACTGGAACACACCTCCGGCTTCACACCCGCCGTGCGCTCGCCACGTAATCACCAGAATAATCAGGGCGGACAGCGCAGCCGTAGCAACCACTCCCAGGACAAAAGCAAGGGGCGCGGCCAATTTGGCCAGGGTGGCAAACAAAAACCCCGCACTCAGGATCAATCACAACAGGCTGGCGCCGCATCACAGGCAGCAACAGACCCACGCCAGCGTAAAGGCCCCTATGGCCGTCTGAATGGCGGGGCGCAACGCAAACAACGTGATGGTGGCGGCAACTATAATGCTGGTGGAATGCGCCGTGATGCAGGTGGCTCCTACGAAATCGGCAGTTGGGAAAAACCCGATTACGCACAGCAGGCCACCCCGGCCAGCAAACCGGATGACAAGAAAGTGGTTATCCGTTACAAGGAAAAACGCCGTATCCTTACCCAGTAATTGCCTTCATGCATATTGACACGGAAATCTTGTACCAGAAACTGGCCGAGCTGACCCAGGAACATCGTGAGCTGGATGAAGCCATTGCGGCTTTACAAAGCGAAGCGCAGCACGACCAGTTCAGGCTTACCCGCATGAAAAAGCGCAAACTGTTGCTGAAAGACATGATCATGCGCATCAACAGCCAGCTAATTCCTGACCAACCTGCCTAAACGGCTAGCGGCTTTCCCCAAAACGCACTGATACCGGCCACACCTCTTGCCCCCTGCTCCCGCGCATAGGCAAGCTGCTGTGGCTGCACCCCACCCAATGCATAGACCGGGAAATTAACCTGATCAACCAGCGACCTGAAAGTTTCCCAACCCAGGGTGGCAGCATCAGGATGGCTGGCGGTCGGCAAAACGGGTGCCAGCAACGCAAAATCCACCCCAAGATTGGCCGCAAGCTCCAGCTCAGCAAGGTTATGGCAGGACGCAGACAGCAACTTGCCGTTTCGCTGCCATGTTTCGCCGCGCCAGTCACACAATTGCCTGCTGGTCAGATGTAAACCGTCCGCCTCATCCAGCATCACAGGCGGGGAATTCAGGAGCAACCGGCCACCTGCCGCCTGTACCCGTTCCGCAGCCTGTTTTGCCAACGCTACGTAACGCCCGTCCGGCAAGGATTTCGCGCGGAATTGCACCAGACGGATACCGGCATCCAGCGACAGGGAAAGTGAATGGAGGAAATCAGCAGGATTTTCTGGCTCAGGCGTGACCAGGCAGTAATCAGGCAAGCTTGCCGCCGTCACAATCGGATGGTTGGCAGGTGGAAACTCAAGTCCGCGCATCTGCTGGCTGTCAAACCAGGCAACTGGCTGGCCTTCGCGACCATGTGGCTCGCCGGAAAAAGCGACCACCTCCCACACATCCAACAATACCGCCCGCTCGGGGTAAACATGACGTACCGTGATCAGCGGATCCGCCCGTTGAACAGTAATACCCAGCTCTTCATTCAATTCACGGGAAAGCGCTTGCCTCGGGGTTTCCCCGCGTTCCAGTTTGCCACCGGGGAATTCCCATTTACCGCCCTGATGCTTGTTCAGCGGGCGTTGCGCCAGCAGGACACGGCCATCAGTACCACGGATGACAGCCGCAACAACATGCAAATACTCAGGAACGGTATTCGGCATTAATCTTGACGTAATCGTAGGAAAAATCACACGTCCAGGTCGTAGCAGAAGCTTCACCACGCCCCAGATGGATGCGGATGGCAATTTCCTCATGGGCAGTTTCGGCAGCACCCAGCTCTTCGCGATAAGTGGCTGCCGGTTCGCCATTTTCGATCAGCAAGGTCTCACCCAGCCAGATGGTAATGCGGCTGACATCCAACGCTTCGACAGGACTACGCCCCACCGCTGCCAGGATACGCCCCCAGTTCGGGTCGCTGGCAAACAGCGCAGTCTTGACCAAGGGGGAAAGGGCAACGGTATTGCCAACCACCCGGGCTTCGTGACGGGTCGCTGCACCTTGCACGTCAATGCTGATGAACTTGGTTGCACCCTCGCCATCCCGCACAATCGCCTGCGCGAGGTACAAACACACCTCCTGTACGGCCTGCTGGAATGCCTGCAAACCGGCACTGCCAACATACACGCCAGAACTGCCGGTCGCCATCAGCACCAGTGAATCATTGGTAGAAGTATCGCCATCGACCGTAATGCAATTGAAAGTTTCCTCCACCACTGCATTCAGCACCTGTTGCAGGGTTTCCTTCTCAATCAGTGCATCGGTTGCCACGTAAGCCAACATGGTGGCCATGTTCGGGTGAATCATCCCCGCGCCTTTGGCAATCCCGGTAATCGTGACCATTTCGCCGAAAATTTCCACCTGACGGCTGATGGCCTTGGCAACGGTATCGGTCGTCATGATGGTGCGGGAAGCTTCCATCCAGCCGTTTTCATCCAGTTTGGCCATGGCACCGGGCAAAGCCGCGACGATTTTATCGGTTGGCAATGGCATACCGATCACGCCAGTGGAAAAAGGCAGTACTTCTTCCGCCCAACACTCCGCCAGTTCGGCAAGCTGCTCACAGCAATCACGGGCAGCCTGCATCCCCGGCTCACCTGTTCCGGCATTCGCATTACCGGCATTGACCAGCAAATAACGCGGGCTGGAATGCTGCAAATGGCTGCGGCAAACGTGTACGGGTGCGGCACAGAAGGCATTACGGGTAAATACGGCGGCAGCATGGCTGCCCGATTCCAGTTCGATCAACAGCAGGTCATTGCGGTTTTTGTAGCGGATGCCCGCATCGACCGAAGCCAGACGCACGCCCGCAACAGGCAACAGGGTTTCAGGTGCTTGCAAATTGACTGCCATAAACCGCTTTCCTTTCTCTGCAACTTAATTCAGTTTGCCGTGGCAATGTTTGTATTTCTTGCCGGAACCACAAGGGCACGGGTCATTGCGCCCGACTTTCTCGCCTTCACGCTCATAAGTTTCGCCACCGACCACGGCATCGACGACTTCATCATCGTCATCATCCGCGAATGCACTGTCTGCATCCGGGTGGCTGAACTCCATCGGCTGTTGCGGGTGTTCCTCCAGTTCTGCCATGGCCTGTTGCGGCTCCTGCAACTGGATACGCATCAGGAATGCGATGACATCGTGCTTGATACGCTCCAGCAATTCCTCAAACATTTCAAACGCTTCACGCTTGTATTCCTGCTTGGGGTTTTTCTGCGCGTAACCACGCAGCCCTACGCTCTGGCGCAGGTAATCCATTGCTGCCAGATGCTCTTTCCATTCGGTATCCAGTACGTGCAGCATGATGTCGCGTTCCAGACGGCGCATGTTGGGAGAGCCAATCATGCCTTCCTTATACTTGAGTACATCAGCAACCTTTTCCTGAACCCGGTCACGCAGGTTTTCCTCGTACAAACCCTTTTCATTCGCCAGCCACTGGCTGATCGGCAAGTCCACCCCGAAATCGGTGTAAAGCTGTTTGTGCAGGCCGGGCACATCCCATTGCTCATCCACACTACCCGGCGGGATATAGGTAGAGAAAATGACATCCACCACGTCCTCGCGGATGGCGGCAATCATTTCAGCAATATCATCCGCTTCCAGCAGTTCATTGCGCTGCGCATAAACGACCTTACGCTGGTCATTGGCAACGTCATCGTATTCCAGCAAGTGCTTGCGGATGTCGTAGTTGTGCGCCTCAACCTTGCGCTGGGCATTTTCAATGGATTTGGAAACCAGCCCCGCTTCAATCGCCTGACCTTTTTCCATCCCCAAGCGCTGCATCATGCCTTTTACCCGGTCAGAGGCAAAAATGCGCATCAGGTTGTCTTCCAGTGACAGGAAGAAACGCGAAGAACCAGGGTCGCCCTGACGCCCGGAACGGCCACGCAACTGGTTGTCGATCCGGCGGGATTCATGGCGTTCAGTCCCCAGGATGTGCAAGCCACCTGAGGCCACCACGGCATCATGGCGTTTCTGCCACAGGCTGCGGATTTTGGCGACGGCTTCTTCGTTCGGCTCGGCCAACTGGCGCAATTCCTCGTCCAGACTGCCGCCGAGCACGATGTCCGTCCCACGGCCTGCCATGTTGGTGGCAATCGTTACCGCTCCCGGACGGCCCGCATTGGCGATAATATGCGCTTCACGCTCATGCTGTTTGGCATTCAGGACTTCATGCGGAATCCGCAAGGCTTTCAGCTTACCGGACACCAGTTCCGAGGTTTCGATCGAAGCCGTACCTACCAGTACCGGACGTCCCTTCGCCACTTGCGCCTCAATTTCCTTGATAATGGCGTCGTATTTTTCCTCTGCCGTCAGGTACACCAGATCATTGGCATCATCACGGATCATCGGACGATGGGTTGGGATAACCACCACTTCAAGACCATAAATCTGCTGTAATTCAAAGGCTTCTGTGTCCGCCGTACCGGTCATGCCGGACAGTTTTTCATACAGGCGGAAATAATTCTGGAAGGTGATCGAAGCCAGCGTCTGGTTCTCGGCCTGGATTTCCACCTGCTCCTTGGCTTCAATCGCCTGATGCAAGCCCTCAGACCAACGCCGCCCCGGCATGGTACGTCCGGTGAATTCGTCAACGATAACAATCTTGCCGTCACGCACGATGTAATCCACATTGCGCTGGAACAGGGCATGGGCACGCAACCCTGCATTCAGGTGATGCAGGATACTGATGCTGGCCGTATCGTAAAGGCCGTTGCCGTCCTTGAGGATACCGGCATCCATCAACAGTTGCTCGGCACGCTCCTGACCGGCTTCCGTGAGATAAACCTGCCGGGCTTTTTCGTCAACGGAATAATCGCCCGGCCCTTCCTCCTCCTGCTGCTTGGTCAGCGTGGGGATAAGCCGGTCAATGGCGATATAAAGCTGGGAAGCATCATGGCTGGGGCCGGAAATGATCAGCGGTGTCCGCGCTTCGTCGATCAGGATGGAATCGACCTCATCCACGATGGCGTAATGCAGCGGACGTTGCACCCGGTCTTCCTTGCGGAAGGCCATGTTATCGCGCAAATAGTCGAAACCGAATTCGTTGTTCGTGCCATAGGTGATGTCAGCCGCATAGGCGGCACGGCGCTCTTCCGAATTCAGGCCATTGATGATCACGCCGGTAGACATGCCGAGGAAGCCGTACACCTTGCCCATTTGCGCTGCGTCACGCTGGGCAAGATAGTCGTTGACGGTGATGACATGCATCCCACGCCCAGGCAGGGCATTCAAATAGGCAGACGCCGTTGCGACCAGCGTTTTCCCTTCCCCGGTTTTCATTTCGGCAATCTTGCCGTCATTGAGTACCATCGCCCCAATCAACTGCACGTCGTAATGGCGCATTCCCAGTACCCGGCGGGCAGCTTCACGCACCACCGCAAAGGCTTCCGGCAGCAGGCTTTCCAGCGTTTCACCCTGTTCCAGACGGCTGCGGAACTCTGCCGTTTTGGCTGCCAGTTGGGTATCCGACAATGCACTGCTTCCTTCCTCAAGTGCATTGATTTTTTTGACGATTTTTGAATAACTCTTAACCAGACGGTCATTTCGGCTGCCAAAAATCGCTTTGGCCACGGAACCCAACATAGTTTTCTCTCTTATCCTTATGCAAAGAAAAAGTCCGGTCATGGCAGCATGACTCAGGCACACCGCCACCCCGGACACGATTAG
>JBBIHI010000083.1:0-10001 GCA_037447095.1 Thiotrichaceae bacterium
CACGAAATCAACGGCCTGTTCGCCATGGCGCTGACAACGCTGGGGGTGGAATGGCAATTCGTCGCCGCCCGCCCGATGTTCTACCCGGTCAAACGCCCGCGCACCCATGCGGCGCTGGTAGTGAAGCTGGATGGAACGGAATGGCTGTGCGACCTCGGTTTCGGCAGTTACGGCATCCGCGAACCGTTGCGGCTGGATGTGCTGGACACACCCGTCATGCAGGATGCCGACACCTTCATGCTGAGCCGGGAAAACGGTGATTTTGTCCTCAAGGCACTGGTGGACGGCGAATGGGTAAACCAGTACGGTTTCAACCTGTGCCCGGTGGAATGGATTGATTTCGCCCCGGCCAACTGGCTGAATTCGACCCACCCGGATGTAGTGTTTACCCAGAAGCCGCTGATCGTGCGGTTTACGGAAAACGGGCGTAACATCCTGTTTGGCGACAGTTTCAAGCAGGTAGCCGGACAGACGGTGAACAAACGCACTGTTTCTGCTGAAGAGCAGCCTATACTATTAACTGAGTATTTTGGTCTTACAAATCCCTGAATAACCCTGCCACCCGGAGCGAACGGATGGAAGCATGTTGAAAACAGTGTCCTCATGGATTTTCCACCGCTGTGCAGTGGCTTTCATCATGCTGGGGGCAGGCTTGCTGGTTGCCTGCGGGCATTCGGGCAATGCGGGGAAAGGGGCAGGCATTCCACCGGCAATCAGTTACTACCATTGGGCGAACAGCTATACCGACGACCCGGCATTGCTCCATGCCTACGCCCCCGCGCGGCTTTACCTCAAACTGCTGGACATCGGTTATCGGGATCAGCAGCTTGTCATCCACCCGACGGATGTCCGTACCGCGCCTTCCGTGAGCGTGACCCCTGCGGTGTTTCTGGACAATGAAGCACTGAAGGAAATGCCCTCGGACACGCTGCGGGAACAAATCCTGACCCACATTCCGCCCAAGACCTACTCTAGCCTGCAAATGGATTGTGACTGGACGGAACAGACCCGCGACACTTATTTCGCACTGTTGAAACGCCTGCACGCCGATTACCCGCACCTGAGCGTGACCTTGCGCCTGCATCAGGTCAAATACGCGCAACGTACCGGCGTGCCGCCTGCTGACCGGGCGGTGCTGATGTATTACAACATGAGCGACATCCGCGACACCGACACGCAGAATTACATCCTCGACAATGCGGTCGGGCAACGTTACCTGCACAATTTCGCCGACTACCCGCTGCCGCTTGACCTTGCTTTGCCGCTGTACCAGCAGATGCGGGTAATCCGCCAGGGCAAGCTGGTGCATCTGCTCAACGGTGCGTCGGTCAACCCGGACAAAACCGAACGGCTGGATGACAACCATTACCGGGTTACGCAAGGCCATTACTGGCAGGAATATTACCTCTACCCCGACGATGAATTACGGGTGGATAACGTGGACATCCCCGCCCTGCATCAGGCCGCCCGGCAATTGGCTGCGGTCATGCACCCGGATGAAATCATTTTCTACTCGCTCAGCGATGCCAAACGTTTTGCCCCGGACGCATTTGCTGCCATTGCCACCGATTTCCCGCCAAGGAGCCAGACAAAATGAAAGCCCTGAAAAAACTGTTATGGAGCGTGCCACTGGCCGGTTTCCTGTTTGTTTCCTCAGCTTTTCCCTGCGGCTGGAGTGAACCGGAGTATTTCTATTATTCGAAAAGCTTCGACATCCTGTACGGCGAGCTGGCCAAACAGCATTTTGCACGCCGGGTCAGTTATTTCCCCGGCTCCTACAACAGCGATGAATACGATGAAAGCCAAGCCGTCGAAACCTATAACCTGCAAGCCTGGGGCAACTACCTCAAGGTTTCCAAAGACGATGCCAGGGAGATTGTGTACGACAGGGCGGAAGACAAACTGGCCAGCCAACCTGCTGCCGTCAAAACCTATCTGGGCATCATTGCCAAACAGGAAGCGGTGGCCGACCCGACCGACCAGCCCTGGCTGAGCAAGGAAGAACTCAAACAGCAACTGGCCGACAACGAAAAGCTGGGCAAGGAAGTCACTGCTGACATCAAGCAACAACTGGCAACGGAAAAAGACCCGTTCCTGCGCCAGCGCTATGCGTATTTGCTGGTACGCCTGCTGCACCATACCCGCCACTATCAGGAAGCGCTGGACGCTTACGACCATTACCTGACCGACATCCAGCAACCGGACAAGGAAATTGCCCTGTGGACTGGCCTGATCCGCGCCGGGGCACTCCAGCATCTGGGCAAACGGGCGGAAGCGGCCTACCAGTTTGCGACCCTTTTCCCACAGACCACCACCAAAAAGCTGGAAGCCCAGCTCAATTTCAGCATCAAGACCGATAAGGAATGGGATGAGCTGATGGCGCTGTGCAAGAACGTGGATGAAAAGGCGCTGATGCATTTTGTCCGCGCCCTGCGGGTCAATGCCAATTCGCTGGAAGAGATGAAATCCATCTATGTGCTTGCCCCCGATTCCGAATGGATGGAGGCCATGCTGTTCCGTGAGCTGGAATACGTACAGTTTCCTGACAGTGTGCCCGGCAATGAGGAAATGCCGTGGTTGCAGGCTTCCCGTGACATTAACCGGGATGTCCTGATCGACGACCTGAGCGCTTACGCAGAGGCCAAAACCGACGCCGCCAAACAGAAACTGCGCGACCGCCGCACCCAGTATCTGGCCAAGCTCAGCCAGTTCGTTGAGCAAATCCGTCAGGACAAAAAGCGCAAGGACATGTTCCTCGCCGATTACGCCGCGCTGTACCTGAAACTGCTCTCCGGTCAGAGCGTGGATGTGGCGGCGGTGCAGGGTTTTGAAGCGGCTTACCCGAACGATCCGCGTCTGGCTTTCGTCAAACCGCTGGAACATCTGGCCTATCTGGAAAACCTGAAAACCATTGATGCGGCTGCCGAGACGATTATTGCTGACGACCTCAAAGCCGTCGAAGCGCTGGAAAAGCCCCTCAACGACGGCGGCGAAGAAGATGAATACACCAACGAATACAAGCGCCGCACGCTCGACATCATGACCTATACCTACGCCAAACTGGCACCGCTCTACGCCAGCGTCAAACAGGCGGGCAAGGCATACCTCGCCCGCAAGCATGGCGATATTGATCTGGATGAAATCCATGTCGCTGAAATCCGCGATTTGCAGGCATTGCAAGCCAAACCTTCACCAAACCGGCTGGAACAAAAAATGGTGGCCGATTTCACCAAGGCATTCGGCGACATTGACTACGAAACCAACAAGTTCGTCATCGACAACGATGCCAATGAGCTGATTGCCCGCAAGTATCTGGCCGCAGGAATGCTTGACAAAGCCAAAGCCGCCGCCGAAGCGTCCACAAACAGGATTTTCAAAACCACCTTCAACCCGTTTACCGCCGGGCGTAGCGGCAATAACCGCGTCAAGTCCAGACCCATGACCCTGCTGGAAGTCATCGACACCCTGCAAAAACTGGAGGCTGAAGCCGCCAAAGACCCTGGCAATGCGCAGGATCAGTTCCTGCTGGGGACGGTGTATTACAACATGAGCTGGTTTGGCAATTCACCGATCCTGCTCAAAACCAAACGCTCCACCTATTCCTGGGACGGGGGTTTGATTGATTTCAGCAAGGCTCGGGAACATTACGGGCTTGCCCTGAAACAGGCCGCCAACAACCGGGAGCTGAAGGCCAAGACCCTGTATGCGCTGGCAAAGATCGAAGAAAACGAGTTTTACATCCAGCAGAAGCAGAAAGGCACCGATATTTACAAATATTGGCCACACAGCAGGAACTACGCCAAGTCGGTGAAATTTGCCAAGAAGAATGGCTATGGAACCTATTTCCGCCAGTTACGCGGGTATGAGGATACCCAGTACTTCAAGGATGTGATCAGGCAGTGTGCGGATTACCGCTATTACTTTGCCCAGTGAAATGTCGCCGGGAGTAATGCAACCGCAGGGTCACAAGTTTCAGCGTGTGAGTGTGGTATAGTCCGCCGCACGCTGATAACCAAAGGAAACAACCATGCTTGGCATTCTGCACTGGCACTTTGACCCTGTTCTGCTATCCATCGGGCCGTTGCATATCCGCTGGTACGGAATGCTGTTTGCGGTTGCCTTCCTGTCCGGTTATTGGTTCATTGCCCGCGTCTGCCGGGAGGAAGGCCAAACTCATCTCGACCTGGACAGCCTGCTGTACTACATCATGGGCGGCATTATCCTAGGGGCGCGGCTGGCACATTGCCTGATTTACGACCCGGCGTATTACCTTTCCCACCCGTTCGACATCCTGAAAATCTGGGAGGGCGGCCTCGCCAGCCATGGCGGAGCGGTGGGCGGTTTGCTGGGTCTGTGGCTGTATTCACGGCATCATGCCCTGCCATCCCTGCTGTGGCTGGTTGACCGGATCACCATCCCGTCCATGTTCGGCGGGGCACTGGTACGTTGCGCCAACTTCCTCAATTCGGAAATCGTTGGCAACCCGACCGATGGCACATGGGGTGTGGTGTTTGAATCGGTGGATAATTTACCCCGCCATCCGGTGCAACTGTATGAGGCCGCCGCGTATCTGGTCATTTTCCTCATCCTGCTGACGGTGTACCGGCGTTACCGTGCAGCCACGCCACGCGGATTACTGACCGGCATTTTCTTTGCCTGCGTGTTCTTCGCCCGGTTTGTGCTGGAATACTTCAAGACCCCGCAAGCGGCGTATGAATCCGGTTTCAGCATCAGCGTGGGGCAATGGCTGAGCGTGCCGTTCATGCTGGCAGGGTTGGTGCTGGCTGCCTATGCATTGCGCTCGTCGAACAAATGACGGGGTGGTCTGCTAGCCTCAAGCTATTGGAAAATCAATAACCTGAGCTATCAGGCATTGCAGGCGGAAGACCTGATGCTGGTGAATACGGGCACGCTGGCCGAGCAATACGTCGGGCAAGCCCTGCTGAACAGCCTGGAGGGGCACGAGCACCCGCACATGCACTATTGGGCGCGGGAACAGCGTTCGAGTTCGGCGGAAGTGGATTTTGTCATCGTGGGTGGGCGTTACGCGGTGCCGGTGGAAGTCAAGGCTGGCAAAAGTGGTTCGTTGAAATCCTTGCATCTGTTCCTGAAAGAGAAGCCAAGCCCGCTGGCGGTGCGTTTCAATGCTGATTTACCCAGCGTGCTGGAAGGCTCCCATACATTGGATAGCGGTCAGGTGAAGAACTATACGCTGCTGTCATTGCCGTTGTATCTGGC
The DNA here is from genome assembly GCA_037447095.1 of Thiotrichaceae bacterium. Classification (GTDB taxonomy): domain Bacteria; phylum Pseudomonadota; class Gammaproteobacteria; order Thiotrichales; family Thiotrichaceae; genus Thiothrix. Next base: position 5,239 of record JBBIHI010000083.1, read on the forward strand.
GGGGGAATGCCGCCGGGTGGTGGATGCTTATTTTTTGATTCTTCTCAACAGGCTTTGCGGAAAGTGAGGTTAATCCGCTCATGCCCGGTCAGCGGATGCCACGCCTGCCGGATCGTCAGCACCCCATGAAACCGCAACCGCGCCTCGCCGCCCCACACCACTACATCGCCATGCATCAGCGGAATCTTCACCGGCGTGTCGGAACGTTTCATCCCGCCAAACTGGAAGGTGGCAGGCACACCCAGCGACACCGATACAATCGGCGCGGAAAAATCCCGTTCATCCTTGTCCTGATGCAGCCCCATTTTCGAGCCGGGCGTGTAGCGGTTGATCAGGCAGGCATCCGGCTGGAAATCGGGGAAACCAGCCGCCAGAGCCGCAGCCTGCGCCAGTTCACGGAAACTTTCCGGCATCGGCGGCCACGCCTGCCCGGTTAGCGGATTGGTGCGGGAATAACGGTAGCCGCTGCGGTCACTGACCCAGCCAGATTTGCCACAACTGCTGAGCGCTACTGACATGGTATGCCCACCGGGTGTCTGCATCTGGCGGAAAGGTGCTTGCCGGGTGATCTGCTGCACCCTTTCCCAGATGCTTTCCGCCTGCGCGGTTGCGTACTGGCGCAACACCACCGCGCCGGGGCAGATGGTTTCCACCCAGGTTTCACCGGTATGGGTCGTGCTGAAAAGGTCGAGATTCATCATGTCAGTTTAACGGTTTTCCCACACATGCGGACAATCGCTTACACTGATGCCTGTCAATCATCACGGGTCACAGGGCATGGGAATCAGTTTTGAACAGTGGGAATCACCAATCGGTCGCCTGTCTATTGCTGCCGATGAAACGGCTGTGGTCGCGCTGGCATTTGAGGCCAATAGGCCGCGTATCCGTGCGGCGCTGGGCAATGTGCAGGAAGGCGCAAACACCCTGACCCGACAAGCGATTGCCCAATTGCAGGAATATTTCGCCGGAACCCGTCAGGTTTTTGAGCTGCCCTTACGCCTGCATGGCACGGATTTCCAACGCCGGGTTTGGCAGGCGTTGCAGGAAATCCCCTACGGCGAAACCCGCAGCTATTCCGAACAGGCTGCCGCTATTGGTCAAATGCAGGCAGTCCGCGCCATCGGCATAACCAACGGCCGGAACCCGATCAGCATTATTATTCCCTGCCACCGCGTGATTGCCAAATCCGGCAAGCTGGCCGGATACGCTGGCGGTGTGGCGGCGAAGCAGTATTTGTTGCAACTGGAAAGCCGCAATCTCACGCCAAGCGGATTTGTCCCGGCTCAATAACAATCTGTTTCTGTTTGTAAAGCTGGCCAATGGCACGTTTGAAATGTGCCTTGCTGACCTGAAATTCGTGGTAAATGTCGTCCGGCGAGCTTTTGTCGGTAAAGCTGGAGCGTCCACCATTGGCTTGCAGGTGCTGCAAAATCTTCTGGGTCAGGTCGTCGTGTGCCACCGCACTGGGCAATTGCAGCATCAGGTCGATTTTCCGATCCGGGCGGATCGCCTTGATATACCCCTTGAGCCGCTGCCCGACCGTTAGCGGCTGGAACACTTCGTTGGTATACAGCAAGCCCAAATGGGTGTCGTCGATGACGGCTTTGAAACCGATCCCGGAGCGTTCGTAAATCAGCAAATCCACCGCCTGCCGTGGTTTGAAATCGCTGTTGAATTCGTTGAGGAACATTTCCATGCGCGAGGAAGCGGCAATGGTTTCGGTCTGTTCGTCGAAATAGACGCACACGACGTAGTGCTGACCTTCCTGCATCGGGTGTGCCTGTTCCTTGCGCGGAACCAGCAAATCCTTGGGCAAGCCCCAATCCAGAAACGCGCCGAACGGGGTGACGGCTACCACTTTCAGACAGGCAACGTCGCCGACCTGTGCCAGCGGGGTCTCGGTGGTGGCAATCAGGCGGTCTTCCGAATCGAGGTAAACGAAGACATTCACCCAGCTACCGGGCTGGCAATCCTGGGGCACATAGCGTTTGGGCAGCAGGATTTCGCCGTAATTGCTGCCGTCCAGATACACGCCAAACGTAGTTTCTTTGGTAACGCGCAGCAGGTTGTGGTTGCCGATTTTCAACATGGGAAAGTCCTTGCCGGTGTGGGAAGCCGCCATTATGGCACGGGATGGGTATGCAAGCGCTCAGGAATAATGGATCGCCAGCCACACGGTTGGCTGATCCGGTTCCGTCCACGTCACCCGATGCCGGGCGTGTGCCGGAATATTCAGGTAATCGCCCTTACGCAAGGCCACTTCCCGCCCATCCGCAAACGCCACGGTTCCCGCACCCTCCAGCACTATGACCCACTCGTGTTGCGCCTGGTCGTACCAGTAATCGGGCGGTGAAACGTGGCCTCTGGACACAATCCTTTCGATCTTCAGGCCGGGGTGTTTCAGGAGTTCGGTGAAAGCTTCCTGCCCAAAGTCATCGGGCAAGGTTGCGAAAATATTGTCAGGTACATCCGTATTCATTGCTGGAACTTGAACTGCCCATGTGTTTGTAAAGATACTGCCATTTAATCACCGGAGTGGTAGTCATGGAACAACACGAACGCATTAAAATCGGGGTCAGCAGTTGCCTGCTGGGGCAGGAAGTCCGCTACGACGGCGGGCACAAGCGCGACCCTTACATCACCAATGTGCTGGGGCAGTTTTTCGATTTCGTGCCACTGTGCCCGGAAGCGGGGGCAGGTTTGGGGATTCCGCGCCCGACCATGCGTCTGGTGCGACTGCCGCAGGGTATCCGTGCCGTGGAAATCAAACATCCAGACGTTGACCACAGTGATGTATTGAGCAGTTACATCGACCAGGTAATCCCGCAGCTACAGACCGTATCCGGTTACATCCTCAAGAAAAATTCACCGAGTTGCGGGATGGAACGGGTCAAGGTCTACCACCCGGACAAGCCCAATCTGCCGCCGGAGCGTGACGGGGTAGGGCTGTTTGCCCGCAGCTTGCGCGAACGTTTCCCGCTGTTGCCGGTGGAGGAGGAAGGCCGTTTGTGCGACCCGGTATTGCGTGAAAATTTCATTGAGCGGGTGTTTGTCTACCAGCGCTGGCGCGAGCTGGAAGCAGTGGGCATGACGGCTGCTGATTTGGTGAATTTCCATTCCGACCACAAATATGTGCTGATGGCGCACGACCAGCACAATAGCCGTGCGCTGGGGCAATTGGTGGCGCAGGCCGGTAGCACGGAAGATTTCCCCGCCCTGGCACAGGCATACATCACGCAACTGATGGCAGCGCTGGAAAAGCGTGTGTCACGCGGCCATCATGCCAATGTGCTGATGCATTTGATGGGCTACCTGAAGAAGCATCTGGACGAGGATGACCGTGCCGAGTTACTGGACAGCATCCACGAATACCGGCAGGGCTATTTGCCCTTACTGGTGCCGATTACCTTGTTGAAACACCATTTCCGCCGCTATCCGCAGCCGTATATTGAGCGGCAGCATTACCTCAATCCGCATCCGGGCAAGCTGATGCTCAGGAACCAGTTGTAAGGGGGTGACATGAGTACGGCCATTGTCTGGTTTCGGCAGGATTTGCGTTTGGCGGATAACCCGGCGTTTGAACATGCCTGCCGCGATAGTGAACATGTGATTCCCTTGTTCATTGATGACCCGACGCCGACCACGTTCAGCCAGTTGGGGGCGGCCAGCCGGGTGTGGTTGCATCATAGCCTGCAAGCGCTGGATGAAGGTCTGCAAGCTGCCGGAACTCACCTGATCCTGCGGCAGGGGTCAGCTTTGGAAATCTTGCAGCGTTTGCTGGCGGAAACCGGCGCGGATCGTGTGTACTGGAACCGTGTCTACGACCCTGCAAGCCTTGCCCGCGACAAGCAGGTCAAGGCCAGCCTGAAGGCGCAATGCGAGGTACACAGTTTCAACGCCTGTCTGCTGCACGAGCCGTGGGAAATTTTGAAAGCCGACGGTGCGCCGTACAAGGTGTTTACCCCGTTCTGGAATGCGATGCAAAACCGGGGCGTGCAACGCCCGCTGGTTCCGCGCCCGTCATATATTCCCCCCTTGCCGCCGGACGTGACCAGCCTGCCCTTGGAAGCGCTGGGTTTGCGCCCCACCATCCGTTGGGATAGCCCGATGATGGCGTACTGGCAGGTTGGTGAAGAAGCAGCCATGCAACAGTTGCAGGCATTCCTCACGGTTGCGGCGGCGGATTACCATGAACTGCGCGATATGCCCGCGCAACGCGGCACGTCGCGGCTTTCCCCGCACCTGCATTTCGGGGAAATCAGCCCGCAGCAGGTGGTGTACCTTGCCCACCAGCAGCTTGACCGGCATCCGGCGTCAGGGCAGGGTGTGCGGGCTTTCATCCGCGAAATTGCCTGGCGCGAGTTCGCCTGGTATCTGCTTTACCATTTTCCGCATACGGTCGATCAGGCGCTGGATATGCGTTTCCGTCAGTTTCCGTGGCGGGCGGATTATGCGGACGTGTTGCAACGCTGGCGCGAGGGGCGGACAGGTTTCCCGATTATTGATGCGGGCTTGCGCGAGTTGTGGCAAACGGGGTGGATGCATAACCGGGTGCGGATGATTGTGGCTTCGTTGCTGACTAAGAACCTGCTGGTTCCGTGGCAGGAAGGGGAAAACTGGTTCCGCGATACGCTGGTGGATGCCGACCTTGCCAATAACGTGCTGGGCTGGCAATGGGTGGCGGGTTGCGGGGCGGATGCTGCGCCGTATTTCCGCATTTTCAACCCGATCCTGCAAAGCCAGAAGTTTGACCCGGAGGGCGC
>JBBIHI010000084.1:0-9928 GCA_037447095.1 Thiotrichaceae bacterium
AAGTATCTGGATCGGCTACTCAAGGGTGCTGGACTGCATTTATGGGATTCAGATGGCTACTGAATTGGGGGATGACTGACTTGTGTATAAGGAGATGCGCTTGGCGCTGTCCGGCACACGGTAGTAGTAATAGGCATCCCGTCGGCCTGTTACGGTTTTGGGCTGTTCACCTTTCTTGATTTCCCAATGACATTGCGGCTCTACAAACGGGGAATTGATGATGGGATTTTCGACGGCGGTATCAGTGGTCATGGTAAGGTATTTTCCAGTTCATTCAGCCGTTGACGCGCCTGCTTCCAAGGCAACCTGCGTCCATTGGCTTCCATCTGTGTGTAACTATGTCTGGCAGATTCAATGGTAATGATACGGTGCTGTACCAGTTGTTCAACCAACCAGAGGCTACCCCGTGTTTCGACCTTTTCCGCTTTGGCTGCCTTTGTCAGGTTCTGGTCGCCTGTCAGCAAGGTGCATTGTTCTTGCTGCGCCAAAGCGAGTGCCATGCAGTCGTAACGCCCGGTGTTTTTATATTTCAGCACCAATTGCGAAACCCGATGGATGCTTGCATCATTCAAAATGCCCAATTGCAAACCATAGCCGGGCAAATGTGGGTGCAGCTCCTCCAGTTCATCGGCAAATAACATATCCGGGGTCTGAAACTGAAAGGGCAGCTTGAACATGAGTTCGAGTAACTGCCCTTCTTCCATGTCGATGAGGATATTGGCATCACTGATGAGTAACTGCATCCGCACCTTCCAGTTTGCGTTCACGGTGGAAACGGGCTAAGGGCATCCCCAATAATTCAGCCGCTTTCGATTCACCGATCCAGTCTTCTGCCAGGGCGCGGTAAACCAGTTGCTTGAACAGGATGGTTTGCTCCGGCGGATAAGGCGTATTGGGTTCCTGTTTGCGCCAGCCGTTTATGGAAAACCGCATCCAGAGTTGATCCGATACAGACTTGCTGATAATGCCTGTCTGGAGAGCACGGATCAGGCAACCTGACATGCTTAAGCCAAATTCGTGCTTGAGCAGATAAAGTTCCTGCCATTCAATCATGCTGCGATGCTGCCCCAGTTGTTGCAGGATTGCGGTAGCAGGCAACAGCAATGCACCGGCAAAACGGTGGCAGGCTTTTTCCTCATCCAAGCCTTCTGCCAGCCGCCCTTGCAACAGCAAATGCCCCAGTTCATGCGCCAGGGTGAAACGCTGGCGGTCGCCTGCCCAGCTTTGTGATACCACAATCACTGGCTGCTGGTTGATATGCGTTGCCAATCCATCGAATTTTTCCCCATTTTCCAACGCAGTGAAAATGACCAGAATGCCGTGCGTTTCCAGCACATCCACCAGATCGGTGATGGGGTCTTCACCCAGCTTCCATACCTCGCGTACCGCTGCTGCGATGTGTTCAACATCATCCAGACTATTGACCGTGGCAGGTAAACCCGCTGGCTCGGCAAACGGGATGACTGGAAATTGTGGGTACAAGTCGGCGAGTTCGTGCCAGCGTTCTGCCTGTTCGATGACATCGGCATGGATGCGTTTCAGGGCTTTGGCAGGGATATTGGCACGTTTGCGGTATTCGACGGCGCTATCAAGCTGCACGGTAAACGGGCGGAAGAAATATTCACTACGCACGCCCAATACTTTTGCCAGTTTAATCAACTGGCTGGAATCGGGGGTGATTGTGCCATCTTCGTATTTCTTGATGGCGGCATGGGAAACACCGACCTGTTCCGCCAGCGCACGCAAGGATAACCCGACAGCTTCGCGGGCGCGTTTCAGACGTTCAGGGTACATGGCAGCCTCCAGCAACTAGGTTTACAAATTTATATTTTTTAGTATATTTTGTAAACCTTAGCACGGCTATTTGTCGCACAAAACTACCGTGCATCGGCTGCATCACGCACCACCATCAGTTCATTACCGCGTTCATCAATCACCTTGACGGCAATGCGGCGGCGTTCGCCCAATCGGAAGGCTTCGCTTTCCGTACCTGCCAGATGTGACCACACGCTGTCATCAAAACGGCCTTTGAGGGATTTTTGCAGGTTGTCCCAGGCGGCGGTTTTGGGGAAGAACACCTGACGGGCAATGAAGCTCATGCCGTTGTAGTCGGTGTCGAGCATCCAGCACGGCAGGTTGTCGGCTTCAATGGATTCGGTTTCGCAGTTGTGCGGGGTGAAAATATCCAACCCCAGCAGTTTGACCTGATACAGCGGTTCTTTGGCGGGTGTCTTTTCGCCGGTCTTGAAGAAAGCAATGTCGGGCAAGCCGGTAATGGAAAAGATTTCGGATGCTTTGCTGGTTTTCAGCAGGTCGGACATGACCACATCGGGGGTGACGGCAACATAGGTGCAGGGAATGCGCATTTTCTTGCGGTCTTCGAGCAATTCGCGGGCTTTGGCTTGGATGGCAAACCCGAAGAAATACAGCGCGTCAAAGCGCATAAACACAGCTTCACTGGCAGCGTTGAACACCAGTTCGCTACTGATTGCGCCACTTTCTGCCCCAAACACAATGGCAATGCGTTTGTCGGTGTCGCTCTTTTCGGTGGCTGTCGCGTGTAGGTATTCGTAGTCGCTGCTGGACAGTGAACGCACGTTATCGAGTAGCAGTTGTTTGTTGCCGGGGAGTTGCAAGCGTTCGGATTTGCGTAGGACTTCTAGCATCCGGTCGAGGTAAGCCCCGGCGTTGCCTTGGACTTCCACGCTTTTATCGACGGCTTGTTGTTCATGCAGCAAGGAATTGGCGGCTTGAATGGTGGCTTCGACGGTGAAAGCGCCACACACGCGGGTGATTTTGTTGTTGATTTCCGGTTTGTCGACCAGCGTGACCATTTCGGGGTCTTCGTTGTTGGCGATGGATTTGAGGGTAATGCGCGGGACTTTGCCGCCGATTTCTTCGCCTTTGCGGTTTTGCTTGCGGGTGTAGGTGAAGCCACCAGCGGGGCCACGATTGGGGTTTTCAAGTTCATACCACGGGAAGGTGGCGGTTAAGAGGCGTTGCCGTGCCAGTGCCAGCGGGACGCGGGAGGTGTCGCAAGTAATCCAGCGTCTGCCCCATTGTTCGGCGACATAGGCGGTTGTGCCGCTGCCACAGGTTGGGTCAAGCACTAAATCCCCTGGATCAGTCGTCATCAACATACACCGCTGAATTACCTTTGGAAGAGTCTGAACCACATATAATTTCTCATCACCAAAGCTACTTAGAATTGTATCAGTCCAAATATTTGAAAACTCTGCATAAGGAAAATCTGTTGCAAACCGTCGATATTGCAGACTATTTTTTGCGACATGAATTCTTCCTGCTGCGGCTAAACGCTCCATACCTACTGGATAGTTTGCCTTCCAATGACTATTTGCGTTTGGTGAGTAACTTTTGCCATCGAACAGAAAAGGTTGTGATTCTCTGGATGCACCTTGAGATTGCAAATTATCTGGATTATATAATTTTGAATTATCAGGTATCTCAATTTCTCCGCGTTGCTCTGGTTTTGTTACACCCCGATAAGAACCATCAGCCAAAAGCAGCCAACTTGCATTACCTGAGCCGAGAGTAATTTCTTTTTTTGTGTATAGTTTATTGATTTTCACCCGCTGAATATCTTTTGTATACCATAACAAGTAATCGCCAACAGAGGCTAAAGTCTTTGTTTCAAAACCAGATGTTTTTTGGAAAAAAATTTGGGAAACGAAGTTATTTGCGCCGAACACTTCGTCGAGGACTTCGCGGACGTGATGCAGGTTTTCATCAGAAATTTGCACGAAGACGGAGCCGGATTCGGTGAGCAGTTCACGCGCTAACAGCAGGCGGTCACGCAAATAGGTGAGGTACGAATGCAAGCCGAGTTCCCACGTATCGCGGTAGGCTTTGACCATTTCCGGCTCGCGGATCATTTCATCATCCGCCCCGTGCTTCACATCGCGCTTGCGTACAAACGGCTGGAAATTGGAGCCAAATTTCACCCCATACGGCGGGTCGATGTAAATCATCTGCACCTGCCCGCCCATGCCCTCGTATTCCAGCAGCGAATTCATCACATGCAGCGAATCCCCCAGCACCATGCGGTTTGTCCACGGCCCTTTATGCTCATAGGCTTCCAGCTTTTCGGCAATATCCAGTTGCGGATCACCAAACAAATCCAGATTCGTCCCCGCTTGGCGGTAGCTATCCAGCCCGTTCAAAATCCCCTGCGTCGAATGGCGTTCATGCACAAACAGCGGAATGGTCGGCACGCTGATTTGATGGCGTTCCGCCTTGCCCGTCCAGTTTAAAAACGGTTGGGTCAGGGTCTGCAACCGCGCCACACATTCGCGGATGCTACGGAACTTCTCCCCGGTTCCCGCCCATACCTGGGCTTCGGCAAAGATGGCAGCTTCCCCCTGTTCGGCGGCATCGGTGATTCTTCCCAACAGCCATTCAGCCAATTCACGTTCGGCGTTTTCATCCCAGCACAATTCCGGCGACAGTGAGGAATCATAGCGGTATTTCTGCGGCGGCTTATGGTCGCGGAAGCCTTCCTGTACGCCAACATCTGGGCGCTGGATAGCTTCCTGTTTGTGTTCGTAAAGGGAGGACTCTTGCGCAGGGTCAGATTGCTTTGCCATTAGTTCGCCTTGGGGGATGAAAGGTGTAAAGGGGAATATATCGGATTGTGGCGGGGTGAGTCAGTAGTTTTCGTGCAATAATCGTGCGCCAAGATGTGGATAACTTGTGTATCAAATGCTAATATTAGAGTCTAAATCATCCCATAGGGTACGCCTTATGGCGCCCGTGAGCCACGGTTCACGGGCTTCATTTTTTTAGGAGCTTGAATGCAGAAAGTCTCTGTTTTTGTTGATGGTTTTAACTTCTATCATGCAATCAAGCGACTCCAGAAAAATCACCTCAAATGGGTAGACATCCGTAAACTGGTTGATCAGTTTGCCCCATCCCCGCAATTTTCCATCCAGACAATCTACTACTTTTCGGCCTATGCCACGTGGCTTCCTGCCCAACATAAACGGCACATGGCATACATCAAAGCACTGACTGCCAATGGTGTTACTCCCGTCTTGGGCAAATTCAAGGAAAAAGACCGGGGGTGCAAGCAATGTGGTGCAATGTGGATAGGTCATGAAGAAAAAGAAACCGATGTAAACATTGCGCTCTACTTGCTGGATGGCGCTTACCAGGATGAATTTGACCGGGCTTTGATTCTGTCGGCAGATTCAGACCTTGCCCCGGCCATCCAGCTTGTTAAACAACGTTTCCCGCACAAAGACATCAGAATCCTGACCCCTCCCAACCGCCCCCATAGTCTGGAATTGGCAAATGCAGCGGGTGGATTTCAAGCAGCCAAAAAAATCAAACCCTTGCATATCGAGCGTTCCTTATTGCCCCGTGAATTGCACGATGCGCAAGGCAATCTCATTGCAACCCGTCCAGCAGAATACGACCCACCAGTTTAAGGCGCATTGTTCCAATTTTCTTGCGCATATTTTCCTACTGCCCTATGCTAAAAAAGCAGTCCGGTTATCCGGGCAGCAACTGCAAAATTCTGGGACTCGAATCCCCATCTTTGGCGGCAACACCGCCACAGCGACGCAGGCGGTTTTTTTACGCCTGTAGACTACGCATCATCGGTTTTGCCGGGTATGCGTGGACTACAAGACTGCTTCGGCAGGAATAAGCGCGTCGCTCTCCAAAGAGGCGATTCGAGTACCCGGCAACTTTGCCCAATCGAAAAACTGTCTTTGGAGAATCAGCGATGAACGCTACCACTATGGGCGCATTGCGTCCTGCACATGGCTATCCGCCACCTTTGGCGCGTCTGCCACTATCAACACAACCCACCAGAACCCGCCCCCTCACCTTCCGCCGTACCTATACGGGCTGGATGGTCTACCGCCAACGCCAGCCACTTGCATGGATCGTACAAGGCCATCATTCCGGGCGCTTGAACAAGAAGCCCAAGACCTGCCGTTTTGTGGATGTGGTTTATCACCGCCAGACCGAATACTAAACCAACCTTGAAACCGCTGACTTTGAATCGGTTGCCCAAGCCTTGCAGTTTGTGCAGCAAACCTTTGGGGGTGCGGCATGAAACAGGCTACTGCCCCCACCCTGCAATTGCCGAAGCACGGTTATTCCCGCTGGCAGCAACTTGCGCCCTTTATGCCGTTTTCCCGCGAAACATGGCGGCTCTTGGTGCAGGCAGGCAAAGCACCGCAGCCAACCTACCTGAGCAAACGCTGCAAGATTTATCCGAATGCGGAAGTACACCGCTGGTTTGCCGACCCCGGTAATTACCATAGCCAACAGCAAGGGGGTGAAGCATGAGCCTTGCCCGTGATTTGATTGATGCGGCTTTGGCTGCTGACCTGACGCAAAACGAACTGCGGGTATTCCTTGCCCTGTTCCGGCAAACGCTGTGCTATGGCAAAACCGCAGACCCTTTGACCCTGAAACGCTTGGCGAATCTGACCCATATCCGTAAAGACAGGCTTGCTCCCGCTATTGCCAACGTGACCGGCAAGGGCTTGTTTACCGTGCAACCTCACCCTGTGTTTGAACAGGAATACCGTATCCCGGCGGATTTTTTGGCGGCATCTGCTGATAGCTGCTTTGCGCCTGCCTTACCGAAAAACGGGGAAGGCTTCCGTTTTCCAGGTGAAATTTCCGAAAAACGGGAACATACATCTTCTAACCTTACTGCTTTCAACCTGACACCTACCACTACCCCACCGCCGCCATCCACGGCAGACAGTCGCAGTGATGATGTTGCCGATGGTGAGCAAGGCTTGCCCTATCCGCCTACTTTCGGCAAGCAAGGGTGTAAATCCGCCGCCCGCATTCTGGATGGACTGACCCCGGATGATGCACGGGATTGCCTGCTGTTGCTGACCGCTGGCATGAATGCAGGCAAGGTGAAATCCCCGCTTGGCTACCTGCACCAACTGGCGCAAGCGGCGCGGCAAGGCACACTTGACCGCAGCGCATTACAGGCGCAACAGCAAGCCGCGCAAGAGCGTACCGATACAGCCAGACAAATACGTTTGCGCAGCTTGGCGGATGACATTCGCGGCATTGATGCGCTGTTTGCCCGTGCCGGTATCCCGATGGATGACCTGACCGCAGCGCAGCGGGCGGCATGGGTGACGGAATACAACGCCATCCGGCAGGAGGTGCAGCCATGAACAACCTGACCGCTTTTCTCGCTGCTGTTGAATGGGATGTGGTGTATCAAGTGATGGGCAAGCTGATAACTCTGTTGGCTTGCTTGTATTGCGCCTATGCTTTCGGCCTGTACGGGCACGCTTTGGGCTGGTTATCGGCGGTGTTGCTGGCGGGTACATTTTTGCTGCTTTGCCTGTTCTTTACCGCCTTCACTTGGGCATTTATCCACATTGCCCCGGCTAAAAGCCTGCTGGGGATCGTGGGTGCAATCAGCACGGCAGTGTTGGTGTGAGGTACTACGGCATGAATACTGAAATTGCACTCAGGAAAAAGATTGCGTGGCATCTGGCGAAGATTGCCGACCTGAACAAGCATCTGGCTTACATTGATGGTTTGTTGTCTGCTTCCAAATGGCTGACCTTCCTGCTGTTCCTGGCATTTACCTTGTCGCTGTACCTTGGCGACATCCTGCACCTGCAAACGCTGATAACCAGCTTTATGGGCAGCGCACCGGGCTTTGTGTTCTATCTGGTGATTTGCCTGCTGTTGGCGTATGTGCTGGCAGGAATCAAACATGCCGCCTATTCCCACATGGCAATGTTTGGGCGGGTGCTGGCAATTGTGGCGGTGGTGGTGTCAATGGGTTTGCTGGCGGAAGTCTTCCAGTCCAGCGGCAATCAGGATACCAAGGCGCGGGCAATTGCGGAAAACAGCGTGGAATTCAAGGCCGCCGTCAACAGCAATCCGTTGGCGGGTGTGGACTTGACCGGAAATCGTGGCGATTTGACCCGCTTGCAAGGTGAGCTTGCAGAAGCGCAAAGCTACCTGAAAGGCTGCAAGAAAACCTGTCATATCCAGCAGGCCAAAGTAGACAGGCTGCAAGCGCAGATTGCCGCAGAACAGGCCGTCAATGCCAACCATGCCACTGCTATTGCGACCCTCACCAACACTGCCCTGCAAGCGCAGAATGCGCGTATCCGACATATTGAGGAAAAAGGCTATAACCCCACCATCCGCAGCATCGCCAGCATGACAGGGGTGCAGATTGCCACGGCTATTGTGTTGGTGATGCTGTTCATTTCCGCGCAATTTGAAACCTTGCATTACTGGTTGTCGGAAATGAAAGCGCGGGTATTGGTGGCGCTGGAAGGTATGCAAGCCTCACTTGCGCGTTTGGAGGTTGAATACTTTCAGGCAACCGGCGTGGAATATGACGGTAACGCCCATGAGGACTTGGAAGCTGTCGCCCGTCCTGCCAAACGATCACGGCAAACGGAAAAGCCTGACTTCGGTTTCATCCCGCAAACCGCAAGCATGGCAAACAGTAATGTTCCGCCTGCCCTGTTCAAATGGCAGGAGAGGCAAGCGCAGCATGAACCCGCCAAAGGTTTGGGGTTCATGGGTTTTGTTGATCCAGACAGACCCACTGCCCTACATGCCCATGTATTACATGCGCATGTAGAGGAACAGGCAAGCCATGTTGTGTATACCGGACATAGCCATGCAGAGCGGGAAGGGGTTTGCCCGGAATGCGGCGCACGCTTCCTCAAGGTCAACAAGCAACACCGTTTCTGTTGCCCGGAATGCCGGGATAGTTGGCACAACCAACAGCAACCGCAGCGGTTACGTTACAAAGGCATCCGCAAGCAACGGCAGTGATGCACCAACAGCGGGGGCGGGTAGTGATACCTTGCCCCTGCAAATAGGGTTTACCCATATTAGAAAGCAAAACACCGATCAAAAACCATCTAAATAGGGTTTATTTTATAGTTTTTAGATGATATTCTAAAAACACTTAGAACTTATTTAGAGGGTTGAAGAAAAACATGGCTATCGTCGGTTATGCAAGGGTATCGAGTGTCGATCAAGACCACACAACCCAAGTGGAGCGGTTACAAGGGGCAGGCTGCAAAAAGGTATTCAGTGAAAAGAAGAGCGGCACAAGCAAGCAAGGGCGTGTCGCCTTGGATGAATGCCTGCAATGGATGCGCGAAGGCGATACGCTGGCAGTGACAAAAATTGACCGTCTGGCACGTTCCGCCCGTGACCTGCATAATATGGTGCATGAATTGGAAGAGCGCGAAATTTCCTTGATGGTGCTGGATCAGGCGATTGATACCCGCACACCTACGGGCAAGGCGTTTTTAGGGATGCTGGCAATCTTTGCTGAATTTGAAACCAACATCCGCAAGGAACGCCAACTGGAAGGCATCGCCAAAGCGAAAGCCGAAGGCGTGTATACTGGGCGCAAACCAACTGCGAAGGCAAAGAAAGCGCAAATAGAGGCATTGTTGGCGCAAGGTATGGGTAAGCCCAAGGTTGCCAAAGAGCTAGGCATCTGCGTGGCAAGCGTCTACAACGCATTGAAAGAGGCATAAAGCATGGACATTAACGAAATGGCTGATAAGGTCATGGGGATACTTCGCAAGCTGGAAGAAGACACCAAGGCAGCAACGAAGGAGGGGGCGCAATTGCCCCCGGAACAGCCGAAAGAGCCAGAAAAGCAGGAAAAGGCTTGAAAGTGACTTTAAGCTATTGGCATACAAGATGGCATACAAGTTACATAAACTTTATTCAAGTAATTGTTATATATGTTATTAATTTATAAATCTAGCTTTTGCATTGGTCTGGCAAAAGCTTAAACGTATTTTGCAAGTGTTATTTTCAGCATGGCAATCCGCACCATGTTTTCTGCGGTGGCAGTGAGGATTTCAAAATCTTTAGCCAGGCGCCTGAAGTTGCCCAACCAGGCAAATGTCCGTTCCACGATCCA
>JBBIHI010000085.1:0-9781 GCA_037447095.1 Thiotrichaceae bacterium
CTTGCGTGAAACTTCTGCGGTTGGTATTTATCCCCAAGGCCAGTCACCTTATGGGGTGATGGATATGTCCGGCAATGTCTGGGAATGGTGTCGGGATTTGTGGTTGGATGAACCACCGGCGGAGCCGGTCAGGGAGGCCCCGGAGGGGCTTAGTGATACAGGGCAGCGCGTGGTGCGCGGCGGCTCGTGGCCCGACGTTGGCAGGCGCTGCCGATCCGCTATTCGCGGCTGGCTCACGCCCGGCTTCCGTCTCGACTACCTTGGTTGCCGTCTTGCCCTAGGTCTTGCCGAGCTCAGGCAGGGCGGCGGAGCCGCAGGGAGCGGAGCGACCCGGTCGTCTCTCCCGGAGGGAGAGAAAACACCCAGCGGACAGTGAAGACGTGAGCAGGCGCGTCTGCGGAGCAGCGCCAGCTCATGGCTGCACTGGTAGCGTTCGCCGCGCAGCGGCGACAAATTTTCAGGAATTTTGCTTAGCTGGATACAGGGTAGGGAAGCCTTGTTTCATGCAGTGAGCTTCCATCCCCGCCCCGTTCCAATGTGTCGAGTTCTTCCCGAATTCTGGCTGGAATATCCATGCTGTCATGCAGGATGCTCAGCACTTGAATGCATTCTGGCAAATGCATTGCCGCCAGTCGGAAAAACACGTAGTGCCTGCCATAGTGAACAAAAAACACGCCCGAGACGACTTCCGCAGGTAGCGTCCGTACTTTGGGGTGTTTGATGTCTTCGGCGACGGTTTGCAAAATGGCATGAAGGCCATCAATGTATTTGTCAGCCTGTTCCTCGCCCCATTGCTGATAGGTATAACGCCAGATTTCATCCTGCTTGGCGTCGGCCAAGGGATGAAACGTGTAAAGCTGACTCATGCGGATTTGTCCACTTGCTTGCGTGCCCGTGCTTTTACATCTGCGGCACTGCTCGCCACGAATGCCTTATCCGGTGTTGCCATCCGCGCCTGTAAATGCTGGCCTAACCAGTGTGAATCCTGCATTTGCCCACGCTGATCAATACGGATCAGGTCGCGGAGGTAATCACTGGCGCTGGAATAGCGCCCTGACTTGATCTGGCTGTCCACCCAGTCGCGCAATTGTTCGGGCAGGGAAATGTTCAGGGTTGCCATCGGTAATGCTCCATGAATTTTTGGTGATTATGGGTTTATTGGCAGCTATTGGCAATAAATGTAAGTTTATCGTTTGCTAAATGCCGATAACATGACTGGCTTTTCATAGGTCTGCCACCAAACATCTGCTATCCTTCCCTTACCAACCGCCACACATCAAACAAAACGAGGTAGGCATGGACACCACACAAATCGGCGTAATCGGCCTCGGCGTCATGGGTTCCAACCTGGCGCTGAACCTGAGCGACAAAGGCTACGCCTTAAGCGTTTACAACCGCACGTATGCCCTCACCGAACAATTCATGCAGGAACATGTGCAAGGCCGCGAAATCCTTGCTGCTGAAACACTGGAGGAATTCGTTGGCCAGCTTTGCAGCCCGCGCAAGGTGCTGCTGATGATCACCGCAGGCCGCGCGGTGGACGCCGTGATCGGCCAGTTGCTGCCGCTGCTTGAGGTTGGCGACATCATCATCGACGGCGGCAATTCCAACTACAAGGACACCAACCGCCGCTGGCAGGAGCTCACTGAAAAAGGCATCCGCTTCGTCGGTATGGGCATTTCCGGCGGGGAAGAGGGTGCACGCCACGGCCCCTCCATGATGCCCGGCGGCGCGGTCGAAGCCTGGCCCGACATCCGCGCCATGTTCCAGAAGGCCGCAGCACAGGTGGATGGCGAAGCCTGCTGCCAATGGCTGGGCGAAGGCGGTTCCGGCCACTACGTCAAGATGGTGCACAACGGCATCGAATACGGTGACATGCAACTGATCGCGGAAGCCTGCCACCTGATGCAGCACGCGCTGGGGATGGATTTCGACACGATGGCGGACACTTTCGCCGCCTGGAACAAGGGCAGGCTGGAGTCCTACCTGATCGAAATCACCAGCGAAATCCTGCGCCATAAGGATGTGGATGGCAGCCCGCTGGTGACAAAAATCCTCGACCGGGCAGGGCAGAAAGGCACCGGCCTGTGGACGGCGCAGGATGCGCTGGAACACGCCGTTCCCCTGACCCTGATTACCGAAGCCGTGCATGCGCGGATGCTGTCCGCCCGTAAGGATGAGCGCGTCAATGCTGCCAAACTGCTGGGTGGTTTGGCTGAGCCTGTCCCGGCTGAGCAGCATCAGGCATACCTCGACGCTATCCACGACGCGCTGTACGCATCCAAGCTGGTGTCCTACGCGCAAGGCTTCATGCTGATGCAAACCGCTGCTGCCGAATATGGATGGAATTTGGCCTACGGCGACATCGCTTTGTTGTGGCGGGCGGGCTGTATCATTCGCAGCCGCTTCCTCGGTGACATCAAAGCCAGTTTCGCCCGCGACCCCGTGCCGCAAAACCTGCTGCAAGACCCGTTCTTTGCGCAAGAACTGAAACAGGCGGAAGCTGGCTGGCGCAAGACCGTGGCGCTGGCAGTAATGCAAGGCGTACCCGCACCTGCGCTGTCTTCGGCGCTGTCATTTTACGACGGCTACCGTTGTGCGGACGGTTCCGCCAATATCTTGCAAGCGCAACGCGACTATTTCGGCGCACACACCTACCAGCGTACTGACCGCGATCCGGCGCTCGCTTTCCACACCCACTGGAACGGCGATGGATCAGAGGAGCAAACGTCATGAGCTGCGGTGGCATTTCCCATGCCTACGTCATTTTTGGCGCAACTGGCAATCTGGCCGCCACCAAACTGCTGCCCGCCCTCTACCAGCTTCATTGCATGGGGCACATGGCGGCGGATGTGGAAATCCTCGGCTGCGGGCGCACCCCGTTTACCCAGCCAAGCTGGCAGGCTGAAGTGCGCAAGCAGTTTGTGGATAGCGGGGTGGCTGACGATGCCCGGCTGGATACTTTCATCCAGCGGCTGGATTACTTGTCCGGCAGTTTGAAAGACCCCGCGTTCTACCAGTCTTTGGGTGCGTGGATTGGTAATGACGGCGAATGCGAAAACAACGTGGTGTTTTACCTGTCGGTCAGCCCGGATTTGTACGTGGATGTGAGCGAAGGTTTGGCTGCCGCCAACCTGCTGGCGGAAAACCACGGCTGGCGGCGCATGGTGATCGAGAAGCCGTTTGGGCATAACCTCGAATCCGCCCGCGCCTTGCAGCATAGCCTCAGCGCTCACCTCAAGGAAGAGCAGATTTACCGCATCGACCACTACGTCGGTAAGGAGGCGGTGCAGAACCTGTTGGTGCTGCGTTTCGCCAACCTGATCCTGGAGCCGTTGTGGAACCGTCACCACATCGACCACATCCAGATTACCCATGCTGAAACCGTAGGGGTGGAAGGGCGTGCCAACTACTATGACAAAAGTGGTGGGGCAGTGCGTGACATGATCCAGAGCCATTTGCTGCAAGTGATGGCGCTGTTGGCGATGGAGCCGCCGGTTTCCCTGCAATCTGAATCCCTGCGTGACGAAAAGGTCAAGGTGTTGCAATCTATCCGTCCGGTGGATCTGGAGCAGCTTGCCACCCACGCTATCCGGGGGCAGTACGCTGCAGGGGAAATCAACGGGCAGGCGGTTCCCGGCTATTTGCAGGAAGAAGGTGTCGCGCCCGGCAGCCATACCGAGACTTACGCCGCGCTCAAGCTGCACATTGACAACTGGCGCTGGAAAGACGTGCCATTCTATCTGCGTACCGGCAAACGCTTGAAGGAACGTCGTTCGTTGGTGGCGGTGCGTTTCAAGCAGCCGCCGATGCAATTGTTCCACGGCAGCGGTATTTCCCAGCCGCATCCTAACTGGCTGCTGATCGGTATTCAGCCGGAAGATGCGGTGCGAATGGAAATTTCCGCCAAACTGCCAGGGCTGGAAATGCGCACCCGCCAGATTGTGATGGATGCCTCTGTCGCCAAGCCGGAAGAACGCAAGGCTGAAGCCTACGAAGAATTGTTGCTGGACGTGATCAAAGGCGACCGTTCACTATTCTTGCGCTACGACGAGGTAAAAGCCGCGTGGAACGTGGTTGATCCGGTTATGCAGCGTTGGGAAGAGGACGAACAGTTGCCATTGCAATACCCTGCCGGTGGCTGGGGGCCGAAAGCGGCGGAGAAAATCTTTGACGGGTCTGACCGGGCATGGCGACACACCTTGTCCTGTAATGGGGATGAGTGATGTTGCCCGCCAATACCCAGGTGCTGGAGGATACGGAAGCCGTTGCCCACCAAGCCTGCAAGCTGATTGCGCAAATGGCGCAACAGGCTATCCACGAGCGCGGTGTGTTCCGGCTGGTGATGGCAGGTGGTACTACCCCCAAACGGGCGTATGAACTGCTGGCGCAAACTCAGCAGGATTGGGATAAGTGGGAATTGTACTGGGGCGATGAGCGCTGCTTGCCGGTTGACCATCCCGAACGCAATTCGCACCTGAGTTTGCCCACGCCAAACCGTTACCCGATCCCGGCAGAACTGGGGGCGGAAGCAGCGGCAGCCGCTTACGCGCAAACCATTGCCGATAAGCTGCCGTTTGATCTGGTGATGCTGGGGATGGGGGAGGACGGGCATACCGCGAGCCTGTTTCCTGGCTTTACGGATTCCCCCGAACAGGTTGTTGCCGTGCACAATGCCCCAAAACTGCCACCTGACCGTGTTAGCCTGACGGTTGGTGCTTTGCAAAGCTGCCGCCAGCAACTGGTGTTGGTGACAGGGGCGGGCAAGGCAGATGCCTTGCGGTGCTGGGCAGCGGGTGAGGACTTGCCGATTGCACGGGTGGTGTGCGGAATCACCTGTTTATTGACAGAACAGGCTATTATTCCAGTTCGTGTTTTACTGGCCTGCGCGGCAGGTTTGGGTTCCATTGCTGGCAACCTATGTGGTGGGGTTGCTCATGCTTAAATACTGGCTGTATACACCCCGCCCGTTGCGCATCCCGACGGAGAGGAATACCTCCTTGTTAGGCCGGGCGATTGCCGAGATCGGTTTCTTGAATGATTTGTCGGCATTGCAGGTGAGGGTGCGCAAAAGCCTGCTGGAAAAAACCGGCAAGGGTGAGGCTACTGTGCAGGATTTTCTGGGCAAGCGTGAGGAAGTGGAACAAATCATCCGAACGCCTGGTCTGCACCGAAATCGACCAGCACCCGTTGCAACGGGTGGGAGCAGCAGCGACAGGACACGCCCGATGTTTCGCTGAAGGGGTGTAACTGCTTGCCACCTTGGCGGAACAGTGGTTCGGTTACGTGGATTTTTCCGAACGTGGTGTGCCAATGGAGCTTTTTTTTTCCAGCCCGGCGCAGCGGTGCGGTATCCGCATCTGCTGGCAAGACGGGAATTTTTCCCGCACGGGTACTTGCCCAGCCTGTCGGCACATCATTGATCTGGTCTAATTGCCCATTTGCCGCAGTTCTTCAATCACACGCTGCTCGGCAGCATCCGCTTTGATCAGGTCACCACTGGCATCCTCCACCACCGCTAGTAAGGATTCCATCCGCGCTTTCAGGTCGGGATGGCGGTTGAGTTGTTCCATCAGGCGATGGTCGGCGGCTGATAAGGGGTGGTATACGCAGGTTCCTTGGCTCTCAGTGATAGTTATACTTTAGCTGAAGCCGCACTTTTGTTCACACCCCAACGCCTCCCGTGCCTCACGGTCAAGGTAATTTCCCCCACAGTAGTATTCTTGCTAACTGATGTTACGCAGAGCGAAAAAGTGATTCAACGTAATATCAATGAGTTGTTGATTTTTGAGCAGTGTGTAACCCGTTGATTTTACGTGTGCCTGCGTAACATCAGTTGCTAATTCTGTACCCGACTGTTATCCTCCGACGTGAATATATGTGTTTGTTTTTTTTAAAAAGCAATACAGCGTATGGGGGGGGTGGCAGTTTTCTACATTATTTTTCTTGATATGAATCAATTTTCAGGGTAGTGGGTTAAACCTGAACTTTGGCATGTATGTCGATACCGAACTCAGTAATGTGACAATTTACAACTGACTTTAGTGTGACTTATCCGTAATCCATCAATGTGAGGTAAAAAAGATGAAATCCATCGTTTCAAGTCTGATGGGCGTGCTGTTTTGCGCCTTGGTTTTGCCCGCTAGTGCCGCAACCGCGAATATCGAGAGTGTTTATACCAGTCTGGACACCAAAGATTGCAAAACCCTGGAAGAGAGTACAGAAGGCAGTGGTTATTACAAAGCCCGTTGTTCCGGCACGGGGGGATATCAGTTGGATTTGGAAGAGGGCGATATTCGTCAAACCCTCAATGTGATCAGTCCGGATGGTCAGGAATTTCCGCTTGAATTGGAGTCAACCGTTTCCGGTGGGTTTTCTGGTCTAGACCTCAAAGCTGAGTGGCGGGTCAAAAAGGAAGGCGGCAAAAATATGCCTGTTGCCCTGATCGTGCGCTTCAATGTCAGTAATCCCGAAAAACCTGAAAAGAGCACTTCCTATCTGGTTGTCAGCAAGATTACTGACAGCGATGTGTGTGTTACCGATGTGGTCAAGCCCAGCAGTGACGCCAATCAGCAGGCCCGCAATTTGGCGGATGTTGCTGCCGACAAAGCCTGCATAAACAAGGGCGACAGCGCGAAATCTGATGCCACCGCCACCAGTGCCCGCTTTTTATGTAAGGCTGACGAGCAGGTCGTATTTGGCTGCAATAGCAAGGACAAAATCATTTCCCTGTGCGCATCATCGGATGTCAGCGCAAGCAAGGGCTATCTGCAATACCGCTTTGGCAAGCTGGACAGCATCGAACTGGCTTACCCTGAGCAACAGGAGCCACCCAAAGGGAACTTCTGGTACAGTTCTGAGCCGTACTCCGGCGGCTACTCCGACCGTGTCCGCTTCAAGAACGGCACCACCCAGTACGTTGTATTTGAGGACATGATCAGCCATGGTGCGGGGTCTCCTGACAAGGATATGCGTTATGGTGTCACTGTCCTGATGCCTGGCAAGGAGAAAGGCATTACCCGTCTGTGTGATGGCTCCGGCGTAGTGGGAGGCGAGGAGGAGATAACCCAGGGTTTTGTATACGGTGACAGCATGGATCTTGGCGATTTGATGGACAAGGAAGAGTTCAACTTTGACCTTCCACAGTAATGAATGAGGAATGCTATGATGAAAAAACTACCAATGTTGGTTGTTTTACTGGCTGTGCTGAGTTTTTCCTTGCCCGCATGTAATGAAGCAGCTAACGCTGACAAAACCATACAGGCTGCCACAGCCAGTAAAACCATTGATGTAGCATCGTCGCTGGAACATATCCGCGCCAAGGTAGGGTCGGTCGAAATGTTCCACCCAATGGATGGCGAGCCGCCAAGTTTCGAGGAAGCATCCAAACTGGCTGATGACATCAAGGCTGCCGCTGCTGCCACCACTGACCCGGAAATCAAGGGTGAGCTGGAGGTGGATTATTTGCGGGCACTGCAAATGGCCTTGTCTGCGCTGCGGATGGAATCGGACAAAGTGGACGCCGAACCGTATGCAAGCTGGCTGAAAGCGCAAGGCGAACTGGTGTTTCGGGATGAGATGTCTGGCTTGTGGATGGTTTCCGTCGACGCATACTGGACGCTGGCGGACAAGTACAAGGATGCCGCTGTGGGTGACGCGATTGCATTCCATGCTGCCAATGCATCGTTGGGCGGCGAGTGCGAAGGGGATATGTCCTGCTATTCCATCGCCAGCCTGCGCACCGGGGGGGAATACCTGAAACGTTTCCCCAAGGGCAAATACACCGACATGGCGCTGGATATGCTCAACACTGACATGGACGCCATGCTGGCCGACTGGGATAGCCAGCCGGAAGCACAGGCCGAAACCAGCAAAACGCTGGCGGAATGGGAAACGGTGCTGGCTCCGGTGGCTGATAGCGCCATGGCCAAACAGGTAAAGGAAAAACTCGCCAGCTTGCAGCAAAAGCCGGTAGCTGAGGCAAAGCCTGACCAAGAGTGAGGGAGTGCCTCCTGTGTGGGGGGAATGGGGCAGGCAGATGCTCAGGATGCCGGAATTGTCAAAGCTGCCGAATTTACTTTGTCCACTGCCGTTGATGCCGAGGCCGAGGGCAAGCGGGTGGCGTTGGTCATCGGGAATCAGGCGTATGCGGATTCACCCTTATGCAATCCATAACGATGTGGACAAAATGTCGGGGGCGTTACGCAGCTTGGCCTTTGAAGTCATGGAGGCAACCAACCTCGGCCAAAAAGGCATCAAGGCTGCGATAGTTGGGATGACATTACCCCCGCAATACATTTTCAACGTGGGCTTACGCCTTGCCCAAGATTAATTTTTTAACGACAGTCTACCAATACGAGGATGAAACCATGAGAACACTGAACATGATACTTTTGTTGGCTACGGTAGGTGGTTTTACCCTGTCAGCCAGTGCCAGCGCTGCCAGCCTTGAGGGCAAAATTACGGGGTACGAGTGCGGCGACAACTGTTACTTGACCGTTACGGATGCAGGTGGCGAAGAACACACCGGGTTGTGTACTGCCACCTTGTGCGAAAGCTGGAATGCGGAAACCGCCATGCCGGACAGCTTTAAAGATACTCAGGTCAAAATCAAGGTTGGCACGGGTACGCAGGTTGACGGCAGCGGCAACAACATGGGGGATATGGAATCCTTCGATGAAATTGTGCTGTTAAACGCGGAGAGTGCAACCCATTGCACCGACAGTGAACTCACGGTGTTTTCCTGTGAGCTGAAAAACAAAAAAACCGTCTCCGTATGCGCATCGAATGATGTGTCCTCCGATTCTGGGTATTTGCAATACCGCTTTGGCAAAATTGGCAAGGTTGAATTGTCTATCCCCGCCAAGAAAAAAGGCTTCCCGCAAGAATTAAGACTCCAGCACAGTAAAGATGACAGTGCGGAATACAATGACATGAGTTTCTCAAACGGCGGTAATTTCATTTACGATTTGAGCAGCTTCCGGCAATTCAAACCCACCAACAGTGAAGGGAATCAGACACCAGAAAGCAGCGATACCCTGACGGCGCAGGATATTAGAAAGTCCCTGCAGGAAAATGGCATAGTATTCTCCGAGGACTGTTCAACGCTTGGGGCCCCGCTGAATGTTGAAGCGGTTTCCGAATGGACAGGAGTCAAGTGGGAAAAGGCTGGGTTCTAACCTTAAGAAATGAGCCTGAACGGGTGCGTGGATTTCAGGCATTAAGCCTGCTTCCGCGCCTGTTCATGAATCATTTTAAACAATATTATGCTGGAGAAGGCATGCCCTTGCTTAAATCATAGCGGTATGGAGGCTGGAGGGCGCATTAAAGCCTGTTGTTACCGGACTATACTGAACGAGGAAACATGATGATTAATACCCTGTTACGCATGGTTGTAGTAGCTGCTGGCGTGCTCGCGCTGAATGGTGCCGTTCTAGCTGACGAAACGCTGGCTAGAAAATCCTTCTGCATGACTTGTCATAATGTGAATCTGAAAGGGATCGGCCCGTCGTATAAAGACATCGCCAAAAAATACGGGGATGAAGCGGAAGCCGTCACCACGTTGAGCAAGAAAGTGAAAGAGGGCAGCAAAGGCGTGTGGGGCCTAGTGCCCATGCCGCCGAACCCGCAAGTCAGTGATGCAGACATTAAAACCATAGTCACCTGGATTCTGAATGGCGCGGCTAGGGCTTTCAAGGTGACTTTTTACCCTTCCGCTGGCTGAGTAACCTTTGCGTTGAGACATGGGGTTTTGCCGGGTCATTTTTTCTGGTCGGTGTTG
>JBBIHI010000086.1:0-9739 GCA_037447095.1 Thiotrichaceae bacterium
CAAGAAACGGGTTCCGGCCTGCCCGCCACGCAAATCCGTTGGCCAGCCATCGGCATCATATTGCACATCCCCCTTGGTCAGCCACGGACGGGCATCCTCAAACGGCAAGGCGGCGCGGAACAGGTCAACGAACGGGACGCTGGAATCGCTTTCCATCACTTCATTGGTGTTAATGCCCAGTGGCGAGTCCAGATTGTAATAAGCCCAAGCAGGCGAAACTGACCACATCAGCCAGGCAAATACCACGCCCGCATGTTTGCAATATTGCCGCATAGCCCCAGTTCCCCGATTATCATACTGATTTTGCTTTGCCCAAGGAGTTTACGGCGCTGTTCCCTGCTGCTGGATTAATAGACACGCGCAATGTGTTTGCCAGTACCGGAAGCAAGCTTTACAATTGCGCCCCTGATCAGGACTTAATATCTAATCTTTGGAGTACCAACCGTGGCTATCGAGCAAACCATTTCCATCATCAAACCTGACGCTGTTGCCAAAAACGTAATCGGCCAGATTTACAGCCGCTTTGAAAACGCTGGCCTGAAAATCGTTGCCGCCAAAATGGTTCACCTGGACAACAAGGGCGCAGAAGGTTTCTACGCTGTCCATAAAGAACGCCCTTTCTTCAAGGATCTGGTGTCTTTCATGACTTCCGGCCCGGTCATGGTGCAAGTGCTGGAAGGTGAAAACGCAGTTGCCAAAAACCGTGAACTGATGGGTGCGACCAACCCGAAGAATGCTGATGCAGGCACTATCCGTGCTGATTTCGCCGAATCCATCGACGAAAATGCGGTACACGGTTCTGACAGCCTGGAAAATGCCGCGATCGAAATCGCATACTTCTTCAGCAAAACTGAACTGTGCCCACGCACCCGCTAAGCACCGGCAATCATCTGTGTCTGACGCCACCGCGAAAGTCAATCTGCTGGATTTCAGCCATGAAGGGCTGAAAAACTGGTTCGCCTCCATGGGTGAAAAGCCGTTTCGTGCCACGCAAGTGATCAAATGGCTGCACCAGATGACGGTCGATAACGTTGACCAGATGACCAACCTGAGCAAACCGTTGCGGGCCTTTCTTGCCGAACATGCGGAAATCCGCGCACCGGAAATTGTCATTGACCAGCATTCAGCCGACGGTACGCACAAGTGGCTGCTGCGGCTGGATGATGGCAATGCGATTGAAACGGTTTTCATCCCTGAAGACGACCGGGGAACCTTGTGCGTTTCCAGTCAGGTGGGCTGCGCACTGGATTGCACGTTCTGTTCCACTGCCCGTCAAGGTTTCAACCGCAATCTCACCACTGCCGAAATTATCGGGCAGTTATGGGTCGCCAAGCGCACCTTGCAGGCAGACCCCAAAGGCTCGCGTGCGGTGAGCAATGTGGTGATGATGGGCATGGGCGAACCATTGCTGAATTTCGACAACACCGTCAATGCCCTGAGCCTGATGATGGATGACAATGCCTACGGGCTGAGCAAACGGCGTGTCACGCTCAGTACATCAGGTGTTTTACCCGCCCTTGAGCGTCTGGCGGATACGCTGGATGTATCATTGGCTGTTTCCCTGCACGCACCAAATGACGAGCTGCGTGACCAACTGGTTCCACTGAACCGCAAATACCCAATCCAGGAACTGCTTGCAAGCTGTCGGCAATTCCTTGATAAAAAAACCACGGAGCGCAACCATATTACGTGGGAATACGTCATGCTGGATGGCGTCAATGACCGCGATGAACATGCGCACCAACTGGCAAAACTGCTGCGCGGGATTCCGTCGAAAGTGAACCTGATTCCTTTCAACCCCTTCCCTGCCACCCGTTATGCCCGATCCAGCAATAACCGGATACACCGTTTCCGCAATATTTTGATGGAAGCCGGGTATACCGTCATAACCAGAAAAACACGGGGCGATGATATTGATGCGGCCTGTGGGCAATTGGCCGGTCAGGTCAACGACAAAAGCCGCAGGGATACGCATTTCGCCCGCATTGAACGGGGGAATTAACCATGAAAACAAAACTGCCTGTTATATGCCTGCTGCTGGCTGTTGGCCTGCTTTCAGGTTGCTCGGATACGCCATCCAGATCAGCCTCCGATAAAGGGGCGAAAGCCAGCACGTACTACACCGAACTGGGGGTTGGTTATTTGCAGCGCGGTCGCCTTGACCTTGCCTCCCTGAATCTCGAAAAGGCTCTAGCGGAAGACTCTGGCTCAGCCGATGTCCATCACTACTACGCACTTTTGCAGGAAGCGCTGGGGGACAATGCCAAAGCCAGCGAACACTTCCGCATAGCGCTGGAAAAGGACAGCAAGAACCCCGAATTACAGAATAATTACGGCTCATTCCTGTGTAAAACCGGCAATATCCAGGGCGCCGAGCAGGCATTTATGGCTGCGGTCAGTAACCCGCTGTACAAAACCCCGGAATTTGCCTACACCAATGCCGGAATTTGTGTACGCAAGCGCGGCGATGACCAAGTGGCGGAAGATTATTTCCATCAGGCGTTACAAAGGAACCCTGCTTACGGTGACGCGCTTTACCAAATGGCAAAATTAAGCCACGAAAAAGGCGACAACCCCAAGGCACAGGCTTTCCTTTACCGCTATAATGAGAGTGCGCCAGATACAGCAGATTCCTTATTGTTGTGCTATCAGGTTGAAAATGCCCTGAATGAGCGGGAAAAAGCGGATGCATGTGCCGTAAACTTGCGTGGACATTTTCCTGACAGCGCCGCTGCCAGCCAGATTAATTGAAGAGTGATAATGGAGGCAATGTGACGGAGACCACGACCCCAGTTGAAGAGACATCTTCCAGCATACAGCCCGGCAACCTGACCGCCAAACTGGCAGCCTGCCGCGAAAAAGCTGGCCTGAATATTGAACAGGCAGCGGATGAAATGCATTTGTCCGTCAACCTCCTGCGTGCATTGGAACAGGAAGATTTCAGCCACCTGCCGGAGCCGCCTTATGTGCGTGGTTATCTGCGTGGCTATGCCAAACTGGCGGACATTGACCCCAGTGACCTGATCCGTACTTACGAAGCGCTGCGGGGTGCGAATCCTGATGAAATTGCCCACCATTTTGCCCCGGCCCGTTCGCTGGGCAAGATTTCCGAGCCTGCCATTTCTCCTGGTGTTTTCAAGCTGCTCGGTATGCTTTTCCTGGTTGGTCTGGTGGTGTTGATTGCCATGATTCCAGCGGTACGTGATTGGGCGAGCAATACCTGGGCTTCACTGTCGGCACAAACAACGCCACCACAAGTGGTACGGCCTGCCCCGGCATTGCAAACCTTTACCGCGACCCAGGATGCCAAGGAAAAGCTTGCTGCCAGTGCACCAGCCACACCTGCCAGTACCACCGCAACGCCTGTCCCTGCACCAGCAGTTTCCGCTCCGGCTGATTCACCAGCGAATACAACGCCAGCGGCAGCCCCTGCCCCGGTAGCAATGGCAGCAGCCACTACAGCAGATAGCAGTAAAGCAGCCGGAGCTGGCAGCAAAGATGGCAAGCCGGTTGCTACAGACCAACCAGCGGCGGGTAGCACACCAGTAACTGCCACAGACACAACCAAAACGGCTACGTCCGCTACTCCAGCTACTGCTGCGGCAACTGACAAAACCGTTGATGCTGCAACCACCCCGGCAGCTACTGCGACCACTCCAGCTACTGCCAGCGCACCGGCTGCGACTGCTGCCCCAGGCACCACAACTCCAGCGGCTACGGCCACTGTTCCAGGTGCGACAGCACCAGCGGCAGCCGGTACCAGCCAGAACCCGGCAGACACGGCTACGGCCACTGCTGCTGCGCCCGGAACACCTGACACAGCAGCTACTGCCACACCGCCCCAACCTATCAACGGCGAGGTAACGGTCAAACTGGAGTTTTCCGAAGAAGTCTGGATGCAGGTCAAGGACGATAAAAAGAAAGTCATGTTCGAGTCGCTCAACTCTTCAGGAACAACCAAGGAATTCAAGGCAAGCACGCCGCTTGATTTCAAGGTCGGCAATGCCCACGGCGTAAAAGTTTACCTCAATGGCCAACTCTACGATCAGGCTCCCTACACCAAAGGCAGCGTATCCCGTTTCAAGGTTGAATAATCATGGCTAGCAATATCCAGTCCATCCGGGGGATGCATG
Source organism: Thiotrichaceae bacterium (assembly GCA_037447095.1). Lineage (GTDB taxonomy): Bacteria > Pseudomonadota > Gammaproteobacteria > Thiotrichales > Thiotrichaceae > Thiothrix. The sequence goes on from JBBIHI010000086.1 coordinate 4,134, forward strand.
ACATCCTCCCGGATGCCACGCCTGTTTGGCAATATTTTGAAGCAACTGTTCGCCAGTTGCTGCAAAGTTATGGTTACAGCGAAATCCGTATGCCGATTGTTGAACAGACCGACCTGTTCAAGCGTGCCGTTGGTGAAGTGACGGATATTGTCGAAAAGGAAATGTACACCCTGGAAAGCCGCCGTGAAAACGAAGGCGGGGAAGCCTTTGGCATGGCCTTGCGCCCGGAAGGGACTGCCGGTTGCGTCCGCGCCGGTATCCAGGCGGGGCTGATCTTCAACCAGCAACAACGCTTGTGGTATGCCGGGCCAATGTTCCGTGCGGAACGTCCACAAAAAGGCCGCTACCGCCAGTTTACCCAGGTCGGGGTGGAAACTTTTGGTATCAGTGGCTCAGATATTGATGCGGAACTCATTGCCATCGGCGCCCGCTTGTGGAAGCAGTTGGGGCTAAAGGATATCCATCTGGAACTGAACTCCCTTGGCACACCGGAAGCCCGTCAGGCATACCGGCAGTTGCTGGTGGAATATTTCACTACCCATCACGAACAACTGGATGAAGACTCCAGGCGTCGCCTGCACACCAACCCTTTACGCATCCTGGATACCAAAAATCCAGCCATGCGCGAACTGGTAGCGGCAGCCCCCAGTCTGCACGAGCACCTGGATGCGGAATCCGCCGAACATTTTATGCAACTGCAAGCCCTGCTGGATAGCATGGGCATCCCCTACCGGATCAACCCGCGTCTGGTACGCGGGTTGGATTATTATTCCCGCACCGTATTCGAATGGGTCACGGAAGAGTTGGGAGCGCAAGGCACCGTCTGTGCCGGTGGCCGCTACGATGGCCTGGTGGAGCAACTGGGTGGCCGCCCTACCCCTGCCTGTGGTTTTGCCATGGGTGTGGAACGCCTGCTCCTGCTGATGGAAACACAAGGTATCCAGATTCCCGTTTCCATCCCGGATGTATTCATGATCATGGCAGGTGACGCAGCGATGCAAGCTGGCCTTGCCATCGCCGAGAATCTGCGCGACAGCCTGCCAAACCTGATGGTTGTCAGCAATTGCGGCGGTGGCAGTTTCAAAACCCAAATGAAACGTGCCGACAAATCGGGTGCTAAGTATGCCCTGATTCTCGGCGAAAACGAACTGCAACGTGCAGAAATCGGCTTGAAAGCCTTGCGTGAAGACAGCGGGCAAATTACTCTCCCTATCCAGCAACTGGCGGATGAACTCGCCAAAATCTTTTAAATAGCACAACAACAGCATTGTATTCAGGGGCAAAACTGATATGAGCGATTACAAAACCGATGATGAAAAGGTCGAAGAACTCAAGGCGTGGTGGAAGGAAAACGGTACTTCCGTCGTCGTAGGGGTTGCTTTGGCGATTGGCGGCCTGTTTGGCTGGGAATACTGGAAGGATTACCAGACCAGTACAGCCACTGCCGCTTCTGCCCTGTATGCCAAAGTCAGCAAGACTGACAGTGCTTCCGTCGAGCAAATGCTGCCTGACGTGAAAAGCCTGCAATCAGACTATGCTTCCACCCCGTATGCAGCCATTGCCAACCTGAAACTGGCGCAGCAATACGCTGAAAAAGGCGATTATGAGCCAGCGGCGACTGCCCTGCGCTGGGTGATTGACAATGGCAAGGAAGCAGCCCTGAGAGACGTTGCCAATATCCGTCTGGCGCGGGTACTGCTGGCAATGGGTAAAACGGATGATGCCCTGAAGGTGGCCTCACAAACCTACCCACAAGCCTATACAGGTCTGGCCGAAGAGTTGAAAGGTGATATTTACGCCGCACAACACAAGACCAAGGAAGCCCGTGAAGCTTATGACAAGGCCATGCAGAATGCCAGTGGTAGCCCAACAGATGTGATCAAAGTGAAACGCGATAATCTGGGCGCTGCTGGCTAAGCCGGTTTCCCGAAATTCCCCCTTGAAAAACAAGGGGGGAACGCTTATCAGTTTTTATTGGTTTGATTGCCAAGCTGGGGAGTAGCCGTGATTTTCAAGTCTTCCTTCGGATTGTCACAGTAGCTCCAGATGGCTTCCCAGCGTGAGGGGAAGTTTTTGTCGATGAATTTAACCTGGATGCGTCCCCAGTAGCGGGTCATTTTCCCGTAAATCCCCGGGCGTTCCGTATCACACTCCACCTTGGCCTTGTTCTTGGCCCAATACCCATCGTATGTACCCCGGTTCTGGTAAACCTTAGCCACTCCCAGCAGGTAAACCACGCCAGGGTCTTCCGCAGGTCCGTAAGCAAACACAGCCGTTGGGCCGATTTCGTCTGCATAGACGATACGTCCGATATTACTGTCCCATGTTTCGTCAGCGCTGGCATAACCTGCACAACCGGCCAGCAGGACGATGCCTGCCAATCTGGATAATGTCTTTTTCATTTTACCTCCTAGTTTGCTCATAGCAATAAAGCCCGCACCATACCACAGCGACAAGCTTTTTGCCCAACTAGATCAGGGTAATCGTAGGGCGACCGCATATAAACTTACGTTGAAACAATGTGTTCAGCGACACTCAAGATTTTACCCTGAAAGGGATCCCATGAGCGTCAGCCTGCTGGATCACTTCGCGCCTTTGGAAGACCCCCGGATCGAACGCAACAAACGCCACGCCCTGCTGGACATCCTGGTTCTGGTGGTCAGTGCGGTATGCAGCAACGCCAAGGGCTGGGAAGCCATTGAAGACTTTGGCCACGCAAAGAGGAGTGGTTGCGCCAGTTCGTACCGTTGGCGAATGGGGTTCCCTCCCACGACTGCATTGAATATGCGCATGGCGCACAAGCTCAAGACCCGGGCTTTGGCTTCACGACAGGCTGCTAGCAGCCATTACCCGTAAAAAAACAGGCGGCACATTGGCCGCCTGTCGGTAAGCATCCCGTCGTTAGGCAGACTTACATATGCGCAATCATGTTGTCGCCAAATTCGGAACAACTGACTTCTTCCGCATCGTCCATCAGACGGGCAAAGTCATAAGTCACACGCTTGGAGGCAATCGCACCAGACATGCTGCTGACGACCAGATCGGCGGCTTCCACCCAGCCCATGTGGCGCAGCATCATTTCCGCCGACAGGATTAGGGAACCAGGGTTCACCTTATCCTGACCTGCATACTTCGGTGCCGTTCCGTGGGTCGCTTCAAACATCGCCACGGTGTCGGAAAGGTTCGCACCTGGTGCAATGCCGATACCACCGACTTGCGCGGCCAGTGCGTCGGAAATGTAGTCGCCATTGAGGTTCAGGGTGGCAATGACCGCATATTCAGCCGGGCGCAGCAGGATTTGTTGCAGGAACGCATCCGCAATCACGTCCTTGACGGTAATGGTCTTGCCGGTTTTAGGGTTCTTGAAGGTGCACCATGGGCCACCGTCCAGTTCCACCGCGCCGAATTCTTCCTTGGCCAGCTCGTAGCCCCAGTTTTTGAACGCGCCCTCGGTGAACTTCATGATGTTGCCCTTATGCACCAAAGTCAAAGAGCTGCGATCATTGTCGATAACGTACTGAATCGCTTTGCGCACCAGACGCTTGGTACCTTCGGAAGAAACCGGCTTGACGCCGATGCCGGAGGTTTCCGGGAAACGGATTTTGGTCACGCCCATTTCATTGATCATGAAATCAATGACTTTCTTGGCTTCAGGGGAACCGGACGCCCACTCGACGCCTGCGTAAATGTCTTCGGAGTTTTCACGGAAAATCACCATGTCGGTTTTTTCCGGCTCTTTGACCGGGCTTGGAACGCCCGTGTAGTAACGGATCGGGCGCAGGCACACATACAAATCCAGATCCTGACGCAGTTTGACGTTCAGGGAACGGATACCACCACCCACAGGCGTGGTCAGAGGGCCTTTGATGGAAACCACATATTCCTTGACCGCAGCCACGGTTTCATCCGGCAGCCATACGTCTTCACCGTAAACCTGGGTAGCCTTTTCGCCCGCATAAACTTCCATCCAGGAAATCTTGCGCTCGCCGCCGTAAGCCTTTTCCACCGCTGCGTCGATTACCTTGATCATGACCGGGGAAATGTCCACACCGATGCCATCACCTTCAATGTAAGGGATGATCGGGTTGTTTGGTACATTCAGGGAATAATCGGCATTGGTCGTGATCTTCTCGCCAGCAGCGGGAACCTTGATATGTTGGTACATGATCTCTCCAGTTAACTGTTTCTTTCAGGGCGCGTGGCGGGCATTATACGGCTGTCAATAATCTGTTTCCACTTGGCGGGGCCAGTCGTGTGTACCGACTCCCCGTTGGAGTCAACCGCAACGGTAACAGGCATGTCTTTTACCTCAAATTCATAGATGGCTTCCATGCCCAGTTCCGGGAACGCCAGCACTTTCGCACCCGTAATCGCCTTGGACACCAGATAGGCCGCACCGCCAACCGCCATCAGGTAGACCGCGCCGAATTCCTTGATTGCTTCAATCGCCACCGGGCCACGTTCGGATTTGCCGATCATGCCCAGCAAGCCGGTTTCAGCCAGAATCTGGCGGGTGAACTTGTCCATGCGGGTGGAAGTGGTCGGGCCTGCCGGGCCTACGACTTCATCGCGTACCGGGTCAACCGGGCCGACGTAGTAAATGAAACGCCCTTTCAGGTCGACCGGCAGCGTTTCCCCCTTATTGAGCATGTCGATCATGCGCTTATGCGCGGCATCACGCCCGGTGAGCATTTTGCCGGACAGCAGCACGGTTTCGCCCGGTTTGAGCTTGCGCACCTGTTCCGGGGTAATCGTGTCGAGGTTGATGCGGGTTGCCTGCACGCCGCCTTCCAGCGAGATTTGCGGCCAGTGAGCTATATCTGGCGGGGTTTGCAAGGCTGCACCGGAACCGTCCAGCACAAAATGGGTGTGGCGGGTCGCAGCACAGTTGGGGATCATGCACACGGGCAAGGAGGCGGCGTGGGTCGGGTAATCGCGGATTTTGACATCCAGCACGGTGGTCAGGCCTCCCAGACCCTGTGCGCCCAAGCCGAGGTTATTGACCTTTTCAAACAGCTCCAGCCGCAACGCTTCAATGCGGTTTTGTGCGCCACGGGCTTGCAGTTCGTGGATGTCGATGTGTTCCATCAGGGCTTCTTTAGCCATTACTGCGGCTTTTTCGGCAGTGCCGCCAATACCGATACCGAGCATTCCTGGCGGACACCAGCCAGCACCCATGGTCGGGACGGTTTTCAACACCCAGTCAACGATGCTGTCAGACGGGTTGAGCATGACCATTTTGGATTTGTTTTCGGAACCACCGCCCTTGGCCGCCACATCGAATTCCACCGTATCGCCGGGAACGATTTCGTAGTGGATCACCGCCGGAGTGTTATCCCTGGTGTTTTTGCGTGCCCCGGCAGGATCAGCGAGGATGGAAGCCCGCAATACGTTATCCGGGTGCATATAAGCGCGGCGCACGCCTTCGTTGATCATGTCGGCAAGGCTCATGTCGCCTTCCCACTGCACCTGCATACCGACTTTCACAAACACGGTGACAATGCCGGTATCCTGACAGATCGGGCGGTGGCCTTCCGCACACATGCGCGAATTCACCAGAATCTGGGCGATGGAATCCTTGGCTGCCGGGGATTCCTCACGTTTCC
>JBBIHI010000087.1:0-9669 GCA_037447095.1 Thiotrichaceae bacterium
AATAAAACGCCTTTACGACGCAGACTTATCCTTCTTTGCCTGTTTTGCAGCTTTCTTCTCGGCCTTTTTGGCCTGCTTGGCGGCTTTTTTCTCTGCTTTCTGAGCGGCTTTTTCGGCTTTCTTCTCGGCCTTTTCTGCCTTTTTCAGCTCCTTGCGCATGGCTTTTTTGGCTTTCCTGGCAGCTTTTTTCTCGGCCTTTTTCTGTGACTTGCGCTGTTTTTTGCTGGGTTTTTCAGGTTCATCCCCTATAACGGCAACCTCCTCAACGACGATGATGACAGTTTCTTCCTCGTCGGCCTGCCCATCAGCAAGCCCGGTTGGGGTTTCTTCCATGGCAGGCATTTCAGCCGCTACGGGCATCTCAGCATCAGCTACAGGTTCTGCTTCTGGCGGATCACCCGTTACTTCGGTTTCAACCACTTCGCTGATTGGGGCTTCAGGCTCGGCTGTACCCATCAGTTCCTGGGCACTGGCAATGATCTGTGCGGCAGTACCCGCACCAATACCCGGCACAGCGGCCAGCGCTTCCACACCCATGCCAGCCAGTTGTTCAACCGTGCTGATGCCGTGTTCTGTCAGACGGGTGACGGTGGACGGCCCTACATATTTGACATCACCGAGTTTTTTTTCCATTCTGGTATCTCCTATTGTTTATGATTTATGGATATGACTCATGTCATAAAATCTTAACATTATGGCCCAATCGAAATGATGAAAAAATAGCCTATATTTTAATCAAAATCAGGGATCACATGGCTCAACAACACAAAAGCTTTGCCGTTATCGGCCTGGGCACATTCGGCGGCACGGTAGCAACGGAACTGGTGCGTTTTGGCAACCATGTGTTGGGCATTGATATTGATGAGAAACGCGCCAGCCTGCTGGCCAATACCCTGCCGGAAGTCATGATCGCCGACGCCCGCGACGAACAGGCATTACGCGAAACCGGCATCGGCCACTACGATGTGGTGGTCATTGCCATGGGCGAAGACCTCGAAGCCAGCATTTTATGCACCATGAACGCCCGGATACTGGGTACGAAAACCATCTGGGTCAAGGCCAGCAGCCGTACCCACCACCGCATCCTGGCCAAGCTGGGTGCCGACCGGATTGTGCATCCCGAAGGGGAAATGGGGCAGCACATCGCGCAGATGCTGCATAACCCGCTGGTGCGTGATTATGTCAGCCTCGGCAATGGCTTCCATGTAGTCAACATGATCGTGCCGCAACACCTGGACGGCAAACCCATCAGCTCCCTGGCATTGGAACAGAAATACGGCTTGCGTTGCCTCGGCCTGATGCGCGGCAGCGACTTCGTTTCCGGTGAAAATGGCACGGCAGTGCTGCACCCTGAGGACAAACTGCTGTTACTCGGCAAGCGTGCAGCTTTGCGTACATTCAGCGACAGTATCTGAGCGCTTCTGGAGGCCGCCCATGTTTGCCCTGCTCCGTTCCCTGGCGTTCCAGCGTACCCTGCATTTACCGCCACCGGCAGTGCTGGCCCTGTTGTACGGCATCCTGATCCTGGCCGGAATGCTGCTGCTGGAATTGCCGGAATCCACCTACCACGGCATTAGCTGGGGGGATGCGCTATTCACTGCCGTATCCGCCGTCACCGTCACCGGGCTGGGGGTGGTGGATACTGGCAGCGGTTTCACCCTGACCGGGCAGCTTTTCATCCTGATCATGATCCAGTTGGGCGGGCTGGGAATCATGGTGTTTGCGGTGCTGGTACTGTCCGCCATGGGGATGCCGATCGGGATGTCACACCACATTTTCCTGCGCGAAGACCTGAACCAGACGTCTGTCCATGAACTGGTGCGCTTGTTGAAAGTCATCCTGCGCGTGGTGCTGGCCTGTGAACTGGGCGGGGCTGCCTTGCTGGCGCTGGTCACGGTTCCTGATGCAGGTTGGGGAGAAGGTCTGTGGCAGGCGTTGTTTCACAGCATTTCCGCCTTTAATAATGCCGGGTTCGCATTGTTCCCGGACAGTGCAACACGCTGGGTAAGCAACCCGCTGGTCAATATCACCCTGCCACTGCTGGTGATCATGGGCGGGCTGGGTTACAGCGTCATTGCGGATATTTTCCAGTTGCGGCGCTGGCGGCTGTTTTCCCTGCATACCAAGCTGATGCTGGTCGGGACTACGGTACTGCTGGCAGGTTCCACCCTATTGTTTGCCGCGCTGGAATGGCATAACCCGCAAACCCTGGCGGCGCTTCCCGACGATTTCAGCCGCTGGCAGGCAAGCTGGTTTCAGGCGGTGATTGCCCGTACCGCCGGATTCAACAGCATCAATCTGGCGGGGATGCATGACAGCACAGCCCTGGCGTTCATTACCTGGATGCTGGTAGGTGGTGGCAGCACCTCTACCGCAGGCGGGATCAAGGTGACGACGGTTATTGTGCTGATCCTGGCGACCGTGGCCTTTTTCCGGCGTCAGAACCAGTTACATCTGTTCGGGCGCAGCATTGCCATGGAACAGATACTGAAAGTGACTGCGATTGTGGTGCTGACCGTACTGATCCTGATGCTGGGGACATTCCTGCTGGCGCTGTCACACGACGGCAAATTTCTGGACATCCTGTTTGAAGCCACTTCCGCGCTATGTACGGTGGGTGTGTCACGCGGCATGACCGGGGAATTCGATGGAATGGGGCGCAGCGTGCTGATGATCCTGATGTTTATCGGGCGGGTCGGGCCACTGACGCTGGGCTTTTTCCTCGCCACCCGGACAGCTCCCAAGGTACGCTATCCGGCAGGCCAGATTTATCTGGGTTGAAACGGCTCAGTAAAACTTGCCGCGCCACAGGAACAGCGGAACACCAAACATCAACAGCATCAACGGAATGATCAACCAGTTACCCACTTTGACATACGGTGTCCAGCCCTGCATCGGCATCGCGTAGCTGGACAATACGCCCGGCTGGTATTGCGGGATGGTTTTCACCACCTTGCCTTTCTCATTGATCACCGCGCTGATGCCGTTATTGGTGGCACGCAGCAGGAAACGCCCGGTTTCCAGCGCCCGCATCCGCGCCAGTTCGGCGTGTTGCGCAGGCTCGATCGAGCCGGTAAACCAGCCGTCATTGCTGACGTTGACCAGCATGGTCGCTTCCGGCAAGCCACGGATCATTTCTTCCGCATAGGCATCCTCATAACAGACGGAAATGCGCATTGGTTGCCCGGCTACGGTCAGGGTATTGGTTCCCGGCCAGGAGGTCACGTTGTCGTAGGGCAGCTTGATGATGCTTTCCAGGAAGCGCAGGTATTTCAGGTATTTCAGCAGCGGAATGTATTCGCTGAATGGCACCAGATGTTGCTTGCCATAGATGCCTTCAACGGTTTTCAGTGACCTTTCCACATCATTTTTGCCACCCACGGCCATGACCGCGTTGTAAACCACATCCTTGTCTTCATCGTGGAAGAAACCGCCCACCAGCATTTCCGTATTGGCATCATGTGTCCACTGCTGCAACGGCAGCATCACGTCATCCTTGGCGAAATGGAAAAAGTCTGACAGCGCCGTTTCCGGCCAGATCACCAGATGGGAATGCTCGACATCGGGGTATTTGTCACCATCCATCAAATCCAGATACGCCTGGATGTTCTCGTTACGGTGCGCCGGATCCCACTTGGTCAACTGATCCACATTGCCTTGTAACATGCTGACATAGATGGCCTCTTTGGCCGCAGGCTGGGTCCATTGCACATTCCCCAACAGGAAACCGCCAGCCGTTGTCAGCAGCAGCACCAGCAAGGCAGACAAGCGCCCGGAAGTCGAGCCAAGCAACAGCAAGACCAATGCACCAGCCCCCAAGGCCACCATCCAGCTTACCCCAAGCACACCGGTAATCGGTGCGTAAGCCGCCAGCCAGGTATCAATCTGGATGCTACCCACCTGCAACCAGGGGAAACCGGTCAGGAACCAGCCCCGGAACCATTCCGTCAATACCCATGCCGCCGGGTAGATCACCAGCAAACGCAAGGCGAGCGGTATGTGCCCCGTATACGACACCAGCCAGCCGAACAGCATCAGGAACAAGCCCATCAGCACCACGAACAGCGTCACCATGAACACGGCAATCGCCGGAGTTGCACCGCCGAAGAAATGGATACTGACGTAAATCCAGTGCGCCCCCCCGGCAAACAGGCCAATGCCGAACCCCCAAGACAAGCGCAAGCGCTGCTTTAAGGGCGCAGCTTTCAGGTTCAGCCAGAAAAACACCGCCAATGACAACCACGCCAGCGGACGGATGGCAAACGGGGCAAAGGCAAAGACCAGCGCGACACCTGCCAGAAACCCCAGCAGGTAATCGGACTTTTTCAGGGAATTATGGAAAGACAGCATAAGGTATCCCACAGACAAAACTGCCGGACATTATAGCGCAGCCGCATTAGCCGGATATGAATTTTGTATATTTTCCCTTACTTCCATCAATAAGATACGTCGCGTATCACTGCGCAGGATACGGAATAACCAGCCATCCAGAACCACTTCCTCGCCCTGGCGCGGAATTTTGCCCAGCTCATGGATGACTATCCCGGCAATCGTGTCGAACTCTTCGGTGTCGAAATGGGTTCTGAGGCAGGCGTTGAACTCTTCAATCGGCGTGGTCGCTTCCACAATATAACGCCCGTCACCCTGCGGTACGACATTGCTGGTAACGTCTTCCTCATCATCATGCTCGTCATCAATATCGCCGACGATTTGTTCCAGCACATCCTCAAAGGTCACGATGCCGGAAATCCCGGAATATTCGTCAATCACCACCGCCATGTGATTACGGCTATTCCTGAATTCGGCCAATAAGCGGTTCAGGCGCTGACTTTCCGGGATAACCAAGCCAGGACGGATAATATCGTCTATATCGAATTCGGCTTCGCGCCCGATATATTTCAACAGGTCTTTGGCCAGCAAAATGCCCACCAGATCATCGCGGTCTTCATCCACCACCGGGTAACGCGAATGCTCGGTTTCGGCAATCCGCTCCAGTATCTGGGTGAAACTGTCTGCGTGGTAAATGAAGTGGATTTGTGAACGTGGAACCATGATGTCCCGCACTTGCAGTTCACCAAATTCCAGCACCCCCTGTAACATTCCGACCGTTTCCCCTGGCAGCAGGTTCTTTTCATTGACCCGTAACAGGTCTTCCATCAGGTCTTCCCGGCTTTGGGAAGTAAGGTCGAATTTTTCTATCAGCCATTGTTTCCATCGCGGTCGAGGTCGCGAGTCACCTATGTCACTTTTCATTGTCTCTCTGGTGGTAGTTGGTATGGATCGGGGAAACCAAGGCGTGCCAGGATGTCAGTTTCCAGCGCCTCCATTTCCTCCGCTTCGTCGTCGTTTATATGATCGTATCCTTGTAAATGCAACAAGCCATGGATCAGCAAATGCGCCCAATGCTGGGTAAAGCTTTTGCCCTGCTCACTGGCCTCTCGTTCCAGTATCGGCAGGCAAACAACCAGATCTCCCAGGTATTCGGCCTCTTCCTCTTCGTCCGGGAGTGCGGGCATGTCATAAGGAAAAGAGAGGATGTTGGTCGGGTAATCCTTGTCCCGGTAATCACGGTTGAACGCGCGGCTTTCCGCTTCCCCCACGATGCGCAATACGACACCGGCCTCATGGTCTTCCGACCAAGCGGCTTGCGCCCAATGCAGGAGATCAGCTTCTGCCGGAATACCGGGGTAATTTTCAGGGTTCTCGATGTCGAGCAGCAGCGTCATGGCTGTCGTATGCCTCCACGATTTTTTGTACCAGCTTGTGCCGCACCACATCACGCCCACCGAAGTAGTTGAAACTGATGCCTTTGACCCCTTCGAGAATTTCCGCTGCCTGCTTCAGGCCGGATTTCTGGTGGCGTGGCAAATCAATCTGGGTAATATCGCCAGTAATCACTGCCGATGAACCGAAGCCCAGACGGGTAAGGAACATTTTCATCTGTTCCGTGGTGGTATTTTGCGCTTCGTCGAGCAGGATGAAGGCGTCATTGAGGGTACGGCCACGCATGTAAGCCAGCGGTGCGACTTCAATCACGTTGCGTTCGATCAGTTTGTTGACCTTTTCGATACCGAGCATTTCGTACAGCGCATCGTACATCGGGCGCAGATACGGGTCGATTTTCTGGGAAAGGTCGCCGGGCAGGAAACCGAGACGTTCCCCCGCTTCTACCGCCGGGCGCACCAGCACCAGACGGCGCACTTCATCGCGTTCCAGCGCTTCCACCGCGCAGGCAACCGCCAGCCAGGTCTTGCCTGTCCCGGCAGGGCCAATGCCAAACGTCACGTCGTGGGTGCGGATATTCTGGATGTAATGGCTTTGCGCCAGACCTTTCGGCTTGATGTAGCCACGTTTGGTACGGATGCGCACATCATCGCCACTGTTGGCCGCCACTTTGTCGAGATTGGCTTCCTGCAAAAACAGGTGGATACGTTCCGGGCTGAGGACATCTTCCGCCGCTTCCCGGTACAAATCCTGCAACAGGTTAATCGTGGTCTGCACCTGTAGCGGCAAGCCGGTAATCTGGAACAGATTGCCCCGGTTACTGATGGAGGTTCCCAAACGGTTTTCGAGTTGACGCAGATGCTGGTCAAACTGACCGCACCCCGCGTTCCCACCTTCGGTGCTGGCAGGTTCAAGCTCAAACTGGACGGTGTGCCTGTCACTCTCCGTCGCAGGGATGTTCTGGGTGCTCAAGGAAACGGAATGTTCCGCAAGTTATTCATGCGTAGCAGTATAGCCAGCGTATTGCCCGCCTTCAATGGTTTATCCACCAGACTTTCAGGACAGGTATTTTGCCAGTCGCCCGACGGCCTGTTCCAGCCGTTCCACACCACAGGTATAGGCAAAGCGCACATGCGTCTCCGCCTGATGGCTGCCGAAATCAATGCCCGGCGTAAAGGTGACGCCCGTCTTGTCGAGCATCTCGCGGCACAGGACTTGCGCATCATTGCCGAAACGTTCCATACCCGCATAAATATAAAACGCCCCTTGTGGCTCAACACGCACGGAAAAGCCCAGTTCACGCAAGGCAGGCAACAGGAAATCCCGCCGCTGCTGCAATTCCTGCCGCCGTTCTTCCATGATGGCAAGCGATGCCGGGGTGAAGGCTGCCAATGCTGCATACTGTGCCGGAGTCGGTGCGGCAAGGAAGATGTTCTGGGCAAGCCGGTCGAGTGCTTCCACCGCGTATTCCGGCGCAACCACCCAGCCAAGACGCCAGCCAGTCATGCCAAAGTATTTGGAGAAGCTGTTGATTACCCAGATATTATCCGGGTCAATGGCCAACGCAGTTACGTCAGGAATGCCGTAAGTCAGCCCCTGATAGATTTCATCGACGATCAACTCGCCACCCAGCCTGCCGGTTTCCGCATGGAGCATGGCCAATTCCGCCAGGCCCAACACCGTCCCGGTCGGGTTGGCCGGGCTTGCCAGTAATACGGCACGGCTTGCCCGCCCCCAATGCCCACGGATATGCTTCGCGGTCAATTGATAAGCAGTTTCCGCGCCCACCGGAATGCTGATTACCTTACCCTCAAACAAACGCACGAAATGGCGGTTGCACGGGTAGCCAGGGTCAGCCATCAGCACTTCATCGCCCGGATCCAACAGTGCACCCAGAACCAGTTGCAATGCCCCGGATGCCCCCGGTGTAATCAGAATTCGGTTCGGTGAAATACTCACACCGAACTGGCTGGCGTAATAACCGGCAATGGCTTCACGCAGCGCAGGCAAGCCACGAGCAGCGGTGTATTTGGTATGCCCATCCTGCAAGGCACGGATACCCGCTTCGACAATCGGTTGCGGAGTTGGGAAGTCAGGCTCCCCCACTTCCAGATGGATAATGTCCTGTCCGGCTGCCTCGCGCTGGCGTGCTTCTGCCAGCAAGGCCATGACATGGAACGCCTGAATCTCCTGCATCCGTGCGGCTGTGCTATGCTCAAACATAAATCTGCTTGCACCAAACCCGATAAGGTTAATGAAATGAAAAAATGCTTGTTGTTGGGTCTTGCCCTGTATTCCAGTACTGTCATGGCTTTTCCCCACGCCAGTCAGGTTCCGGGTGGTATCGCCATCATCCCGTTACCGGGGCAATCCGCCCAGCCGCCGATTGTACAATATGCCGGGCACCGGGTGACGGTTGTCCCACAAACTGGCGGGCAGTGGCTTGCTTTGGTCGGCATTCCCCTGAGTGCAAGTGCAGGCCAGGACAGCATCCGGGTCAACGGGGCAGGCAATATCCCATTCGCTATCCAGGACAAGCAGTACCGCACCCAACGCATCAGCATCAAGGATAAAAACAAGGTTGATCCCGATGAGGATTCCAGCGCCCGTATTGTTCAGGAACTGAATATCCAGAAAGGCATCAAATCACGCTTTTCCCCGCAACTGCCCGACCTGAACTTTATCCGCCCCGCCCCCGGTACTGATACCGGGCGTTTCGGGATGCGCCGCATTTTCAACGGCCAGCCCCGTAACCCGCACAGTGGTATGGACATTGCCGCCGCCCAGGGCACGCCAGTCAAAGTCACCGCCAGTGGCAAGGTATTGTATACAGGCGATTTCTTTTTTAGTGGCAATACCGTTTATGTGGATCACGGTTCGGGCGTCATCAGCATGTATGCACACCTGAGCAGTATCCAGGTAAAACCGGGCGAATCCCTCCAGCAGGGTGATATTGTCGGTGCTGTCGGCAGTACCGGACGGGCAACCGGCCCGCACCTGCATTGGTCGGTTTATTTGAACGGCGAAGCTGTTGACCCATCCCTGTTCTTGTAGGGCAAAAATTGACCTAACGATTCAGTTTCAGTTCATCGCTTCCCCTTTAATATGATCCTAACTTCAGCAAGGAGTCGTGAACTTGGGGTTTGTGGTAGCGATTTCGTCGTCAGAAGTTTCTGAAATATAAAAAATAAGCTGTTCCGCCGTTCTGACACTCAATGGCATAAGAGATTCGGAATGACGGCAAGCTGAAGTTACAACCCGGACAACCCTGACGCCGGCCATTCATTGGGGAGCTGGAATCAGGGTTGCGCTCGGGCAAGAGCATGGTACGCAAACCTGACACACAGTCACTTGTTGGTCAAGTTTACGTATCGCTCATGGTGCAATGGCGCAAACAGGGGGTTTGCCTGCACCAACCGGGGTACGAACCCGGCGTTCTTGAGTCACCTTCACAATGCGCGGGTCTTTCATGACCCGCTTTTTTTATGGCTGAAAAAAAATACTTTCCGGATGATACCACTCATCCTCCGTTTATGCCATCTGGTTGAATTTAAAAAAATCCCATACTATAAACAGCGTATCCAGGAACTCGCTTCACAGCCCTTTTATATTCAACCAAAGGAGTTCGCGCTTCATGAAAATGAAATCACTCGTTGTCTTACTATTGGCAGGCATCTGGGGTGTCGGCAGTTGGTGGTGGTATACCTGCAAAGTCAAAGGGTTTTGTGGCGCTGACCATGTAGCCGTCCAAACCGCAACCAGCAATCAGGATGGCAACACGTCCGACGCACAAGCCAAAGCTGACGCCGATAAAGCCGCTGCTGATGCACAGGCCAAAGCAGACGCTGACAAAGCCGCTGCCGATGCACAAGCCAAAGCTGACGCCGATAAAGCCGCTGCTGATGCACAGGCCAAAGCAGACGCTGACAAAGCCGCTGCCGATGC
>JBBIHI010000088.1:0-9508 GCA_037447095.1 Thiotrichaceae bacterium
GAGGTCAGTCGCCGACATATTGGCAGCAGAATCGCCGAGCAGTTTTGCCACCTGCTTCTGGATGTCAGGGTTATCCACCGCTGCTTGCAGGAAGCCAGGGAAGGAGAAACCATACTGACCCCAGGTAAACATGACCAGCAGGATGGAAGCCGTCACCAGCAGGATCGCCTTGATGATCTGTACCCAGGTAGTCGCTTTCATACCACCGAAGATAACGTAAACCAGCATCAGGATACCCACCGCGATAACCGACACTTCGTAGTCGATACCGATCAGGGTCTTGACCAGAATGCCACCGCCTACCATCTGAGCCGTGAGGTAGAACGTGGAAACGGTCACGGTGGAAATCGCTGCTACGGTTTTGGCCGCTTTCGGGTTATTACGGAACGCCAGAATGTCACCCAGCGTGTATTTACCGATGTTACGGCAGGGTTCGGCAATCACCAGCAAGACAGTGATGTACGCCACCAGCCAGCCCACGGAATACATGAAGCCGTCATAACCGTACAGGGAAATCAGACCCGCGATACCCAGGAAGGATGCCGCCGACAGATAGTCACCCGCAATCGCCCAACCGTTCTGTACGCCAGTCACGGAACGACCGGCAGCGTAGAAATCGGTAGCGGAATGGGTCTGCTTCGCCGCACGGTAAGTCACGAACATGGTCAGCGCAATAATTGCACCGAATACCACAAAGGTCAGCCACTTGTACTGGTCAGCCACCGCACCGCCATCAGCCAGCGCAGACTGGCTCAGCAGCACCAAGGAAGCAAAGGAACCCCAGAATACTTTCTTCATACCTGATCTCCCTTACTTGACGGACTTGACGATTTCAGCCGACATGGCATCGAAATCACGGTTGGCTTTACGGGTATAGACGTAAGCAATCGTCCACGCCACCACGAATTCAGACAAGGCGAACAGGATGCCAAAATTCATTGGCCCCCAGATTTTGACCTTGAACAAATCCTGATAATAGGCAGCTCCCACGGGCAGCAGGAAGTAATACACGACTGAAATGATCATCAGTGTCCACAGGAAGGTTGCTTTCTTCCTGTGTAACGCCTGAAAACGCGGGTCGCTGTCAATTGCGGCCCAGTTGATTGATGACGCCATTATAATGACTCCTCCGTTGAAAAAACCTCTCAAAACACTACGTACTTGCGGCGCTGGAACGCACAAAAAGCGTTCCCGAATGACTCTTTTCTTAATATTGTCGACAATCCTTCGAGAGATCAGGCTGACACCCTTATTAAACGGGCATCCATCCCCTCTCTCCCCGGAAACTTGTCGATAATGGCAATCATGTCATCCGATCTGTAAAAAAGGTGTAAACACCACTGGATAAGCGGTGCAAAAACAACAGGGAATGGGAATCAGCTAGCGCGGCAGCAACCTGATTTGCGTACCAATTTCCACCACCTGCTCGGATGGCAAGTTGAAATAGGTAGCAGCACTCTCGGACTGGCGCGTCATCCAGCCAAACAACAGGCAACGCCAACGGGGCAGAACACCGTCACAGCCAACGATGGCGGTTCGTGCCACAAAGAACGTGGCATCGGCAGGAATTTTCAGATGATAACGTCGTGTACCGCGCAGGGCTGCGGACAAATCCGGTGTTTCGCGGAAACCAAATTTGACCGATACGCTATAAATGCCATCTGCCAACCCGACCACATGCAGGCGCTCATCAGCCCGGACATAGGGCACTTCCTCATTATCCACATGCAGGAAAATGATCTGCCGGTGCATCACCTTGTAATGGCGGATATTGTAAAACAGGCGGCTGGGCACCAGATTGGGGTTGGAAGCCAGATAAAGCGCCATACCCGGAACCTTGGGTACATCAGGCGGGTTGGCAACAAACTGGCGGATAGTCATGTTGATGGTCTTGCGGTGATCCAACACCAGTTCACTGCCGCGTTTCCAGGTCGTCAATAACACGAACACAAACACCCCGAACAGTACCGGGAACCAGCCACCATGCCCGATCTTGGCAAGGTTGGACGCGAAAAACATGACTTCAAACACGCTGCACACCAGCACCGTACCAATAATCAGCCTGCGCAACCGCTGGTTGGGGCGTGCCCTTGCCACCACGAAAATCAGCAGGCTGGTAATGATCATGGTGCCCGAAACGGCAATTCCGTAAGCCGCTGCCAGCGCACTGGAAGACTCAAAACCCAACACCAGCACCACCACCCCCAGTAACATCAGCCAGTTGACGCTGGGAACGTAAACCTGCCCACGCTCAGTATCCGAGGTATGGCGGAAACGGATACGCGGCAAATACCCCAGACGGATTGCCTGCAAGGTAATGGAATACGCCCCGGTAATGGTCGCCTGGGAAGCAATCACCGTTGCCACCGTCGCCAGCATCACCAACGGGGTCAGGAAGGAGTGTGGTGCAAGCAGGTAAAACGGGTTTTCCGCCGCTGCCGCATCCCGCATCACCAGCGCCCCTTGCCCGAAATAATTCAGCAGCAAGGCCGGGCTGACCAAGCCGAACCACGCCAGGCGGATTGGCCGGGCACCAAAATGCCCCATGTCAGCATACAAGGCTTCACCCCCGGTCAAGGCCAGGAACACGGCTGACAACAGGACAAAAGCGGCAAACGGATGGTGCAGGGTAAACTCCAGCGCATACCACGGATTCAACGCCAGCAGCACTTCCGGCGTCCTGATAATACTGAACACGCCCAAGGTACCCAAGGTCACAAACCATATCAGGGTCATGGGGCCGAACAACTTGCCAACCCGTGCCGTACCATACGACTGGATCAGGAACAGGCTGATGAGGATACCCAGTGTGATGGGGATGACCAGATGGTCGAGATGCGGGGCGGCCACTTCCATGCCTTCCACTGCCGACAGCACTGAAATGGCCGGGGTAATCATGGCATCGCCGTAAAACAGGGCAGCAGCAAACACGCCGATAATGGCCACCGCTTTCGACCATTGCGGCATGGTGCGGCGGGCGTGACGGTGCGCCAACGCCTGCAAGGCCAGCACCCCGCCTTCCCCCTTGTTGTCAAAGCGCAGTACCAACCACACATATTTGACGGAGACAATCAGCGTGATTGCCCAGAACATGGCTGACAGCACGGCCAGTACATTGGCATGGGTGGGGCTAAGGCCATGTTCTGACACAAAAGCCTCCCGAAAGGCATACAGGGGGCTGGTGCCTATGTCACCGTAAACGACGCCAAGTGCGCCCAGCGTCAGAGCGCCCAGCTTGTGCCGGGAAGCATGGTTATTTTGCATGAAAGCAGTACGGCTAGGGTTTGCGCGGAGTTTGGCACTTCGCATGTAAAAAGATGGTAAATAACCACAGCTAATTCATGGCCTTTACCCTGCCGATGCTGAAATTACACGTTCCAGTTGACGAAGTTTTCCAGCAGCTTCAGGCCGTCATCCGCCGACTTTTCCGGGTGCGCCTGAATGGCAAACACGTTGTCCCTGGCAATTGCGGAAGCATAGCTGATGCCATATTCCGTTGACCCGGCAATCAAATCCGGTGTCACTGGCTCGACATAATAGCTGTGCACGAAATAGAAACGCGCCCCATCCTTGATACCTTGCCACAACGGATGTTGCGTTTGTTGCCAGACCTGGTTCCAGCCCATTTGCGGAATTTTCAGGCGCACACCGATTTCCTTATGGACATTGCCGAAATAGCGCACGCTACCTTCGTACATGCCCAGGCATTCGATGCCGCCGTTTTCCTCGGAATGCTGCATCAGCACCTGCATTCCCATGCAAATGCCGAGGAAAGGCTTGGTCTGGATGACTTCGCGCACCACTTCGGCCATGCCGCGCGTTTCCAGCTCACGCATACAGTCACGCGCCGCACCCTGTCCCGGAAACACCACCCGGTCGGCCTGCATGATCATGTCAGGGTCAGCGGTAATTGCAACGGTGGCATTGCCGCTTGCCGCGTGTGACACGGCGCGTTCCACCGAGTGCAGGTTGCCCATGTTGTAGTCGATAATGGCGATCTTTTGCATTACAGGCATCCTTTGGTTGAAGGCATCATCCCGGCCATGCGCGGGTCAAGTTCCAGCGCCATGCGCAGCGCCCGCCCGAAGGCTTTGAAAATGGTTTCGGCGATATGGTGCGCGTTACGCCCACGGATGTTGTCAACGTGCAACGTCACCAGCGCATGGTTCACAAAGCCCTGGAAGAATTCGTAAAACAGGTCGGTATCAAACTGACCAATATGCGAACGCAGATAGTCAGCATGGTGTTCCAGCCCTGGCCTGCCGGAAAAGTCGATCACTACACGCGACAGCGCTTCATCCAGCGGCACGTAGGCGTGCCCGTAACGGCGGATGCCTTTCTTGTCACCCACTGCTTTGGCAAATGCCTGCCCAAGGGTAATGCCGATGTCTTCCGCACTGTGGTGGTCGTCGATATGGTTATCGCCCTTGCATTCAATGTCGAGGTCGATCATGCCGTGACGGGCAACCTGATCCAGCATGTGTTCGAGGAACGGGATGCCAATATCAAAGCGGGATTTGCCCATCCCATCGAGATTGATGGAAACCTTGATTTGCGTTTCGAGCGTGTTGCGTTCCACGCTGGCGGTACGTTCGGTCATGGGGAAAACCTGTCCTGTTAATCTGTGTGGCATTTTACCATATCTGCCAGCCTTGCCACGAAACAAGCCGCAGTTCGTCGGGAAGCATTGCGTGCGGCCTCCCCAAAACACGGCACGATACACTATGCTTAAAAGGGAATGCAAAATACCTATGAGGGGAAAATACATGACAACCACCGGCTATTCCTTGGCGACTTCACCGATCACCGTTGATGGTGTCAGCCTGGTAAAATCAGAACCACCTGCGTGCCAGGTCAATTTTCATATGGATGTGGTTGGCTCAGGCCATGTGCTGGAGTCTTCGCACAGCGTTGACAAGCAGAACATCAACATCTATCTGACCCATATTGCCCCGGAACACCTGACCGACCGTAAACGGCACCGGCTGGGTGAGTCCGTGGATGTTGGC
This sequence comes from Thiotrichaceae bacterium, assembly GCA_037447095.1. GTDB lineage: Bacteria > Pseudomonadota > Gammaproteobacteria > Thiotrichales > Thiotrichaceae > Thiothrix. The sequence goes on from JBBIHI010000088.1 coordinate 5,010, forward strand.
GTGCTGGAGCCTGGCTATTACGTCGTAAGCTTTTACCTGCGTGGGGATGCAGCGGAAGGGTCTGAATTCCACCCCAGCAAATCGGTCGTGTTACGCGCCCAGGGCAAAGACGACGCCCAGCTTCCGCCCGACCATTCGCATGACTGGCACGCCTGGGTCAATGCCATGCCGCCCGGCCCATCCGTCCTGCATGTGACCGGCACGGTTTCTGTCCCGGATGGCAACCAGATCGTCACGCTGGTACGGGCTGTCCCGCAGGGTTTCAACCCGCGCATCCTGATCCTTGACCTGGCAATGCATGACGCCAGCGCATCCACCGCCCACGATACCGAAGTGAAGGTGTATTACAGCGAACAGGCCGGGGCAGACAGCTTTGATGGCGTGCATATCCGCTTCCCCAATGGCGGCAATATTTTCATCGACAACATTATTGTCGCCTATTGAGGTCAGGGTCAGAAAAACGCGAATACCAGCAGCAGGATACCGATCAGGGCAAGCAACAGGATGGCAAGGAGCGAGGTTACGCCCAATATCAGCGAGAAAGGGTTCACCAGTGCGCCAATGTTGATATAGGAGCCAACCAGCTCCTTCGCTTCCGTTGCCATGGAGCCGATGCTCCACAGGCTTTTGGCGGAACCGATGAAACCGAGCTTCTGCACGTTGCCTGCGCGGATACCATGCGCGGTGTCGCGGATTTCATCCTTGGCATCTTCCATCATGCGCCCGGCAATGCTGGGCAAATCCTTGAGTTCCTCCATTACCCACCAGAAACGCAACAGGATCAGCACCGGAATCAGCAGTACTGCCGCCACGACCAGCGAACCGGTGACGGAAAAATGCTTGAGGAAATACAGCCAGACGAATATCCATATATCCACGCCCAAGCCTAGCAAGGCTGCGAAACGGATTTTGTCTGACACGCCATCCACCAGCGGCAACATTTTTTCAAACAACTCCAGCAAACGCTGTTTGGTGGAGGGTTCCTCTGCGGTGTTATTTGTTTCTACTTCTGACATACCAAGCCTTTATGCATCTCTTTTGCTAAGTTATATCCTAACATCATCAATATACAAACCAATCAGCCATAAAAAAACCCGCCAGCGATGGCGGGTTTTCAGTTTTTGCCGAAAAAGCAAGCTGATTACTTATCTTCAGCCGCTTTCTTGCGTTCCAGCGCTTCCTTGATAACCTGGTCGGAAACGTTGCGTGGGCACGCAGCGTAGTGCGAGAACTCCATGGAGAACTGGCCGCGACCGGAAGTCATGGTACGCAGGTCGCCGATGTAGCCGAACATTTCGGACAGCGGCACATCAGCCTTGATACGGTTGCCGATCGGTGCAGTATCCTGGGACTTGATCATGGCGCGGCGGCGGTTCAGGTCGCCGATTACGTCGCCAGTGTAATCGCTAGGGACGAATACGTCGACTTTCATGACCGGTTCCAGAATCTGCGGGCCAGCTTTTGGCATGGTCTGACGGTAGCCACCCTTGGCTGCGATTTCAAACGCAATCGCGGAGGAGTCAACTGCGTGGAAGCCACCTTCGCGTAGGGTCACTTTCACGTCAACCACCGGATAGCCAGCCAGAGGGCCTTTGCCCATGCTTTCGCGGAAACCCTTGTCGATGGCAGGCCAGAATTCGCGTGGCACGGAACCACCGACCACCACGGATTCAAACCCGTAACCCGCGCCGGTTTCGTTAGGCTCGATGGTGTAGTCGATCTTGCCGTACTGGCCGGAACCACCGGACTGTTTCTTGTGGGTGTAGCTGTCTTCAATACGCTGGGTGATGGATTCGCGGTAAGCCACCTGCGGCTTGCCCACCACCACTTCGATCTTGTGGGTGCGCTTGAGGATGTCCACCTTGATGTCGAGGTGCAGCTCGCCCATACCCTTGAGGATGGTTTCGCCGGTTTCCTGGTCGGTTTCAACGCGGAAGGACGGGTCTTCCTGTACCATCTTGTTGAGCGCCATGCCCAGCTTTTCAGCGGAACCCTTGTCTTTCGGTGCGATGGCGATGGAGATGACCGGATCCGGGAACACCATCGGTTCGAGGGTGGCAGGCTTGTCCGGGTCAGCCAGGGTGTGGCCGGTCTGGACGTTTTTCAGGCCGATCAGCGCCACGATGTCACCCGCCTGGGCGGTTTCGATTTCGGAACGGTCGTTCGCGTGCATTTCTACCATGCGGCCTACGCGCTCGGTCTTGCCGGTGTAGGTGTTGAGCAGGGTGTCGCCTTTTTTCAGCTTGCCGGAGTAGATGCGCACGAAGTTCAGGGCACCGAAACGGTCGTCCATGATCTTGAACACCAGCGCACGCAGTGGGCGTTCCGGGTCAACGATGGCGAATTCCCCGGTCGGGTTGCCTTCGATGTCGGTTTCAGGCTGTGGCTGCACTTCAGTCGGGTTCGGCAGGTAGTCGACCACGCCGTCCAGCACCAGTTGCACGCCCTTGTTCTTGAAGGAAGAGCCTGGGAAGGTCGGGAAGAAATCGAGCGCGATAGTGCCCTTGCGGATGCAGCGCTTGATGTCGTCGATGGGAGGTTCCTCACCGCCGAGGTACATTTCCATCATGTCATCGTCCTGCTCAACGGCAGTTTCGATCAGTTTTTCACGCCATTCTTCGACCTTGGCTTCCATGTCAGCCGGAACGTCCTGAATGGTGTATTTCATTGGGTCGCCAGATTCGTCCCACACCCACGCCTTGCGGGTCAGCAGGTCGATCACACCGACGAATGTATCTTCAAAGCCGATTGGCAGCGCCATGACGACAGGTTTCGCGCCCAGTACATCCTCTACCTGTTGGACTACGCGGTAGAAATCAGCACCGATACGGTCGAGCTTGTTGACGTAAATGATACGTGCAACCTTGGATTCGTTGGCATAACGCCAGTTGGTTTCAGATTGTGGCTCAACACCGCCGGAACCGCAGAATACACCGACGCCACCATCCAGGACTTTCAGTGAACGGTAAACTTCGATGGTGAAGTCAACGTGCCCTGGGGTATCAATGATGTTGAAACGGTGGCCTTTCCAGTAAGCAGTGGTCGCAGCGGACTGGATGGTGATACCGCGTTCGGCTTCCTGTTCCATGAAGTCCATGGTGGATTCGCCTTCGTGCACTTCACCGATCTTGTGAATTTTGCCAGTGAGTTTCAGGATACGTTCGGTCGTGGTGGTTTTGCCCGCATCAACGTGGGCAAAAATGCCGATATTTCGGTAAAGTGTTAAGTCAGTCATTGTCCAAATCTCAAAGATAAAGCGCAGGTATTGCGATAAGGGGGCGATTGTAAAGCATCTTGAAGCATGGAGTAAGAGGAAATTCAAGATAAACCACAGAATGCATTCCGAAAGGCATATACAAGAACGGCCTTGCGTTTTGCTAGGATGTTGCCCGATTGCGCACTCATATTACCGACATATTACCGATCTGAAGAGGAGAGTCTCCATGTCGAAAAAACACCCAGTTATTGCCGTCACAGGTTCTTCCGGTGCTGGCACCACCTTCGTCAAACGTGCATTTGAGCACATCTTCTACCGTGAAAAGATCACGGCTGCGGTTATCGAAGGTGACAGCTTCCACAGTGTTACCCGCCCTGAGTTCAAGCAACGCTCAGCCGTAGAACCCAACTTCAGCCACTTCGGCCCTGAAGCCAACGATTTCCATTCACTGGAAGCCCTGTTCAAGAGCTACGCTGAAAACGGTGTCGGTAAAAAGCGTTACTACCTGCACAACGATGAAGAAGCAAAATTCCACCAGAAGCGTCTGACAGATGCAGGCGTTACCTGTACTGCCAGTTCCGGTGAGTTCACCCCATGGGAAGACACCCCGGAAGGCACTGACATCCTGTTCTACGAAGGTCTGCACGGTTTGGTGAAAGACGAGACTGCCGACAAGAAATACGGTGGTTATGACGTAGCCCAGCACGTTGACCTGGGTGTTGGCGTTGTACCGAGCATCAACCTGGAATGGATCCAGAAAATTTCCCGTGACCACGCCGAGCGCGGCTATTCACCGGAAGCCACTGTGGACACCATCCTGCGCCGTATGCCGGATTACATCAACCACATCACCCCGCAGTTCTCACGCACCCACATCAACTTCCAGCGTATCCCGACCGTGGATACGTCCAACCCGTTCATTGCGCGTGACATTCCAACGCCTGATGAGAGCCTGGTGGTTATCCGTTTCGCTGATCCGAAGAGCTTAAATGTCAACTTCCCGAACCTGCTGGCGATGATCCATGATTCCTTCATGTCCCGCCGTAACAGCATTGTGGTTCCGGGCGGCAAAATGATGCTGGCCATGGAACTGATCCTGAACCCGATCATCCATGACATGATTGAGGCGAAGGGCAAGGCGTAAGGGCAGGTTTTCACCCCTCACCCCACCCCCTCTCCCTCAAAGGGAGAGGGGCTTTCAAGGCTTGCCTATCTCAGGCGGCTCGGGCGAGAACGGGCTGGAAAGGTATTTCCGTGCCGTAACGCCAGATGTGTTCGGCCA
>JBBIHI010000089.1:0-9373 GCA_037447095.1 Thiotrichaceae bacterium
AGCAAAGAGTTGGTCAAGGTGGCTGTTGCCAGTCACGGCCAATACCTTTTTACGTACTACGTCATCCCCGATATTGAGCCTGAAATAATGTTCTTTGCCCGGCGGCCTTTTGTGATTCCGTAAAATGCTATAATGAAACCCGTGATTCACCATGAACTATCAGGATGACATGGAGCAAAACCAACCACCCCGAATGATCCGCAAAATCGTGCGCGTCACCACCAACAAGGATCAGCCTTCTGAATATCAGTACTGGATAACCCGCCCGGTAACTGAGCGCATTGACGCCATCGAAATGCTTCGCCAATCCTACATGAGCTTCCGCAAAGATGTTCCACCGCGACTTCAAAGAGTTTATCGAGTTACTCAACAATCACGGGGTTGAATACCTGCTGGTGGGTGGCTACGCGCTTGGCATCCATGGCTATCCGCGTTATACAGGCGATATGGATATTTGGGTAAAGCCAGCACAGGGCAATGCGGAAAAAGTCATGGCAGTGCTGGATGAGTTCGGCTTCAGTGAACTGGAGTTGAGTACCGCAGATTTTGTCAAACCGGGCAATGTGATCCAGTTGGGTTATCCGCCACTACGGATTGATTTGCTCACCCAGCCGGATGGTGTTGAGTTCGATGCCAGCTACGCCCAACGTTTGGATATTGACTATGGCGGCCTGAATATCCATGTTATCAGCCTCGAGGATTTCAAGAAAAATAAGGCAGCCAGTGGCCGACCCAAAGATATGGAAGATTTACGTAACCTAACAGAATAACGAGACGGGACTTACGCGACCAGCCACCCCAACACCAGATAACGCCCGCCCTTAGCCACTGCCACCACCAGCACAAACGGCAGCAACGGCATTCGCATCAACCCTGCCACCACCGTCAGCGGATCGCCAACAATTGGAACCCAGCTCAGCAGCAAAGACCACCAGCCATAACGCTGGAATTGCGCTTGCGCCCGCTCCAGCGTCGCCGTCTTGACCGGGAACCAGCGTTTGTCGTGGAAATGTTCCAGATAGCGCCCCAGCCACCAGTTGATGACCGCGCCAAGCGTATTACCGAGGGTCGCAACTGCAATCAGCAGCCAGAATGAGTGTTGCCCGTTGAGGATCAGCCCTGCCAGCACGGTTTCCGACTGGGCAGGGAAAATGGTCGCAGCCAGCAAGGCCGAAGTGAATAGCAGCAGATAAGCCATCGTGGTTTACCTGCTACATCGGAAGCAGGTTTGGATCAGCGCCCGCCATCCATCGGTGCGGATAGGCAACGTTCCAGCTCCGCCATACCCGCAGGCATATCCAGTTCTGCCCCCGCTGCCCGCATACTCGAACCCAGTGCGTGCAAGGTGCGGAACAGGTTGTGCGCCCGGCTTTGTTCGCCCATCTGCCCGATACGCAGGATATTCAGGCCAAATGCGCCGGAAATTTCCACCTTATGCGCTTTCGACATGTGCGCCCGCACGGTATCGGCGGAAATGTGTTCCGGTGCGACAATGCCGATCACGGAATTGAGGCGGTGGGCTTTTTCCACCAGAAGTTTCAAACCCATGGCCTCGACCCCGGCTTGCAGGGATTCGGCGCAACGCTGGTGGCGGGCAAACCGCTGCGGCAGGGTTTCCACACAGACTAGGCGCAAGGCTTCGTGCAGGGCGAGGATGCCGGAAACCGGTGCGGTGTAATGGTAGGATTTCTGGTTCCAGAACTTGTCGGCCAGTTGCGCATCCAGACACCAGTGGAAGGGCAGTTCGGTGCGTGTGGCGATTTTTCGCTCCCAGGCTTCTTCGGAGAAGGCCAGCAGGGAAACGCCGGGGATGGAAGACAAGCCTTTCTGGCCACCGGTAATGATGGCGTCGACCTGCCAGTTGTCCATTTCCAGAGGCATGGTGCTGAGGGTGCAAACCGCATCCACAATTACCAGACAGCCATAGCGTTTGGCAACCTTGGCAATCTGTTCGAGGCTTTTGTTGCACACGGTGTTGGAGGTTTCGCCCTGCACCAGGGTGACAACATCGTACTGCCCCTGTTGCAGCATCCGCTCCACCATTTCCACATCCGCGCCCTGATTGTCAGGCACTTCAAAGATGGTCGGCTCGCCGCGTACACGCAGGGTCATTTCTGCCAGACGGCGGCTGAAATAGCCGTTGACGATGCACAGCACTTTGGAACCCGGTGTGACCAGATTGGCAATCGCCATTTCCATCGCTGCCGAACCGGGGCCGCTGACAGCCATGACGTGCGAGGAAGTGGTCTGGAACACGTAACGCGCCATGTCTTTGACCTGTTCAATGACCCGGCTCATGGTTTCGCCGAGGTGATTGATGACGATGGAATTGGCTGCGGCCACTTTCTGCGGGATCGGTACCGGCCCCGCGCCCATCATCAGCAGTGGCTCGTCAGGCAGGATGTTTTCCAGCGGAATCGTGTTAGGCGCAGGCAGCAATTCGATCATTGTTGTTGTGTCCTTGTCGGATGACGGCTCGTTATCAAGGTGCAAATGATGCACCTGTACCGGAATATTTTCATGCAGCAAGCGCATGGGTTGCCTCGTACCATTGCCCAAAAGTGGGGTTGTGTGTGCTGGCCTGTTCGATAATGCCCATGCCTGCGGTGGAACTAAGCACGCCGTAAACGCTGGTGTCGATCAGGGAAGGGGTTTCGCCACCGAAGAAGGCTTTTCCCGCCAGCCCGTTGTTGACCCAATGGTCAATGGCAGCAAGGAATTCCGCTTCGGTGTCGCGGATATTGTGTTTCAGTTTCATTTTCGCAGCCACGCGCGGCATGACCAGCGACCCCATCAGGCGGACAATGAACTGCTTGAGCGGATTGCCGGATTTCGCACCCATGACTTTACCGAGATTGCGGAACGAGGTGCGGATCGTCGGGTGGATCAGTGGCGGCAGGTAATGCACCAGGGTATTGTCCACCCATTGCGCCCATTCCTTGTCCTTGGGGCCGGGCAGCAGGTGTGCGTAAGTGTCGTTGAGGTACTGCACAATCGCCGCCGACTCGACCACCACTTTTTCCCCGTCACGCAAGACCGGGACTTTTTTGTGGTCGGTGAAATCCAGTTCCTGCATTTTGAAGGGCGTGACCTCCACAATGTCATGGGGGATTTTGGCGAAATTCAGGAACGCCCGCACCTTGCCGCAGAAAGGGCACGACTGGAACTGGTAAAGTGTCAACATGGTTGCCTGCTCATTGAAACCCGGAGGGGGCGCATTATACAGCGTTTAAACCGTTCCTTCACAATTGCACGCCAATACTGAGGCCGGTGCGCGGGAACCACGGGTAAGGGTAGGGGGCAAAGCTGTCGGCAGCCCGGTTGTCGCGGTTGCGTTCGCTCTGACGTGACTGGCACATGCGGAAGCCGTCTTCCCAGCCTTGCTTGTATTCGGCGTTATTGGCTGTCCGCAAATCCTTGACGTAATTGAAAGCGCTGTTGCCCGCCGCCGACATGCCGCTCTGGCAGCCATCACCGTAGCCGTTGGTGAACATGGGTGATTTACCGCCAACCCCAACCATTTCGCGGGTAAGCTGCTCTTCAGGTGTCAGGCCAGCGCAGCCCGCCAAGGCGGCAAGGGCAATCAGAAAAAGCAACCGGGGACGGATGCTCATGGTCAATTCCTTGTGCAAATGCACCGTTTGTTGTGATGCCGCTATAGTAGCGTGAATATTCCATGACAACAAAAATTCCCGTCCAAATGTCGGCGCTTCACTCAAGCTGGTATTTGACCGCGAGGCTGAATGCCCACTGCTGCTTGTGGATTTCCGGGGGGAAAGGCAATGCGCCAGAGACGGCATTCACCGCTTGCAGTGCGGCCTTGTCCAGCCACGAATTGCCGGAGCTGTGGGCAACCCGTGCGCCGCTGATGCTGCCATTCGCGGAAACGGTGAAAGCGACCATGACGGTTCCCTCGGCTTCGTCATCCGCCGCCTGTGGTGGGTAACGTTTGCGTGAAGCAATCATGGCCTGTAAACGGGCGCGATACGCCGCTTCCGCTGCCTGGTTGTCGGCCTGTTGGGCAGGTGCAGCGCGGGTTGGCGTTGGCGCGGGTTGCGGGCGGGCGGCAACCTCAGGCGCGGCTGGGGCTGGTGGCCTTGCCGGTTGCGGTATTACATGTTCGTGCTGATGCGCCTGTTGTACCGGTTTGGGAATCGGTTTTGCGACCGCCTGCGTTTTAGGTTTGGGAACAGGCTTTGGTTTATTGGCCGGTTTGGGCTTAGGTTTGGGTGGTTCGGCCTTTGGTTTTGGGGGCGGTTCCGGTTTGGGTGGGAGAGGTGGTTCCGGCTTGGATTCAGGCATTTCCGCTGGTGCGGGCTGCGGCGCAGGTTGGAATTGCGCTAGTGACAATTGCACGGGTTGTGGTTCATCCAGCTTGCCCAGTTTGTCCTGCCACAACAGCCAGGGCACGGCCAGCAGCAACAGGCTGGCGTGGAACAAGGCCGAAGCCGTGAAGCCGGTCAGGTGATATTTCACTGCACTTGCTCGGTCTGGATGGAAACCTTGTCGAAATGCCCGGCTTTCAGTACGTCGATCACCTTGATGAAATGCTCGAAAGCCGCCGTCTTGTCCACCCGTAGCAGGATTTGCATCTTATCGGCATGGGCGGCGTGTGGTTCCAGTTTGGCGGACAAATCCGCCTCCGTGACCGGCGTGTCATCGACGAAAAGCTGGTTTTGCGCGTTGATGGCGATTTCCAGTGACATATCATTGCCGTTGGCCTGTTCGTTCTGCTCCGCTTTGGGCAAATCCACCGGAATCATCCCCTGTGAAATGAACGAGGCTGTGGTCAGCACGATCGCCAGTAACACCAGCATGATGTCGATGAAAGGGATCATGTTGATCTGGTCGAAACGTTTCATAGCTTGCCGCCATCCTTCCACGCCTGCCAACGGGCAGTCAGTACCTCCACTTTACGCAACAAACCGTTGTAAAACAGAATCGCCGGAATCGCCACCAGCAAGCCCGCCGCCGTCGCTTTCAGGGCCAGCGCCAGACCCAGCATGATGTCATGCACGTCCAGCTTGCCGCCTTTGCCCATGCTGTAAAACGTCACCAGGATGCCCATGACCGTTCCGAGCAAGCCCACATACGGCGCATTCGAGCCGATGCTGGAAATGGTGGTGAGGTTGCGGGTCAGGTCAATTTTCAACGTTTCGATGTGGTCGAACCGTTGCACCTTGACCCGGCTGAGGTAGAAATAGCGCTCGATCACCAGCGCCAGCATCACAAAGCTCATGAAGCCGAGCGTGCCCAGCACCAGATAATCCAGATTGTTTTGCAGAAATTCCATATAATTTCCCTGAAAAAATTTTAGTTTACAGCGGAATACGATTCCTCTTCATGTTGCCAAGATCGGGTATTGTAGCCTTCATTTGCCTCACTGGTGCAAACGGATCAGAAAACTTCGGGTTACTCATGAATTCCTGATCAGTCAGTGAATTCAAGAACGCAATCAAGTCGTCAAGTTGTGCATCGGTGATCGAAAACCCTTCGATAAAGTTTTCCCGCAGCGGGCTGGGTTCCTTGCCATCACTGACGGCTTTGCCTTTAACTGCATAATGCTTGCGGATTACATCACGCAGGGTCAACAAAGAACCATCATGCATGTAAGGGGCGGTCACAGCGATGTTGCGCAGGGTAGGGGTACGGAACTTGCCTTCATCTTCCGGCTTGTCTGTTACCGTGCGGATGCCATGGTTATCCGCCGGGTATGCGCCCTTGCCGTCAAGGTTATACAGCCCCGTGTTGTGGAAACCGATTTCCGGGAATGGCAAACGTTTGTGCTGGATGTTGTCGGTGAAATTGAAGCCGCCGTGGCAATGCGCACATTCCAGTTCTTCACCGTAAAACAATGATTCCCCACGTTTGGCGGCAGGGGAAATGGCATCCGCTTGTTTGCCGTATTTGTAATAGTCATACGGCGAGTTAAACGACAACAGGGTGCGCTCAAAACTGGCAATAGCTTTGGAGACGGTGGATAGGTTGACCTCACCCTTTTCTTCCGGGAACGCCTTGAAGAACATCGGTGGGTAGCGTGGATCGTTACGCAAGCGGGCAAACAGTTCCTGCTCCTTGCCTTCCATACCCATTTCGACCGGGCTGATGCCAAAAATCGGTAACAGCAATTGGCGTTCCAGCTTGGTTTCATTAGGGTTTGCCCAGGTTAACACGGGCAGGTAGGCGACGTTCGCCAGCATCATGGCGCTACGCACCCCCTGTGTATCATGTACCCCGATAGGCACTGCACGCCCGTCGGTGAAGGCTTTGTCCTGTAAGTGGCAGGAAGCGCAGGCCAAGGTGTTATCCAACGACAGGCGTTTGTCGTAAAACAAATAACGCCCCAGCTCCACCTTGGCATCACTCATCGGATTGTCCGCCGGAACCACTGGGTCGGGAACCCACTCCGGTTTATCCCAATGATAAGTTTCTGTTTTGTCTGCGCCAAGCAACACAAACCAGATGACAAGCCATATTGTGGCCTGCCGCTTCCTGCCAGGATTCATGCTTTACCTCACGCTGAAAAAACGCTGTGGTGTGACAGCTTTCCCGCCAAATGGCAAACCAAACGCGGCCATTACTGGCGGACAATCGCCGTCATTGACGGCAGACATACAGCCAGCGGCGCTGTCCGGCGCATTCACGTCCACATTCGCGTCTTTCAGCAGGCTGGCAATATCAGCCACCACCACATTCTTGTTGACATCAAATGTGTCGAATGTGACCGTTACCCGGTTGGGATTGGCGCATTCGCTAGGCGGCAAGGTCAGGCTGGAGGAAGCGCAACCTGTACTGCCGAGATGCACGGAAAAACCGGCTGCCTGGGCAGGCTTCTTGGCGGGCGGTTTGCCTGTTTTGGCCGCTGCTGCCCTGGCTGCGGCAATCTTTTCCAATGTCGCGAGCTTTTCTTTCATGTCAGCGGCTGGCTTGCCATCCCCTTCCGCCAATTGCGGCTGCCCACTGGTCGCCGTGTCAATTTTGACGAAGCGGTAGCCTGACTGCCAAGCCCAAAACATTGCCGTCATATTTAGCGGTGAGGGTGCGATAGTTGGGTCGCCGTGGTTCAGGTCAAAAGGGATGCCGAGCGTAAACCGCACACCCTGATACTCACCTTTGGGCACGGTTCCTGTGACAGCCTTGTGCAAGCCACTGTTGCCATTTCGGCAAGGCCCCGTACCATCCTCGAAATCCAGCAAGGCAAGGTTCTTATATTGCCAGATTTCATCCTGATCCAGCGCCAATGGCGTGGCCTTGCCCTTGGCATCCAGCAGTTCCACATCGGAAACGTAAAAACGCAGGTCGGAAGGTGTGATACGGGACTTGGTGGAACCGATATTGTCGTAACTTTGCCCGCAGACAAACGGTTTGTTACCTACCACTGCATCAAATGCAAGGGAAACCTTCATGTCATCAGTAGCAGCAAACACACTGCTGGCTTGAGCCAGCAGCATTGCCGTTACCATTGCTGGTAACATTCTTTTCATCAGAAACCTCCAGAGACGCTGATCATGTAATTGCGCCCCATTTCATAAGCAGTGGAAGCAGCCGTATTGGAAGATTGGTAGCTCAGGTATTTCTTGTCAAACACGTTGTTGACTCCCAAGTCCACTTCGATTTTACGGTTTGGCTTCCAGCCTAGATGCAGGTCATGGGTTGAATAACCCTTGCGCTGCCGCAATACGGTTGAATCATAGTCTTGTGCTGCCACGCCTGTTGCAGTCCAGGATACGGTCGTTTTCTTTGAAGGCAGGGTATAGCTGACTTTGGTTGTCAGTTTGTCTGGTGGCGAGAACAAATTATTTCCATTTGATTTATCCTTCACCCGCACGCGGCTCGCACCGGCATCAACCTGCCATGCGCCACGGGTATAGCTGCCTTCCAGTTCAACACCATTGCGTTTGGCTTGACTGACATTCTGGTACTGGAAAATACTTCCCGTTCCTGCGAAGGGCAAAGTACGTGTATACGTTCCGACCGTAGCTTGATTAATCAGGTCTTTTGCATCGGATGTAAATGCGGATGCCCGCACTTGCAGTTTGTCATCTGCGGTAAATACATTGTCTTTTTTGTATTTTGCCCCGATTTCCAGCGTTGTGTCCGTTTCCGGTTTCAAACTAGGGTTGGCCTGAAAATTAAACAGGTTGCTGGTGGGGAATGCCCCGCTGGGCTGCTGCGTACTCTGGTAAAGCTCCCACACGGTCGGTGCACGGTATGCCTGTCCATAGTTGCCATAAATGCTCAATCCCGGTGTAGCCTGATAAGTCACTGCCAGTTTAGGTGATGTATGGCTGGACTTGATTGTAGGGGTTTGTGCCGTAACCGATGCAGGAGATGAGTTGAACTTGTCATATCTCACACTGGGGGTCACGCTCCATTTGGGGCTAAGAATGATTTCATCTTGCAAGAATGCACCCATCACATCGGATGTACCGTCAGGGTTCACTGTACTGGTTGCCCCGTTGCTGCGGCTGGTCAAGCTGTCCTTGTAGGTATCCAACCCATAAGTCAATGTGTGTTTGCCGTCCTGCAAGCGGCTTGTATTCTGGATGCTGCCACCTGTTGTGTCTGTTTTCGTATCTGTGGCCGCAAGGGCAGGAATTGCAGGATTCCGGTCATTCGCAATACGGAGTTTGTTTTGGTAGATTTTGGCATCCAGGGCTTTTTCCCCGTCCTTGTTTTTTGTGGTTGCCCGCAATACAAGGTTATCTTGCTGGGTGTGGTTAAGCTGGGTTTGTGTGGTGGAAACGATTTGCGGGTTATTGGCACGCCAGTTCTGGCTTTGGAAGGTTTGCCCGGAAAGCTCAAAGCGCAGCCGGTCACTGGGTTCCACTCCCAGTTTCAACAAACCGCTTTTGCTGTGGCCTGAATTCAACTGCATGGTTCCCGCATCCTCACCTTGGCGGATTTCATTGAAATCCCGATAGCCAAGCCCTAACAAGAAGTCGGCCTGCTCATTTTGACCATATACACGGGCATTGTAACGGTGGGAATTGTCACCGCTGGCATAGCCCGCTTTAGCATCTGCCCCTGCTTTCTGGTCTGGTTCCAGCAAATCTTTGGCGCTTAGCGTAGTAAACGACATAACCCCGCCATTACCGCCAGAGCCGTACAGTGAAGAGGATGGTCCCCGCACCACTTCCGCCTGTTTCAAATAGTAGGGGTCAAGGTAGAGCGGCGACCATAATGCAGAAGCCGACGGTGAATTGCTGCGTGCGCCATCGACCATCAAGGTAATATCTGGCCCCTGGTAGCCACGGATGGTTGGGAGTTGCCCCTAGGGCTTTCAAGGTGATAAATTGACCACTTATAAATCAAATACTTAAGGGTTATTATGATTGCTTTTTGTACTCTCATTGCTTCGATGTTAGCTTCA
>JBBIHI010000090.1:0-9345 GCA_037447095.1 Thiotrichaceae bacterium
GCTCTTCCGATCTTACCCGAAGTCAAACTGGGCATACACCCCGGCTTTGGCGGCACAGTACGTTCCATTGCCCGGATGGGCGTCCTGCACGCTATGGACATTATGCTCAGCGGCAGGTTGGTGGACGCTCAGGAAGCGCTGAAAATGGGGCTGATTGACCGCAGTGTATCGACGGGGCAATTACGTGAAACAGCTATCGGAATGTTGCGGAAACCACCCACACAACACAAGCCACCACTACACCTGAATGCAATTAACCAGCTTGCTCCGGCACGTTCCCTGCTGGCAGCCAAATTACGTAAACAGGTAGCAGAACATGCCCGCCCGGAACACTACCCCGCCCCCTACGCACTGATCAGCTTGTGGGAAAAATACGGCGGCAACCCGGCAGCGATGTACCGTGAAGAAGCGATGTCTGTTGCCCGCCTGATAACAGGGGAAACGGCTCGCCATCTGGTGCGGGTATTTTTCCTGCAAAATCGTCTCAAAGCCCTGGGCAACAAGTCCATGTGCCAGGCACAGCACGTGCATGTCATTGGCTGCGGAAATACCGGCAAGGACATTGCCGCGTGGTGCGCCATGCAGGGAATGCAGGTCAGCGTACAAGACACTAATGCAGATGCCTTGGCACAGCTTTTACCCAATGCCAATACGCTATTCCAGCAACATTACCCCAAGGATCATCAGGCCATCCAGGCCGCCCTTGCCCGGCTGCACCCAGACCCGCAGGGAACACAGGTAAGCAAGGCCAATGTCATTATCGAGGCCATTTTTGAAGATTTGCAGGCCAAACGACGCTTGTTTACCAAGCTTGAACAACACGCCAAACCAGAGGCGATCCTCGCCACCAATACATCCTGCATCCCGTTGGAAGACATTGCCGGTGCATTACGTGAACCGCAACGGCTGGTCGGGCTGCATTTCCCCAATCCGGTCTTCGAGATGCCGCTGGTAGAAATGGCTTACGACCCTCACGCCAGGGATCAAGCCATCATGGAACGGGCACTGGCTTTCACCCGGCATATCAACAAACTGCCACTACCCGTGCACAGTACCCCCGGCTTTCTGGTTAACCGCGTATTGATGCCCTATTTGCTGGAAGGTATCCGTTTACAACAGCAAGGTGTCCCTGCCCCTGTCGTGGATGCCGCTGCACGTGATTTCGGTATGTCCCTTGGGCCACTGGAACTGGCGGACAGTATCGGTCTGGATGTTTGCCAGCAGGTGGGTGACATCCTCGCCCGAAAATTGCACCTTGACATTCCCCTGACCCTGCATCACATGGTCAGGGCAGGAAAACTGGGCAGGAAAACTGGCGAGGGTTTCTACCGTTACCGCCAGGGCAAAATCATGAAGCCGATCCAGGCCATCGAATGGCAGGGCAACCGCGAAGCCTTGCAAACCCGCCTGATAACACCACTGCTCAACGAAGCCAGGGCATGTCTGGCGCAAGGCATTGTTGACGATGCCGATCTGCTCGACGCCGGGATCCTGTTTGGCGCAGGCTTCCCGGCTTTCCGGGGTGGCCCGCTACAACATGACGCGCAACACTAAAACTTTTACTACAATATAGAAAATAGAATATTATTTAAACGGTAAGCATCAAAACCGATTCGTGGAGGTGGCCATGAACCTGCCGACTGTCAAACAGCTCCGTTATTTCGTTGCACTGGAAAGCCTTGAGCATTTCGGCAAGGCAGCGGAAGCCTGCTTTGTCTCCCAGTCCGCGTTCAGTACCGCGATCCGCGAACTCGAAACCACGCTGGAAGTACAACTGGTTGACCGTACCAATAAAAATGTCACCGTTACCCACATAGGCCGTCAGATTGCTGCCGAAGCCCGGCGTTGCCTGCGTGATCTGGAAGGTTTGGTGGAAATTGCCCGCAGTAACCACGAACCACTGAGCGGCGAACTGCGGATCGGCGTAATCCCCACCATTGCGCCGTTCCTGTTGCCCAGCGTATTGCCCGCCATCCGCCAGAAATTCCCGCAACTGCGCCTCTATCTGACCGAAGACATGACCTTGCACATTTACGACAAGCTCATGAATGGCGAACTCGACCTGATCATCCTTGCCCTACCCTTTGCGCTACGCAATGTGGAAACCCTGACCCTGTTTGAAGACCGTTTCCTGCTGGCCTGCCGCGAAGATACCCGGCATACCCGCCCACGCGGCTACATCTTCGGCGAACTCAACCCGGAAAGTATTTTGCTGCTGGAAGACGGCCATTGCCTGCGTGACCATGCCCTTTCCGCCTGCCATTTGCAGGACATGGACAAGGTAAGCCGTTTCACCGCCAGCAGCCTGTTGACCCTGGTACAAATGGTGGATGCTGATTTGGGGATTTCCTACCTGACCGAAATGGTCGAAGGCTCACCACTACTGGAAGGTACGAGCGTCAAAATGTGGCCGTTGCCGGAAGAAAGCTTCCGCGACATCGGCCTGGCGTGGCGGCGCGGCAGTGCACGCGAGGCGGAGTTTACCCAACTGGGGCAGTTCATCCAGAAAACCTGGGAAAACCGCAAAAACTCTTCATCAAATTAGCTTTGAGCAGCGTAGATGTTTGCCCACTCAACCTATCCGCCACGCCAACTCCAGTCGCTGCCAGTGCACCCGCAAAGCGGCCTTGTGATTGTCCAGCATCGGCAAATCGTTCAAAGCCGCAGGCCAAAGCTCACGGGCACGTTGCAGGGTATCGTTCAAGGCCGTTTCAATGACAAGCCATGCCACCCCGGATTTTAGCGCCCACTGCTGAAAATGCTGCCAATTTAGTACATACCAGTCTTTTTCACCGCCAAGATTCAGCGCTGCCCGCATTTCACCAGCAATGTAAGTTTGGGTGTGCAGGATGTCGTAAGCAGGAGCAAGCTGCGGCGTGATTTGATCAGGATAGAATATTGTCCAGTTTTTCAGGTGGGCATCACCATTCCCCAGCAAAATATTGACCAGCAGACGACGCGCCAATTGTTGCAGGTCGGCAATACCATCGCGGCTGTATTGCAGCAGGATGCGCCCCAACATTTCGTAATTGCTGTTGCGGTATTTTTCATGCGGGTATTTTTGCAGAATCTGGGCGAAATCTTCGCTATGGATACGCCCATCAGCACCATCACGGTCAAAACGACGGATAGCATAGGCATGGCTTTCCGCTGGCACGGGAATGTCAGGCAAACGTTCCAGTGACGCCAGCGGTATCAGACGAATATCAGGAATCCCGACACCTGCCAGTTTTGCCAATGTCATGCAGGTATATTCGTTGGCTGGCACACCGGGATAAAGGGTGGAGGGAGTTTTGATAATCCAGTTGCCCAGTTCCCCCGCTTGACTGATGTGATAACGCCCATCTTTGTATGCACCCGAAAATTTCATCTGCACACCCGCCAGTGAAAAACGCTGCCCATAGTGGCGCACTGGCACAATCGTCGGCAAAACCTGATTGTTCCGCGCAAATACCCAGGCGGGAACTGATGCCGGTTCAGCGGGTGTGGCAATGAGCGCACCCGGCAAATCATTACCCAACCATGCCAGCAGGGGAAATTCGTTCTCTGGATGAATTTTCAGTTGTTGCGCAGCCCACTCACGCAAAGCCCCTTCTGGCAATAAGTTGGACAATACCGGGGGTAAACGCTGGCGGCTATGCCACGGCTGTTCCAGCAAGGCAGGCTTACCCAGTTGGGTCAGGGTAAAAGTTGGGCGTGATTCGCTGTACTGGTAATCGGGGGTGAACGTTACGACATTATGCCCCCCTGCAAACCCTGCCACATAGCCGATATGAAACCCGTGCAGATGTAATGCCAACACACTGGCTTGTGCTGGCTGGGTCATGATTTTACCTCGTCTTCATACAAATCACCCAAGAGTTCAAGCCACGGGTCTTCGCGCTCCCCATCGTCTGGTATGACACTGGCTTGCTTTTTGTCATTAAGCAAATCCAGGACAGCCTGTACCCGGTTACGGGGAACCAGCATCAGCTCGGCATTCAAACCGTCAGCAATCAGCTTGAGTGTATCAAGGTTGGCATTACCACCTGCCTCAATACGCTGGTATTGCTGCTGCCCCATGCCAATGCGGGCTTTCATGGCAGTCTGGGTCAAGCCCAAGGCATGACGGTAAGCGCGGATTTGATCGTGGATAAGCATGGCAATTTCTCCTGAACAATAACAGCATATCAGTTGTATATTTAGAAAAAAACATCTTATTTATTGTACCAATCACTCACAGCCATGCAGTCCCCATTGCTCAGAACTGCTGCGACGTTTCCTGCAACACCTTGTAATAAGTGACAAACGGCGGCATTTTCCCCGGCTGCAAACGCAGGGCGCGTTCCTCAAAATACGGCGTGGCACTCTCATCAGTAAATACGCGGATTTGCATACGATATAAAGGCTGCTGGCTGGTATCGAAAAACGCCTGCCCGAAATCCGGCATGACCGAACGCCCGTCCTTGATGGCCTCTTCACGCTCAGCCAGATAGCGGTCGACCTTGGCTGCATCGCCCTCCGCCAGCACCAGCAATATCTGCCGGGGAGCCAGCATGGGGTTGACACCCGTAGAGCCGGAATCCACCGTAAGGTAACGGGTAAGCGCCTGATAAAGCTGCGGCGTCATGCCCATGACCTGCTGTAATTCCTCGATACGCTCGAAAGGCGCATCTTTCGCCCCGAATGGCAGACCAGCCTGTTCGTAATCCTTGTCCTCGGCGCCATTCAGCCGTTTCAGGTCATCCACATCGCGAAAATCTTCCAGCGTATCCAGCATCCGGTCAGCAGCCTCCCCTTCCACACCGACCTGTTTGAGGATCAAGGCCAGCAAGGCGCGGTTGGCATTGTTGATGTCGATCAGGCCATTTTCACCCACCACCCGGATTTCAATTTTCATGCCCTGGTAATCCCATTGCAGCGGCTTACCGCCCAATTGCAGGTCGCGGTCATTATTGGGCAGGTAAAGTTGCATCACTGCGTAATGCGCCGCCGCATCCGCAGCCGCCCGCGCTGTCGCGGTACGGCGGGCATAATCGACCATGCTGGATTCGGTACGGGTGGCATAGATCAGGCTGGCAGCCAGGGTCATCATGACCATGATCATCCACAGCACCACGATCATCGCCACACCAGATTGCTTACGGTTAATTCGCATAATCACTCACCTGCGGCAGGCTGACCACCATATCCGGCCAGTCGCGCTCAGTATCTGCCAGTTCCAGCTTGAGCAATTGCGGATACAGCGGTTTGTCTTCCCAGTCCGATTCCCAGTCCGGGTTTTTGCCTGCCTCATCTGCACCAAAATAGGCAAAACTGGCGCTTTTCAGGCCGTCGAATACCGGCACTGGTTCGGCATCCTTGAACGCATCATCCCAGGTCAAATCAGGACGATACGGGGCGTAACGCATTTGCAGCTCCTTGCCTGCCTTACTGCTGACAACGGCCAGCTCAATCATGAATACCCCACCCAGATGTTGCAGCGGCTGTAAAGGCGCAACATAGCGCACCGAAGAGGCATCGCCTGCAAACGCATAGATGCTGGCATCTTTATCACCCTTGACCTTGACCACCATTGCCTGCCCCAACTGGCGGCGCAGGAAATCACTGATCAGGCGCATGTCCTCGGTTTTGCCCATGCGGGCATCGGCAGCATCCCAACCACGCCCCATGGTGTTGAATGCGGCAAACAGGGCGAGGAACAGCAAGGAAACCAGCGCAAATGAGATCAGCATTTCCAGCAGGGTAAAGCCTTTCTGCTTCATGACTTTTCCCCGAAGCGCAGGGATGACAAATGGTATTCACGCGGTTTTTCACCGTTCTGCCATGTCACCGTGACTTCGACCTGGAACAGTTGTACCGGAACCGGTACCTTTTCCATTTTGTCGTCCAGTTTCAGTGGCTGCATACTGACCTGCCAGTGATAGCCGGACTGTTTTTCGGCACCGGAAACCTCGCCCTGTTTCACCGGGATTTCACTTCCGACCGCCGCCAGTTTCGACTCGGCAAGCTGTACGGCAAAGCTGTATTCATCGGCCAGCGCTGTGCTGCGCATCGACGAACCGAACAATTGCAACAAGACGCCCACCACCAGCCCCATCACCACAAAGGCAACTAACACTTCGAGCAAGGAGAAACCGTGTTGTTTACTGGATACTGACACGGCCTGTCACCCATTCGACATTGACCTTGAAGGTCTGTTGTTTGGAAGTCAGCTCGACCGAGCCGCCGGTAGAGCTGCCATCAGGGAAAAAGCGGATGCCGCCTTGCCCGGCAGAATCCACTTCGGAGGAGGTTGTGTTGATTTTGGCATCGACCGCCGCGTTGAGGTCACGCCCTTCGGTTTCACCACCGTTGTCAATCCAGAAACGTTTGGCCTTGACATCCATTTTCCAGATGACGGGCTGCTGGCGCATGATCGCCAATGCCCGTGCATGACGCAAACTGGTGGCAACTTCCCGGCTGCTTTTACGCAATACCGGGCCTTCAGTAAGTGAAGTGGCCACCACGCCCATGAGCAAGCCTGCCAGAACCAATACGATCATGAGTTCCAGCAGGGTAAATCCCTTAGCCCTTCCCCCCCTGCGGGGGAAGGATTGGGATGGGGGGTAACTATTGTTGCCAGAGCGTGATGTCTGCATCTTCGCCTTCACCACCGTTGGCGCCATCTGCACCAAACGAGAACAGATCGTAAGGATGGTTATTACTGCCCGGACGCTTGTACTGGTAATCGTTATTCCACGGGTCTTTCGGCACGTCACCTTTTTTCAGGTAAGGGCCATTCCAGCCACGCGCACCCGATGGCGCGACAACGAGTGCCTTGAGGCCATCGGCGGTCGTCGGGTAATTGCCGACCTCCAGACGGTACATATCCAGCGCTGCGCTGAGGTTTTCAATCTGAACCTTGGTCGACTGGGTTTTGCCCTTGCCGAGGTATTTCATGGCTTGCGGGCCGACAATCCCGGCAATCAGGCCGAGGATCACCAGCACGATCATCAGTTCAATCAGGGTGAAACCGCGTTGTTTGTTGGACAGACGCTGCTTACGGGGTTTGTGTCGCATCGTTAGCTCCTTGTTATTAGAGATTATTTCGGTTTTTCATTGGGTAAGGGTCATTTCACCAGATCGGCCATATTGATCATCGGCAACAGTACCGAACCAATAATGACCAGAATGGCTAACGCCATGACCATGATGAGCACCGGTTCCAGTAGTGCCAGCATCTGTTTCACGGACGTTTTGACCTCATCGTCGTAAATATCTGCCACTTCACGCAGCAGCTCTTCCATGCGCCCGGTCTCTTCACCGACACGCAACATGTGCAAGGCGTATGGGGGGAATACGCCTTTGCCCAATAATGTACGGGTAAGGCTTTCGCCTTGCTTAAGACTGTCTGCCGATTCTTCCACGGCAGCCGCCATCACCCGGTTTCCAACGGTATTCTTGGCAATTTTCAACGCACCCAGCAGGGGTACGCCATTATGCAGCAGGGTTCCCAGACTGCGGGAAAAACGTGCCGTTTCAATCTTGCCGACCAGTGTCCCGACCAGTGGCCAGCGCAACATGCTACGGTCAAGACTGGTACGTGCTGTTTCATTCGTCAGCAAATACTGGACGGACAGCAATAGCAACAGGAAGCCACCCAGCACTGCCCACCAATACGATTTCAGGGTATCCGCGACTGACATGACGATGCGGGTAATCGTCGGCAATTCGCCACCCATGTCCTTGAACATCTGGGCAAATTGCGGCACCACGAAGGTCAGCAAGGCAAAAATTGACACCGTAGCGACAAACGCGAGAATTGCAGGGTAGATCAGCGCAGAAATTACGGTTCCACGCAATTCTTTCGCCCTGGCAAGGTATTCCACCAGCCGGGCAAGGGCATTATCAATTGAACCGCCTGCCTCGCCTGCCCTGACCATATTGACGTAGAAACGGGAAAACTTGCCACTTTCTTCCAATGCATCACCGAAACGTTTGCCGCTGCGAACCTGTGACTGGATGTTTTGCACCAGTTCCGTCACCACGGGCTTGTCGCTGATTTCCAGCAGGATGCCCAGCGCCCGATCCAGTGGCAGGCCAGCCTTGAGCATGGAAGACATTTGCTGGGTCAGCGCCATGATGTCTTCCTGTTTGAGTTTCTTGCTGGCAAACAGACCCTGCGGTTTTTTTACCCCAGCATGGGCGGCGGCAGCTCCCGCCTTGCCTGCCTGAATCCTGACCGGAATCAGACCCTGGGCGTGCAGGTTTTCCAGCACTTGGGCTTCATTGGCAGCGTCCAATACCCCTTCTTTGGCAACACCAGCGGGGGTAATGGCTTTGTAACTATACGCTGGCATTCGGGGTTTCCTCCGCTACCCGCAGGACTTCTTCCAGTGTGGTCACACCTTTCAGGGCTTTCATCAGGCCATCCTCGTACATGGTACGCATTCCGGCCTTGCGGGCATGTTCCTGCAACACACCGGCATCTTCATGCTTGAGGATCAGGCGGCGCAGGCCATCATCCATCACCAGAAATTCGTGGATGGCACTACGCCCCTTGTAGCCGGTATGCCCACAGGCACTGCAACCCCTGGCGTGCCACAGACGTAACTCGCCTTGCGGCTGGTACTGGCGCAAGTTCAGTTCCTCAACGATTTCCGGCAATACACTGTGCGATTCACGGCATTGCGGGCATAAGCGACGCACCAGACGCTGCGCCAGAATGCCATTGACGGTGGAGGTCAGCAGATAATCTTCCAAGCCCATATCCAGCAGACGGGTAATCCCGCTGGCCGCATCATTGGTATGCAAAGTGGAAAGCACCAGATGCCCTGTCAGGGCAGACTGGATGGCAATCCGCGCCGTTTCCTCATCACGCATTTCACCGATCATGATGATGTCCGGGTCTTGACGCACGATGGAGCGTAAGGCATCGGCAAAGGTCAGGCCGATTTTCGGATTGGCCTGAATCTGATTGATCCCTTCCAGCTCGTATTCCACCGGGTCTTCCACGGTCAAAATCTTGTTTTCCGGGGTATTCAACTGGGTCAGGGCAGCATACAGGGTCGTGGTTTTCCCCGAGCCTGTCGGGCCTGTGACCAGGATAACCCCGTGTGGCGCATCCAGCTCTTTCTGGATTTTCTGGAAATTGTCGTCCGAGAAACCCAGCGTATTCAAATCCAGCTTGACGCTGTTCTTGTCCAGCAAACGCATGACCACACTTTCACCGTGCATGGTGGGAACAGTGGACACACGCATGTCGATTTCCTTGCCTTGGGCACGCATCTGGATACGCCCATCCTGCGGCAGGCGGCGTTCGGCAATGTTCAGCCGCGCCATCAGCTTGATCCGGGAAATGATGGCAGCAGTCAACTGGGTAGG
>JBBIHI010000091.1:0-9144 GCA_037447095.1 Thiotrichaceae bacterium
ATTGTCACTGGTGCTACGGATGCGGGTTGAACGTAACCCAATTTCTTCGACTTTGCCACTGATGCGGCCAAACTCGCACTCTTCACCCACCCGTACCGGGCGGTCAAGAAACAGGGTCAGCCCCCCGACTACGTTTTTAAAATACTCCTGCGCCCCAATCCCCACAGCCAAACCCAAAGCCCCAAACCCGGCCAGCAGCGGGGCAATCGGCACACCCAGGGATTGTGCCCCAAAGTAAATCACTGTCGCAGCGGCAATCACGGAAATCAGGCGCAATAATGTCCGTAACAGGCTCGCATCAATGGTACGCGCACCAATCTCCTGTTTTTCCCAGATTTTCTCTGCCAACCAGTTGATAAACGTGTAGGTAAACCAACTCGCCATAATAAAAATCAACGACTTGATCAGGAATGATATAGCCACAAATACATCTGACGTGATATTCAGCACATCCTCAATCAGATAATGGCCGCCCCATAGCAATCCCCCAATAATGAGCGGTACCACCAGATCAAGCATATGATGGTTATCGTCATGTATCCTGCGCAAATGCCAACGGATCAAATAAACACTGGCAATCAGCAAGAGCGCTGTCACACCTGCCAACGCAAACCACTGCCATAAAGTCTGATCCCAATACAGCGCATCCTTACTCCAGAAAGGCAGCCACAGGCTCCATTTAGGCGGCAGCATACGCCCCGGTGTACTGGTGTAATAGTCATAATAGTTGTATTGCTGCTGCATCTCTTTAGCGGATACCGGCAGCGTCTTGACCCGCTCGAAAAACTCGGGAATACGGTTCACGGTCTCGGGAGAGAACAGATACTCATCGACATACTGGTCTTTCCCACCCCTGACAATCGCAATCTCCGTACCCGGAATTTCCCAGCTTTCCAATGGCTTGCCGTGGTCATCCAGCATCTGCTGGTCAGGCACCATCCCCTTGCCTGGAAGAGGAATGCGCTCCAGAATTTCTTTCAGCATTAATGCCCGTTCCAGACCAATACGCGCCCGGTGTGCTTCAGGAATATCGCCCAGATTGAGGGTTCGGATAGCTTGTTCCATCAGCTCTTCCGCCAGATCCCCTTCAGCAAGGTGTTCAGGAGTATGGAGCAAGCCCCTCTCCTGCTTTGCCTCATTTTCAATTTTGTAGATCAGGGCAATCGCCTGCCGCGACTTGTCGAGGAATTCAAACAGGGTATCGCGCGGGGAACGGGTGGCGGGTGGCGGGTGGCGGGTGGCGACAACGGCGACCGCCGCCGCTTTAACCTCTTCTGTTACCGGTTCTGCGCCAACATTCGTAATAAAAAACAGGCCGGACAAAACAAACAGCAATACCCTCGATAGTTTCATACCCACTCTTCCGCCCGAAAACCTTCTGACAAGGGCAGATTTAAACACAAAACCCACTTCATTACCGGGTAAATGTCCACCACAAAAACTGACTTACATCAAACTTATCCACAGCCTGACCTTGAATTGGGGGGGGGGGGGGGGGGGGGGGGGGGGGTCCGACGTACTGCGTCCCACCCAGATTTGAGAAGGTAGCCCACATGAGAATGGACAAACTCACTGCGAAATTTCAACTTGCCCTGCAAGATGCACAATCACTTGCATTAGGGCGTGACCACCAATTTATCGAACCCATCCACCTGATGATTGCCCTACTGGATCAGGAAGGTGGCGGCGTGCGCGGCCTGTTGACCAAGGCAGATGTCAACGTCAACCAGTTGCGTTCCAAACTCGGCGAAGCGCTGGATCGCATTCCCACCGTGTCCGGCGGTGATGCGGGCAGCGTGCATGTTTCCAATGACCTCAACAAACTGCTGAATGTCGCCGACAAAATCGCCCAGCAACGCAAAGACCAGTACATTTCCTCCGAACTATTCGTACTAGCAGCCTTGGAAGACAAGGGTGAGCTTGGCAATCTGTTGCGTGAAACCGGTGCAACCAAGGGTGCAACGGAAAAGGCCATCGAAGGGATGCGCGGCGGCCAGACCGTCAACGACCCAAACGCGGAAGACCAACGTCAGGCGCTGGAAAAATACACCATCGACCTCACCGAACGTGCCGAACAGGGCAAGATCGACCCCATCATTGGGCGTGACGAAGAAATCCGCCGCATGGTGCAAATCCTGCAACGCCGTACCAAGAACAACCCGGTACTGATTGGCGAACCGGGTGTGGGCAAAACCGCACTGGTCGAAGGTCTGGCGCAACGCATCGTCAACGGCGAAGTTCCCGAAGGTGTGAAAGGTAAGCGCTTATTATCGCTCGACCTCGGCGCATTGCTGGCCGGTTCCAAATACCGGGGCGACTTTGAGGAACGCCTCAAAGCCGTGCTGACCGACATTGCCAAGGCCGAAGGCAACATCATCCTGTTCATCGACGAAATCCACACCATGGTTGGCGCGGGCAAGGCCGAAGGCGCAATGGATGCAGGCAACATGCTCAAGCCGGCCCTGGCGCGTGGCGAACTGCACTGCGTCGGCGCGACCACACTGGACGAATACCGCCAGTACATCGAAAAGGACGCCGCGCTCGAACGCCGCTTCCAAAAAGTGCTGGTCGATGAACCAACGGTAGAAGACACCATTGCCATCCTGCGTGGTTTGCAGGAAAAGTATGAAGTCCACCACGGCGTCGACATCACCGACCCCGCGCTGGTGGCTGCCGCAACACTTTCACACCGTTACATCACCGACCGCCAGTTGCCGGACAAGGCCATCGACCTGATTGACGAGGCCGCTTCCCGCATCCGTCTGGAAATCGACTCCAAGCCGGAAGCACTCGACAAGCTGGAACGCCGCCTAATCCAGCTCAAGATCGAACGCGAAGCACTGAAAAAGGAAACTGACGAGGCATCCAAAAAGCGTCTGGCTGATTTGCAAGCTGAGATCGACAAACTGGAACGTGAATTCGCCGACCTTGAAGAAGTGTGGAAAGGCGAAAAAGCTGCCCTGCAAGGCACAACCCACATCAAGGAAGCGCTGGATCAGGCACGCCTGGAATTCGACACTGCCAAACGTGCAGGCAACCTGCAACGCATGGCAGAATTGCAATACGGCAAAATTCCTGAGCTGGAACAGCAATTGGCGGCTGCTGATGCTGCCGTCAGCGGTGCACAGGAAGCCAAGCTGCTCAAAAACAAGGTCACAGACGAAGAAATTGCCGACATCGTATCGCGCTGGACAGGCATTCCGGTCAGCAAAATGCTCGAATCCGAAAAAGACAAGCTGCTGCATATGGAAGACTTCCTGCGCAAACGGGTGATCGGCCAAAGCGAAGCGATCGAAGCCGTTTCCAACGCCATCCGCCGTTCGCGTGCCGGGCTGTCTGATCCTAACCGTCCGAATGGCTCATTCCTGTTCCTCGGCCCGACGGGTGTGGGCAAAACCGAGCTGACCAAGGCGCTGGCACACTTCCTGTTCGACACTGACGACGCCATGGTGCGCATCGACATGTCCGAATTCATGGAAAAGCATTCCGTCGCGCGTCTGATCGGTGCGCCTCCGGGCTATGTCGGTTATGAGGAAGGCGGCTACCTGACCGAAGCGGTGCGCCGTCGCCCCTATTCCGTGATTCTTCTGGATGAAGTGGAAAAAGCCCACGCCGACGTGTTCAACGTGCTGTTGCAAGTGCTGGATGACGGGCGTTTGACTGACGGGCAAGGCCGCACAGTTGATTTCCGTAACACCGTGATCATCATGACCTCTAACCTCGGTTCACACATCATCCAGGACATGGCGGGTGAAGAAAACTACGAGCGCATGAAAGCGGCGGTGATGGAGGTCGTTGGCACACATTTCCGCCCCGAATTCATCAACCGTATCGACGAAACCGTGGTCTTCCACCCACTGGATCAGGCTGAAATCCGCCAGATCGCCGACATCCAGCTCAACAACCTGCGCAAGCGCTTGGCTGCCCGCGAACTGGGTATCCAGATCACCGACGCCGCACTCGACCTGATTGCGGAAGCTGGTTTCGACCCTGTGTATGGCGCACGTCCGCTCAAGCGGGCAATCCAGCAACAGATCGAAAATCCGCTGGCACAGCAGATTCTTGGTGGCAAGTTCATGCCGGGCGACACCATCATGATCGATGTGGCGGAAGGCAAACTGACATTTTCAGCATTGGTGGAAGCCAACGAAGCCTAACCCAAGGTATATTGGGCAATAAAAGCGCCGGGTTATCTCGGCGCTTTGTTTATAAAGACATCAACACCACCTTGTTTCCGCTGTATTATTCGCCTTTTGGTCAAAGGCAAAGCAGCAGATGGACTCGGAAAGTGCCCAACAATACAAAAATACCATTCAGGCATGGGGAGCTGACATTTACACCCCTGTTGGGGCAGGGAGTGAATATTGGATTCCAACCAACCACCTGGAAAGGTTGCTAAACGTCAGATCCCATTACCGCATGATTTTTTCAGCTGACAAACCGAAAACTTGCCATACCTTTGCCTCCAGGTCGACCATCAGCGCTTCTGCTGATGTGGACGGCAACATAGCGTAAATACGCTTGGCAAGTTTAACAATGGCTTGGGACTCTGCCCTTGTTGGATCAGGGAGAGGAAATTTTTCGACATATTGGGTGGCGAATTCGTATCATAAGTGCATAACTCGTTAATCGAGCCGGGATGCGGCTTTCCTCATAAGGCCAGAAGCAAGGTGTGGTAAAAAGCATCCCGAAAAACCACTGACGGGAGGGCTTCATGGCCTACACGCACCTTACCCCTGAAGAGAGGCATCATATCGAAAAGCGGTACAAGCTGAAGGATTCCACATCAACCATCGCATTGGCTTTGGGCCGCAGTCAGTCGACAATCAGCCGGGAACTCAGGCGTAACCGTGGTCAACGTGGCTACCGGCACAAGCAAGCGCAGGCCAAAGCGCAGCAACGCCACGCGGACAAGCCCAAAGCGGTCAAGTTGACCCCGGAACTGGCAGGCAGCATCGGTACGCTGCTGGAACAGCAATGGAGCCCCGAACAGATTAGCGGCAGGCTGAAAGAAGAAAGCAAGACGACGGTCTGCCACGAAACCATCTACCAGCACGTGCTGAAGGACAAGCGGGTGGGTGGCAAGCTGTACCTGAACCTGCGTCGCCATGCGAAGAAATACCGCCAGCGTTATGGTAGCCGCACTGGCAGTGTCCAAGGCATCCCCAACCGGGTGGACATTGACGAACGCCCAGAGGTTGCCAACCAACGTGAACGGCTGGGCGACTGGGAAGCGGACACCATGATCGGCAAGGGAACCGGGGTGCATTGGTGACGCTGGACGAACGCAAATCCAAGCTACGCTTGGCATTTCCCCTGGCGAGCAAGACGGCTGAAGCCGTGACGGGCAGCATCATCACCTTGCTGGACGGCTTCAAGGATTGGGTACACACACTCACCTTCGACAACGGCAAAGAGTTTGCTAGGCATGGGCAAATTGCGCAGGCTATTGGGTGCAAAACGTATTTCGCCAAGCCCTACCATTCGTGGGAACGTGGGCAAAATGAGAACGCCAATGGGCTACGCCAATACTTCCCCAAAGCAATGGGGCTGTTGGACGTGACCACCCAGCAGGTGTTGGAGGCTGTGCATAAACTCAACAACAGACCAAGAAAATATCTGGGGTTCAAGACACCTTACGAGGTGTTCCGTGAACTATCCGGCATGGATGCTGAAAAATTGGTGGGTTATGCACTTATTACTTGAATTCACGACTCACGATTTTTCTGCAATCTTGGATTTTTTTAACTTGTTGATTTTATTGGCGCACCCGGCTGGAATCGAACCAGCGACCCTTGGCTTCGGAGTGAGAATCAATCTCATAAAGCTTGCATCATCTGGCTACAAGTCGTTACATTTAAAAGCATTGTTGTTTTTACCAAACTACACCTAAATGCACATGGATTCAGCTATCATGGTGACTTATAGGTGACTCAAAAATGGTGACTCAGTGCAGACCGAAAAGAAAGCCAAGCTAACCGAAACCCTTATAAAGTCATTATCTTATAGCGGCGACAAGGCCAAGAAAGAGCGTGATGTATGGTGGGATACCGAGCTTTCCGGCTTCGGTGTCCGCATTTATCCGACTGGTAAAAAGTCGTTCATCATCATGTATTGGCACAACCGGCGCAAACGTCTTAAAACCATTGGTCAACATGGCAAGCTGACCTTGATACAGGCGCGTGAACGGGCGCAACGTGACCTTGTTGGGCTGCTGGATGATATTGACCCATTGGCGGCGCGTGACCTGAAACGTGAATCTGGCACATTTGCAGAGTTTGCAGATTCATTCGTGGAACGCTATCTGAAACCGCATAATCCCGGCTCTTGGGATTCTTCCTACTCCCGTATCCACAAATACCTGATACCGCGTTTCGGTAAGCGTTTGATGATCAGCATCACCCATGATGATGTTGCCCAACTGCATCTGGATATTGGCAAGACGCAGCAACCTACCGCCAACCGTCTGGTTAAATTACTGTCGGTCATGTTCCGTGAGGCGAAAAAGTGGGGTGTAGTCCCCAAGACCTTCGAGAATCCAGCGCGTGAAATCAGCTTCTACAAAGAAGAGGGGCGGGATCGTTACGTCACCCCGGAAGAATTGCCCAAACTGATAGCGGCGATTGAGCAGGAAGAGATTCATGTCAGTTCCGCATTCTGGCTTTACCTGCTGACGGGCTTGCGCAAGAGTGAATTGAGAACGGCAAAGTGGGAACAGATCGACTTCAACACCAAGCAGATTGTTTTGCCCAAAACCAAAAATGGCAAACCCCACTACTTGCCACTCACTACCGAAGCAATGGCGGTACTGGAAAATATCCCGCGTTTGGAAGGCAACCCGCACATTTTCCCCGGCCAAAAGGAAGGCCAACCACTCTATGACCTGAAAAAGCCCTGGGAACGCATCAGGGCGCGTTCAGGGCTTACTGACATACGCATCCATGACTTGCGTCACACCATTGCCTCCTGGCTGGTTCAGGGCGGCAATTCGCTGTATCTGGTGGGCAAGATACTGAACCACAAAGACTTGCGCACTACAGAGCGTTATGCGCGGTTTGCGCAAGACAATTTGCGGGAGGCGCTGGAAGCAACCGGCAAACGCATCACGGGTGTGGCGGGCAAGTCTGCTGGTGCAGAGATACTGCCGATTCACAAAACCAACGCCAAATGATGATACTGGCTAAATATGCCAAATTTTATATAATGGACAAACAAGCATGAAAGACATCCGCTGGATGGGGAGAAGTTACCGCGATTTATGCGAATTTCCCGAAGATGCACGGCGGGAAGCAGGTTATCAGCTTCATTTGCTGCAATTGGGCGATGAACCAGACGATTGGAAGCCCATGATGGGAATCGGGCATGGCGTGCAGGAAATCCGCATACATGAGGCATCCGGGGCATTCCGAGTGATCTATGTGGCGAAGTTTGCTGATGCGGTCTACGTGCTGCATTCCTTCCAGAAAAAGACGCAAAAGACCGCACAACACGACATCGACCTTGCACGGGAACGGTTCAAGGCAATGATTAAGGAGCGTACAGAATGAGCGTGGAACACATCACTCCGGCAGGCGGCAATATCTTTGCCGATTTGGGGTTTGCGCCAGAGGAAGCGGCTAACCTGCTGGTCAGGGCGCAACTGATGCGGGAATTGTCCAGTATCCTGAAAACACGGTTCAGCACACAGGAAGAGGCCGCTACCGCGCTAGACGTATCACAAGCACGTATCAGCGACCTTTACCGGGGTAAGATCGGGCGGTTTACCGTGGATATGCTGATCAACCTGCTATCGCGTGTCGGGCGGTCTGTTGAGGTTCATATCAAGGCGGCGGCATGACAGAAAATGAATTGTCGATTCAAAAGCCTGCGTCGAACGCCAATATGAATCAGCAACGCACAAGGGCAGATAAACTGACCGCCATCTTTTTGGAAGACGTTTTCAGCGAATCCTCAGACAACTCGCCACAGACACTAAAAGCACGCCATGAACACATAAAAGACGCCATTGAGGAAGGTTTGAGTCCTGACGGCATCCTATGGCTTTTTTATGCGCTGGAAATGAAAGCTGTGAGCGAAATAAACAAGGTCGCAGCTCTTGCACAAACTATTGAACCTGATGCTCTCAAAAAATATGGATTGCCCGAAGAGTTAATCAGCAATGCGAAGTCTGTTCGAGACTTCAAGACTAAGATAAGGTCAAAAAAAGCGGCTGATGACAAATGGGCTGATCACCCCAAAACATACGCTACCTGCAAAGCGTTTGAACTATGGAGCAGCCATCCCAGGCAGGGGCGCTACAAAGCACAATTGGCAAGACAAATGCTGTCAGAAGTGGATGGAATCAAAGGCGTGCTGATAGACCCCAAGGGACTTGCTGAAAAATTTGCGAAATGGGAAAGAGGAGAAGAATTACCGGAATGCTAAGCATAACCGCCTTTCTGCTTGGCACAACTGTTTTTGTGGAATAAGAAAAACGAGATGCTACACCTATCCACATAACACGATAGGTAACAGCAAATGCAATCAAATCAAACCATTGAACAACTACTGACCCCTGCGCAATTCGCCGAAAAATTCAATGTCAGTGAACGTTTTTTGCAGCACGACCGAGTAACTAAACGTCGTATACCTTATATCAAAGTGGGTAAATTTGTGCGCTACCGTGAATCTGATGGTGTGGCGTTTATTGAGGCGCACCGTATAGGCGGGGAGGAACAATAATGAACAAGGCTACCCCAAAGAGCAGTCCAATTAATCCCAGCATCAATAATGCCAAAGTCCACTTGTCACCGGCGAAGAGCCGGATAGTCAAATTACTGTTAATTGCTCCACATTTAAGTTTCGGTCTGGAAGCAAAAGCCTATTGCCGTTACGCGGCTGACAACATCCAGCACATCCGCGCTCGTGGTATTGATATTATTACCAATATGGTTGATTACGTCCGCCATGATGGCAAAAACTTGAAGGTCGGCAAATACTCAATAGCATCACAAATCATTGATCTGGCGCAACGGTCTGTTGGCTATGGGACGTAAGTCTATGCCTTTCAAGGTGAAAAAGCGGACAATAAGGTTTTCCCCTTGATGACATCCGATGCTGAAACTTACCCCATTTCTGGAGCGCTTTGCCGAGCGCACACCCTTG
>JBBIHI010000092.1:0-9123 GCA_037447095.1 Thiotrichaceae bacterium
ATCCAAACAAACCGGAAGAAGAGGTACGTTGTTGATAAGCGAGCTACTGCACTTTTTCATGGATGAACCTCACTGCAAAGTCCCTTCCCCTTGAGTATAGTCTCTTCCGCACTTAACTATAATTGCTCCTTTATGCATTATTTTGAATCCGCTTTTTGCTGCTTGAAGCTTTCCGTGTATCGCTCATTGAAATAACTCCGGCAGGTGGTGAAGTCAAAGCCGGTTTGGCCTGCCTTGGTCTTGGTGCAATTCGCCTGTATTTCGGGGAGGATGCCTTGGGTGGTTTTCTTGTATTGGTTTTCAACTACCGCTGCCGCGACGTAGCCCATTACTTCATGGTTGAAAATATCACTGTGCCCATTCATAAAATCGCGGTCGCCGTAAATGATGGAGACCGGCTCGTGGGGTGCTACCGGGAAATGGTAGGGGAAGTTCTGTTTTTCCTGAGCGGTGAGGCAGTTTGTGGTGCCTTCACAAGGGATATAGCACTGGTTGGCTGAATCGCTGGAGCACTTGGCTCGTTCTGCGGGAGACAGTTTACTGGCATCAAAGGTGTGCCCGGTACGGAAAGGCGGGTAATTGCCAACTGTTGTGGTATCAAGCCCGAGTTCGGGGAAATGGGCTTTGATTTGTCTGGACGAGTCGCCATCATACAGGTTCCGTTCCAGTGTCGTTTCTGCTTCATGCAGGGAGACGCCGATGAATTGCCCGCCGGTAAAAGCAAAACGTGTTGGCAGGTCACGGTCTGAGCTGATGATGTGCAACAGCTTGGGTTGGCTTTTGGCAAAACAGCGTTTCTCGGCGATCAGTTCCTTGATCTGCATGAATTCATTAGCCTCTACCGCTGGATTGATGAGGAAAGTGGCATCCCCGAATGGCTCAGTTTTATAACAGCCGGAGGCGCAGTCTGCTTTTATGTCACTGCATTCTGCCGGGTCGACTTTTTTGGCACTGACAATCCGTTCCAGTAACGGGTCTTTGAGCGCTTCCAGCATGACCGCTGCGCCGAAACTGTGACCAGTCATGATGAACGTGTTGTGGTTCTGCCCATAACCGCGCTTGGTGATTTCGTTCAGGCGCAACAACAGTTCGGAAACACCACCGTTTCCGGCCTGGCGGGCGGCATTTTTACGATCCCAGTAGGTGAGCAGTTTGAATGGGTAAACCTTGGTGGAAAGGCCGCGCCAGCCGACATAAACGCCAATAACCTTTTTGCCGGCGGAAAACTGGGTGCTGACCATTTTCAACATATTGCGGAAGTTATGGACATTATTGCCGGGGCGCTTACTGGCATCATTCTGCCAGCCGTGGGTAAACAAAATCAGCATAATGCCGTTAGGGGCGTTTTGTTCCTGCTGGTCAACGTATTTGATCACCTCTTCCATTTTGCCACGGTCGAAAACATTGCCGCGCTCGGAAAACTCGACGAAAGCCAGGTCGTAGTTTTCATCCGCGTTGTGGTGGTGTTCGATAAAGGCTTTGTCACAGGTGTTGCCCTGGCAGTCTTGTGGCGCATCCGTGCGGTAAAGGGAGTTGGACGTACAGGCACTGGACATCAGCAATATGGCAGCAATCGCAAAAGGCCACAGTAGACGGGGCAGGGTTGGTTTCATGTTCAAGGCTCTCTTACACACTCTGGGGGCATTTCCACGTGCCTAGTTTTAGCAAATCTCGTGGAAAAATGCCCGCTTTTCAGATGAATATCTTTTTGCAGGCCAATCTGTTCTACACTGCACGCGAATGGGATGAAAGTTTGCGGATCAAGCATCCGGCACCGTTGGGTGAGGATGAAATCAGGCGTATGTTGGGATGAAACGGTTTTTCGGGAAGGAGGTGACATGAAATCCAGAGGATTGTGGATGGTGTGGCTGGCTGGTGTATTGCTGGCCTTATCCGGTTGCACTTGCAACAAATCGGGAAAGTTGCTGGATAAACTGGGATTACCGGCAGTCACCACCCAGGTATTGCTGGTGACAACCGCAGACTGGGAAGCGTCTACCGGCACCTTGCAACGCATGGAACGTTCTGTTTCCGGCTGGCAGGCTGTTGGGGAGCCGATCCCGATCCAGGTCGGGCGTAACGGCCTGGGCTGGGGGGTGGGTTTGCATAAGGATGGCGCAGAGGGTGTGAAGAAATACGAGGGCGACGGCAAGGCACCTGCGGGTATTTTCGCCTTGGGTAATGTGTTCGGCTATGCACCGCAAGCGCCTGAAGGTGTGGCGATGTTGTACCGGCAGGCTGGTGAACGGGATTATTTCGTCGATGCCACCGATTCCCCGGATTACAACCACTGGCGGCATATCCCGGAAGGCCAGCCGAATGAGCCGAAACAGCATTGGTCGTCGTTTGAGCGGATGCGCCGTGACGACCAGCGCTACGAATACGGGTTGGTGGTTGGGCATAACATGATGCCGACTACAGTAGGGCGGGGCAGCGCCATTTTCCTGCATGTCTGGCTGAACCCGGAAACCTCAACGTCCGGCTGTACGGCAATGAGCCGGGAAAACCTGCTGGCAGTGCTGAAATGGCTGAAGCCTGCCGCCCAGCCGCTGCTGGTGCAGGTTCCAAACGGGGAACTGGCGAACCTGCGGCTTTAGCTTTTCCAGAAGGCCAGCAGGTTGTTGGTTTGTTCCAGCAGGTAATTCTTGCGCCAGTTGTCTTCCGCGCTTACCTGCTTGAGCAGTTGTTCGAGTTGGCGCAGGCAGGCTGCCTGGCGTGGTTTGTTGCTCCTTGCCCAGTCTTTCAGGAGTGACAGCAGTGAGCTGTCGAGGTCAAGGTCGAGGTAAACGGGCTTGGCGTACTCTTGCAGCACGCGCTCAAACAATGCCTGCTGGCGTTCTGCGGGCAGGCTGCTGGAACATTCCCACAAGGTTGTGCAGGCATTGCGCATTAGTGCGTAAAGGTGGCCTTCGGTGTCTTCCAGGCGGTCAGCAATGTCAGGGGTACTGCTGATGACAGCGAGGCACAGGTCGGTGGTTTCACGGGTGGGGGTAGTGGCCTTGCGGGCGGTTTCCAGCAATTTGCGGATGGCTTCGGCCAGCCGTTCTGCGGTGGCAGCGTGGATCAGGCCATCGGTATGGGTATGGCGCTGGATCATGTCGGCCAGCATTTTGCGGTATTTCGGCTCGGCAGGCTCGTCACTGCCCAACAGGTCGGCAAAGCAGATCAGCAAGGTGTCGCGGAAGTCGGTGTCCTGCAAGGCTTTTTCCTGCACGAATGCCTTGAGCTGGTCGTGGGAAAGCTGCTGGAGGATATACTCAATTTGCCCCTGACGGGTGGTTGGTTTTTGCATATTGTGCCCTGCCTGAATTATGTGCGGGCAGTGTAGCGGCTTCCCCATTACGGGTAAATGAACTTTGGTGCGTGGCTACTGAACCTGGAACAGCAGGCGGTGATGGTTGGTTTTGGTGCATATGCGACAGTACGGGCGGTCTGCCTCTGCTGTTGCCGGGTAATGGAACGGGCTACCGCAGGCTTTGCAGCGAGCCATTGTCAGGGGAATGTTCTCTTGTTGCCGAGTTTGCCTGTGCTGTATCTGGATGGCCTGCTGGTCACAGGCATTTTCACAGATACCGCAGCCGGTGCAATGTTCGGGGGAAATGGTATACGCAGTTTGTTCCGTGGCGGTTTGCAAACAAATGGCCTTATGTGGGCAGAGTTGCACACAGACATCGCAGCCATTGCAGGTAGTGGCGTCGAGGGCTGGCACAAATGGGAAAAGTGTTTGTGTAGTATCCTGTGTTGGCAAGGGAGGGGCTGGTCTGGCCTCAGCGGAGGTGGATTGCTTGATGTCGTCAACGGTTTCTACACCCAGGGCTAATGCCTGACGGAAGAACTGGCGGCGGTTGATAGGGACGGTTTCGGGGGCGGGGTTAATCGGTTGCTGGCTTGTTTTCCATAGACCCGGTGACAGGGCGGCTTCCGGGCAGGCGGTAATGCACAAGCCGCAACCGTCACACAGTGAGGTGTCGATGCTTAGGTTGTCATCGTCCAGCAACCATGCCTGTTGGGGGCAAGCGTCTATACAACGGGTACATTCCGCGACTTCGCAGCGGCTATGTACGCAACGTTCGGGAATGATTTCCGGGATTGTCCATTCCTGTCTGAGCCGTTTGAACCAGTGCAACGCCATGCCTGTTACCAACTGGGCGCAGTGCCGGGGTAGTAATGCATGGGTTGTGTATCGGCCTGTTGGGCTTGCCGTTGTTGCCTGCTGTGTTCGAGTGCTTCAGGGTCAGGAACCGGAAGGCCGGTCACTTCTGCAAGCAGCTTGCGTAACGCGCTTGTTTCCGTTTGTGTCATCAAGGCCAGATAGGCGTAGAAAGGTGTCCGGCAGCGGTTGGCAACCCGGTGGCAAAACTGGGGCAGCCAAAGCAGTAAGTGGTCGTCCATGAATCGGGAGGCTTCTTCCAGTAGTTCAGGTCGGTCTGTTGCGCTTGCTTCATCCAGAAGGAAAGCGACAAACAGCAACTCGTTGACCAGATGGTCATCGGCCATTTTGTGCCAGTCCGGGACACCCAGCTCATGCTTTTCATAGCATTCGCGCACTTCAAACATCGGTTTCTGGCAAACCAGCCCGTCCTCGTCCAGCCAGGCCGATTCACTGGGGGTAGCGTGGAGACTGCCGTTCAGGTAAATGTCGGCGAAATCGGTTGCCAGATCATCCAGTGACTGCCCGTCACTTTCCATATCCGCATCCAGACCGGGGAATTGTGCAGCCAGTAATTCACTGCGCTTGTCAGCACTCAGCTCGACCGCGTGTAAGTCGGCCAGGAACCGCAGCAGTGCAGCGATTTCCGACGTGTTTTCATTTGCCCTGTTTGTCATCCACAATGCCTTTGCTGTGCGGTACGAAGACGATGGAAGGGTTGGTCAGTTCCGGGTTGGCCATGTTTTTGACCTGCCGCACGACCTGTTCCGATTCGGTACGTGCCTTGGTCGGGTAAGTGCCATTGCGTAGCTGGTCGATCGGCCCGATGTCCAATACCCGCATCATACACGCTTGCACGCAATACGGTTTGCGCCCGGCGTCGATTTCATCCACGCACATATTGCATTTGCCGACAATATTCTGGTCGGGAATGAATTGCGGCGCACCAAACGGGCAGGCCGCTTCGCAGCGTCGGCAGCCAATGCACAAGGTGGAGTCGATGTCGACGATGCCATCCTTTTCCCGCTTGAAAATCGCCCCGGTCGGGCAGGTCGGCAAACAGGCCGGTTCGGCGCAGTGGTTGCACGACATATTGACCTTGTAAGCGTACACCTCGGGGTAGGTTCCCCCCTCGATATACATCACGCGGCGGAAACGCGGCCCAGGTGCGAGGCCGTTCTTGTCCTTGCAGGCAATTTCGCAGGCGCGGCAGCCGATACAATCCACATTGTTGTGGATGAAACCGAGTTGCTGTGCGGGGACGACCGGTGTGTAAACCTCTTTCTTGCGGCGCTTGATCGCTTCCTTGATGTTATCCCGGTTGTTTTCAACATTTTCATTAGCCATGTGAATGTTCTCCTCCAGGCATTACAGGTCGCGCCGGAATACATGGCTGCGGGCAGTTGACAACTGATCCCAGCCAGGTTTGTGTACAAGGTCGGTTTTCTGGATATTACACAACACCGTGTTGTAGGCAAAAGCACCTGCCGGGCTGGGGTTGTCGAGGGTAAGCATGTCCGGGTTGCCTGCACGGTCTACGCCGTTTTCGTCTATATCCAGCCATACACCTTCGTGCAACACCAGTACGCCCGGCATACAACGCTCGGTTACATAAGCGGGCACGACCACTTTGCCCCGGTCGTTAAACACTTCCACCGTATCGCCGGTTTTGATGCCGAGCTTTTTGGCATCAGAGGCATTGATGGTGACTTCCTGTTCGTAGGTTTCCCGCAGCCAGCCGACATTGTTGAAAATCGAGTGGGTACGCCAACGCGGGTGGGGGGAAATCAGGTGGAAAGGATGCGCGTCGGTCTTTTCCTTGGCTCCCAGGTATTCCCACGGCTCGATCCATTTGGGGATGG
The DNA here is from genome assembly GCA_037447095.1 of Thiotrichaceae bacterium. Taxonomy (GTDB): domain Bacteria; phylum Pseudomonadota; class Gammaproteobacteria; order Thiotrichales; family Thiotrichaceae; genus Thiothrix. Next base: position 6,013 of record JBBIHI010000092.1, read on the forward strand.
GGGGAATCTCGTAACCGTAGGCGGTCTTTGTCCAGTCATCGTATTTGGCGAGGGTGGTGGAGAAAATTTCAATCTTGCCGGAGGGTGTTTCCCACGGGATGCCTTTTTCCACATTGTCCTGGAAGCCAACGTGCGGGCGATCCAGCTTGAACTTGTATACGCCGTGTTGCTTGAATTCGTCCCATGACATGGTGACGCACTGATGCCCCATGACCCGGCCTTGCCACCATTCAATCAGGTAGGCTTCGTCGACGGCATCGTTGACGTGGAAGTAATCGCGGTTGGCTTTGGGGTTATATCGCCTGCCAAAGTCTTCACCGCCCAGCCGGTAGGCCAGTTCAGTATAGACTTGCAGGTCGGTTTTACTTTCACCTAGCGGTTCGATCACTTTGGGGCGATGGATGTAGTAATGCCCCTTGTACCACGGCAGGGCGACATCGTGGCGCTCAAAATGGGTGGCAATGGGCAACAGGACATCGGCATACAGGCCGGAGGGGGTAATGGTGGAATCGTTGCACACCACCAGCTCCAGCTTGTTGATTGCCTGGATTTCCTTGTTGATATTGGTGAGCTGGTTGAACCAGTCGGAGCCTTGCCAGAAAATGCCCCGGATGTCGGGAATCACCCCGTCACCTGCCTTGCCGCCCGGCCACAGGCCGATTTCTTCGCGTTTCACATTCGGGTAATTGAGTACGCAATGTGCCCAGCGGTCGGATTTGATGGAGGCGTAAAAGACATTGGCGAATTCGTCGTAGGGGTAGGCGACACCTTCGGCGTGCCATGCCTTGCCGATACCTTCCGCACAGCCGCCGAGTACACCGATATTGCCGGTCATGGCCTGGAGTGCGGCTGCCATACGGTTGTACTGTTCGCCGTAAGCATTGCGCCCCGGCGCCCATGAGGCTTTCAGCGCCGCAGGCTTGGTGGTGGCGTACATTTGCGCGAGCTTGCGGATGTCGTCAGCCGATACACCGCAAATCTCTGCTGCCCATTCCGGGCTTTTCGGGGTATTGTCGTATTTGCCGAGGATGTAATCCTTGAAGTTTTCCTTGTCCTTTGCCCAGTCCGGCATCGTGCCTGCATCCATGCCCTGGGTGAATTTGTTGATGAAGTCCTGGTCTTGCAGGTTGCTGATGAAAATGTGGTGCGCCATTCCCGCCATCATTGCTGCGTCGGTATTGGGGCGGATCGGAATCCACCACGCATCGTAAGCTGCTGCCGAATCCGTGTATTGCGGGTCAATCAGCACGAACTTGCAGCCTTTCTGCTTGGCCATGCGCATATAGTAGAAGGTATTACCGCCATGGAAGGTATAGGCCGGGTTCCAGCCCCACATGATGATCAGTTTGGAATGTGCGTAAGCATCATCCTCATTACCATCCTGAATAGTGCCGAAGGTAATGCGTGAGCTGAATTTTGTCCCTTCGTAGGAAGGCACTGACCATGAGCTGGTGCGGCAGCCATACATGCCCAAGAAGCGCCCCAGTAAGCCTTCAATCTGGTCGGATTTGTGCAATACACCGTAGGATGCGCCCGCGTAACTCTGATCAAGCAGGGCAGTTGGGCCATATTTGGCCTTGATCTGCTGCATCTTTTCGGCAACCAGATCAAGCGCCGCATCCCACGAGGCACGTTTGAATTTGCCTTCACCGCGTGCGCCAGTGCGTACCATCGGGTACAGCAGGCGTTCCTGGGAATAAATCCGCGCCCGGTAGGAACGCCCGCGCAGGCACGCCCGCAATTGGGGCTCCTCGAAGGTATCTTTGCCGAATTCGCCACCCTGTTGGTAACGCCCGTCATCGGTCGACAGGCGCACGATGACATCGCCTTTCTTGTGCGCCACCAGCATGTGCCGTGAGCCGCAGTTGTGGGCGCAACTGGTGACGACGGTGGTCAGGTCGTTATCACGCGGATAAGGTTCGTAGGCAAAGGCTTTGGCTTCCTTCGGCTTGACGGTCAGCCCGCCTGCGGCAATGGCCGCCGAACCCAATGCAGTCGTCTTGAGGAAGTCACGCCGGTTCATGCTCAGGGCAGACTTCAGTTTGTCTTTCCAGTCTTGTCCGCTCATGGTTTGCTCCCTTCAATCAAAAAACGCAGGTCGGATTCAGTCGGGCGGTCTTTCGCCCAGTCAGGAACAGTTGCACCTATGCCTGGCCACGGGTGGCGAGGGTAGGGGAAACTGATGCGATACCATGCCCGCCCGCCGTGGCAACCGTAACAGGTGTCGCCACCATTGGCGGTGGCTTCTTTCTCAATGGCATCGGCATTGAGGTAATTGACCTTGTGGCGGTTGGTGCGGATGCTGGCGTGGCATAGCAGGCAATTGTTCTGGAAAGCGGCTCCGCTTTCGTGCCATGGCCCCGGCAACCCCATGTTCTGGTAAGGAAATTGGCCGTGGCAACGCAAACACATATTAGGGTCAACCATTTTGCGCATGGTCAGGCCGGTTGGGCTATCTGCCGCTGTGTTGTCGGTTTCATCACGTGGGTTATTGCCCTGATGGCAGGTGGTACAACTCATGTTGGCCACTTTCTTGATGAAAGGTGCGGTCAAATGGCGCTGGTGGAAGGTCATTTGTTCGCCCTGGTAGGTGTCGAGTGTCTGGTACCAGGCGAGGGTATTGTCTTTCTTGAGTCCCGCAGGTGAGGCATCACGGGTTTTGTCGTCCAGGACTTCCTGATGGCATTTCAGGCAGTCGGCATCCGTTGCCTTGTCGATGGCAGGTTTGAAATGGATGGGATCCCAACGGGCACGCAGGTAATCCAGGTTTTTCGGGTCGACTGCCGGGGGGGGCGCAGTTTCGGCTACGGCGGAAGAGGGGGGCGCTGCCGCAGCAGTGGAAGCATTGCTGTTTGTGCCGGAGGTAAGCCAGGTGCTGATTCCACCGATAACGGCAGCACCCAGAACGACTGCGCCAACCCACCATTTGTCTGTGCCTGCACTCATGAATGTGGCTCCTTGAGGACTCCCCTTCCGTGGAAGGGGAGCGTTTTCGATGATCAGCTTATTTTGCGGGAGGTGTCCAGGTTTTTCCATCCATGCCCGACATGCCGTTCATCCCGGACATTCCATTCATGCCGCCCATGCCTGACATGCCGTTCATCCCGGACA
>JBBIHI010000093.1:0-8983 GCA_037447095.1 Thiotrichaceae bacterium
GGTGCGGGTTTGCGCCGTCAACACCTGCTGTTCCAGTTCCGGGGTCAGTTTGCCTTGCTCACGGATGGAATGCAGTACGGTTTCACGGCGTTTTTCCAACTCACGCAAACTGCCCAGACGGGTTTCGAGGTAACGCAACTGGGTGTCATCCAGCCCGCCGGTCTTTTCCTTGCGGTAACGGGCGATGAAGGGGACGGTGGAACCCTCGTCCAACAGTCCGACAGCCGCAGCGACCTGGGTTTCCCTGACTGCCAGCTCAGTAGCAATGCGTGAAAGGATGGTTTGCATGTGAAATCCGGTTATTTTGATGATGGCGCGAATAATAAGCAAAAGCGGAGGGTATGAAAACGAAAACCTCTGGGTCGCTTACGCGATTACCAGAGGCTTCGTCAGATTGAACACGGTTTCGATCCGTCGGCGTCAGGCTGGCTTGCCAGTGATCAACGCCAGACGGTTACGTGCATACATATAGTACATTAACGGAATCAATACCAATGTCAGCACCGTGGAGACCAGTATCCCAAAGATCAGCGAGATTGCCAAGCCACCAAAAATCGGGTCATCAATGATGAAGAATGCCCCCACCATGGCTGCCAACGCCGTCAGTGCAATCGGTTTGGCACGCACCGTACTGGAGTTGATGACTGCATCTTTCAATGACATGCCACCACGAACCTGCTCATTGATGAAGTCCACCAGCAGGATCGAGTTACGCACAATGATCCCCGCCAGGGCGATCATGCCGATCATGGAAGTTGCCGTAAATTGTGCCCCCAACAGCGCGTGACCCGGCATGACACCGATCACGGTCAGCGGAATTGGCGACATTATAACCAGCGGAACCATATATGACCTGAACTGTGCCACGATCAGCAGGTAGATCAGGATCATCCCCACCCCGTAGGCAATGCCCATGTCGCGGAAGGTTTCATACGTAACCTGCCATTCACCGTCCCACTTCATGCCGTACAGGTACGGGTCATCCGGCTGGGCAATGAAATGCTGGTTGATCGGGTTGCCATACACCGACAAGTCCTTGATCCCGGAGAAAATGCTGAACATACCGTACAAGGGGCTGTCAGTTTTCCCCGCCATGTCGCCCATGACATATACTACCGGTAGCAAATCCTTGTGGTAAATGGAATGCTCACGGGTGGTTTGCTGCACCGTTACCAGTTCCGACATTGGCACCAACTCGCCCGACTGGCTGCGTACCCGCAGCGCCAGCACGGAATCCATCTTGTCTTTCAGCTCAACCGGGAATTCCACGCGGATAGGCACGGCGTATTTGATACCCTTGCCATGCAGGAATACCACATCCTCGCCACGCAATGCGGTATCAATGGCCGAAGCAATCGCATCCTGCGACACGCCCAGCAAAGCCGCCTTGCTACGGTCAATCTGCACGACCAGACGTTTCTGCGGTGCTTCCACACTGTCGTCAATATCAACAATATCCGGGGTCTTCGTGAACACATCACGTATTTGTTTGGCAACGCCAATTTGCCCCTCGTAATCCAGGCCGTAGACTTCCGCCACAATCGGCGACATGACCGGCGGCCCCGGCGGGACTTCAACCACTTTCACGCTACCGTGGTACTTTTCGGCAATTTCCTGCAACTTCGGGCGCACACTCAAGGCAATCGGATGGCTTTGCCGGTTGCGGGCATGTGCATCGGTCAGGTTGACCTGGATGTCACCGACATTGGAACCTTCACGCAGGTAGTACTGGCGCACCAACCCATTGAAGTTGATTGGCGCGGCAGTCCCGGCATAAATCTGGTAATCAGTCACTTCATCCACTTTACCCAGATAATCGGCCATCTCATTGAGTACACGGGAAGTCTGCTCCAGCGCAGTCCCTTCCGGCATATCCAGCACCACCTGGAATTCGGACTTGTTGTCAAACGGCAGCATTTTCAACACTACCAGCTTGAACACCGCCAGCGAAGCCGACAGGACAATCAGCAGGGTAATCACCGCAAACAACATCTTGCGGCGCTTGCCACCCTGCTTGTCATCCAGAAACGGTGCCATGATGCGGGTAAAGAAGCCGTGCAGCTTGCTGTTATCTTCGTGATGATGGCTGAAATCAACCTTGCCGAGCATCTTGTTGGTCATCCACGGTGTGACCACGTAAGCCACTGCCAGGGAAATCAGCATCCCCATACTCGCATTGATCGGGATCGGCGACATGTACGGCCCCATCAGGCCGGAGACGAACGCCATCGGTAACAGCGCAGCGATAACCGTAAAGGTTGCCAAAATGGTTGGCCCGCCCACTTCATCCACCGCCAGCGGAATGACTTCCAGCAATTTCTTGCCGCCATGCTGCATGTGCCGGTGGATGTTTTCCACCACCACAATCGCATCATCGACCAATATCCCGATCGAGAATATCAAGGCAAACAGCGATACCCGGTTCAGGGTGAAGCCATATGCCCACGAGGCAAACAGCGTGACTGCCAGGGTAATGACCACCGCTGCACCCACGATCAGCGCTTCACGCCAGCCCAGTGCCCACCAGATCAAAATGGCCACCGCGATGGTTTCAATGATCAGCTTGTGGATCAGCTTCTCGGATTTGGCCTGCGCGGTTTCCCCATAGTTACGGGTCACGGTGACATTCACGCCTTCCGGCACAAAGGTTCCGCGCAATTTCTCGAAACGGTCGATCACATTGTTGGCAATGTCCACCGCGTTAGTGCCCGGCTGTTTGGCAACCGCAATCGTTACCGCCGGGGTACGCACACCCGGATTCAACGCCTTATGTTCTGCCGCCGCTCCCGTACCAAAGCTGACATAGGCTTGCGGGGAATCCGACGTCCGTTTGACTTCCGCCACATCGCTCAGGAAAACCGGTTTGCCATCGAATACACCGACCATCAGATTGCCGACTTCATCAGCGCTCATCAGGAACGTACCAGCCTGTACCTGGATTTCCTCGTTATTATTCACCAGGGATACCGCATCCCGCGCTGAATTGCTGGCTTGCAAGGCATTACGCAAATCCGACAGGGAAATGCCATGCCCCGCCAATTTGTCAGCGTCCAGCAGGACATGCACCACCTGTTGCGGCCCACCGATGGTGTAAATATCCCGCGAACCGGGAACCCGCTTGAGTTCCGACTCAATCGCGTGCGCCACCTGATTGAGTTCGTAAGCACCGCGCTTGTCATCTTCCGTCCACAAGGTCAGCGCCACAATCGGCACATCGTCAATCCCTTTCGGCTTGATCAGCGGTGTACCTACCCCAAGGTTACGCGGCAACCAGTCCTGGTTGGAAGCAATCTTGTTATACAAGCGCACCAGCGCCGCCGTGCGGTCTTGCCCCACCTTGTACTGGACAGTAATCACCGACATGCCCGGCATCGAAGTGGAATACACATGCTCCAGCCCCTCGATTTCCGACAGCACCTGTTCGGCAGGCGTACTGACCAGACTTTCCACCTGTTCGGCACTCGCCCCCGGAAATGGCACGAAAACGTTGGCAAAAGTCACGTTGATCTGCGGGTCTTCCTCACGCGGCGTGACCAGTACCGCAAACAGACCCAACAATAACCCGACCAGTGCCAACAGGGGTGTGATTTCCGTGACCAGGAATTTTTTCGCAATCCCGCCGGAAATGCCCAGCTTTGGCTCATTCATCGTGCTTGGCCTCCGCTGTCTGCTGCTTCAGGGAAATCGCCGCCTGCACCGGGTCAAGCGCGATGGTTTCGCCTGCACTCAACCCCGCCAGCACACTGACCGTATCTTCATCCAGCTTGCGCCCCAGACGTATCTGGCGCAGGGAAGGCTTGCCATCCGCATTGATGACATATACCCCGATCACCTCGCTGCGGGTAACGACCGCACCTTCCGGCACGCTGACCACACCTTGCTGCTGGCCGATTACGAATGCCACCTTGACGAACATGCCGGGGAACAGGTCTTGCGTACCTTCCGCCAGATCAATCCGCACCTTGAAGGCATTGGTTTTCGGGTCAGCATACGGGAAAAAAGTCAGCGCCTTGACCGGCAGGGATTTGTTGGAGCCGTCCTGGAACACAAAGGCTTTCTTTTCCTTGCGCACCTGGGTAATCAGGCGCTGCGGCACTTCCACCACGACCCGCATTTGATCAAGCGAAATGCCGGTCATAATGGGCGTACCTGGGCTCACGGCCTCACCAAGCTGCACATCACGTTTGGTGACGATACCTGCGTAAGGCGCAACCAGGGTCGTATAACCCAATTGTTCACCCGCCTGGGTCACTTGCGCCTTGGCTGCATCCAGACGCGCCCCTGCCGCACTCAATGCCGCTTGTGAAGCATCGTAATCTGCCTTCGGAATCAGACGCTTGGCATAAATATCACTGACCCGCTTGAAATCGGCCTGGGCTTCTGTATAACGGGCCTTGGCTTCATCCAGGGCTGCCTGTGCCTGCTCGACTCCGGCTTGCTGGTTTTTGGATTTGATCTGTGCAATGACTTTGCCCTTTTCGACGTAATCATCCACATCGTAGAACAGTTTCTCAATCACCCCGCTGGTTTGCGCAGAAATGGTGCTTTGGTTCACCGCTTCCACATGACCGTCCAGATAATGCAATTCAGGCGCTTCGACCGCTTCCACTTTGACACTTGGCAACTGGCTTTTGGCAACGCCCGCCTGCCCTGCATCAGATTGGTGGCTGCCGTTACAAGCCGCCAGCACCGAAAATCCGACAATCAGTACCCACTGTTTTAATGCTTTCATGGCATACTTATCCCAAACAAATTTTAAAGTTGGCGTAATCCTAACAGAGAAAATAAGAAAACTCTAATATACCCCATACCTACCAAGACAAAGGTGACAACAACATGAAAAAAGCGCTTTATATGCCTGCCCTGCTCATGGGTGCATTGCTATTCCACAATGCCGTGGCAGAAATGTACAAATGGACGGATAAAAACGGCGAAACACACTACACCGAAACCCCACCGCCAGCCGATACCAGCAGCAAGGACATCTCGGCAGACATCGCCCTGTCAGCCGGAAAGGCAACGGATAAAACCTCCACGCCAGCAGCAGATACCAAACCGGAAGAAAAACCTGCAACCGACAAGGCTGACGACAAAAAAACTGATGAAGCAAAGGCCAAAGCCAGCGAGAAAGAACACCGCGATTTCTGCAACAGCCAGAAAACCGCACTGGAACAGCTCAAAACCAACTCACTGGTCAAATGGCGCGATGAAAAAGGCGAGCATTTCCTGACCGCAGATGAAAAAGCCACCAAGATCAAGGAACTCGACAAGAATATCAGCAGCATGTGCGGGCCACAGATGTTCAGCACCCAAACCGAACCGGTCAGCGCACCGGCTGATTCTGCCGACAAGAAATAAACCCGCTCCGCTTGTCCTGCCGAAACGGCAGAACGGCCTCAAGCGTGGGAGGCCAGTACGAACACGGTAAGCAGGGCAAGGAAAACCGGCTGGTGCAGCATATACACCAGCAGGCTATGCCGCCCCAGCCACAATAATGGCCGGAAAATCCTGTGCTGTTGCAGGGGGTAAGCAAATGCGGCCTGCTGTGGAAAATGCCTGCCCAAAAATACACCCACCAGCAATACACCAAACCACGGCAACAGTGGCGCGTAATCTTCCGTTACCGGCTTGTGGGTCATCAGCCCCAACCATTGCAAAGCAGGCATATCAAACAAGGGATGTGACACCCACGCCCCAACGGCAATCAGCGCCATTCCCAGCAGCAGGTTGGTTTTGTCCAGCCGCAGGAACGGCACAACCAATACCGCCCCCACCGCCATGAAATGCAGGATGCCGAAAAATATCCAGGCTTGTGGCAACAGGGCATAGGTTCCGGCACTGATCAGGATCGCACACCCCACCAGCACCGCTTCACGCCGCCAAAACCGCTGCCAGTTGATGCCGTTACGGCTTGCCAGCGCCAGACTGACGCCCGACACGCCCACAAACAGGGTCACAATGAATACCCGAGCATCCAGCCAGAACGGATCGTTATAGAAATCAAACCGGGCGTAACCAAAGTCACCCAGGTCAAAGCAGAAATGGAACACCATCATCAGCACCACCGCCAGACCACGCAACGCATCCGGCAGGTCGAAACGCGGCGTACTCATGCGGCAGTCCGTTTGACCGGGCGGAAAACCTTGCACTGCTCCGGGTGTGCTTCCAGATAAGCCCCTTCAATCAAATCAACGCAATACGGAATCGCAGGAAACACCGCATTCAGGCAATCATCAATCGCCGAGGGTTTTCCCGGCAGGTTGACGATCAGGCTTTTGCCGCGAATACCCGCCGTCTGGCGCGACAGGATGGCGGTCGGCACCACCTTCAACGACTCCAAACGCATCAATTCGCCAAAGCCGGGCATCATTTTGCTGCATACCGCCTCGGTTGCTTCTGGCGTGACATCGCGCAAGGCAGGGCCGGTTCCGCCAGTGGTGACGATCAGACTGCATCCCTGTTCATCGCTTAGCTCGCGTAAAGTTGTTTCGATCATTGCCTGTTCATCGGGGATGACCCGCGCCACTGCTTCCCATTCGCTGCTCAATACCCTTGCAAACCATGCGTGAATGGCGGGGCCGCCCTTGTCTTCATATTCGCCACGGCTGGCGCGGTCGGAAACGGTGACAATACCAATGCGGGCAATGTTTTGATTCATGTGCAAAACGTCCGGTTTTAATGCTCAAACGCCGAGTATACAATAGCCGGTTTCGCAACGCTTACACACGACGGATACGATGGCAGGCAAAATTTTTATCGAAACCCACGGATGCCAGATGAACGAGTACGATTCCGCCAAGATGCTGGACGTGCTGCATCACGCGCAGGGAATGGAACTCACTGACGACCCGGAACAGGCCGATGTGTTGCTGATGAATACCTGCTCGATCCGCGAAAAGGCGCAGGAAAAGGTCTTCTCGCAACTGGGGCGCTGGAAACAGATCAAGGAACGCCGCCCGCACATCGTGATCGGCGTCGGCGGTTGCGTGGCCAGCCAGGAAGGTGAAGCCCTGCGCGAACGTGCCCCGGTGGTGGATGTGGTATTCGGCCCGCAAACCCTGCACCGCCTGCCGGACATGATCCGCAAGGTCAGCAGCGAACACATGCCGGTAGTAGATATTTCCTTCCCCGAAATCGAAAAGTTCGACAACCTGCCCGAGCCGCGTGCCGAAGGGCCGACCGCGTTTGTTTCCGTGATGGAAGGGTGCAGCAAATACTGCACGTTCTGTGTCGTGCCCTACACCCGTGGCGAGGAAATTTCCCGCCCCTTCGACGACGTGATTGCCGAAGTCGTGCAACTGGCGGCGCAAGGCGTGCGCGAGGTCAACCTGCTAGGGCAAAACGTCAATGCTTACCGGGGCAAAATGCATGACGGCTCGATTGCCGACCTTGCCCTGCTGATCACCTACGTCGCGGCAGTAGATGGGATCGACCGTATCCGTTACACCACCTCGCACCCTAACGAATTCAGCGACAACCTGATCCAGGTCTATGCCGATGTTCCGGAACTGGTCAACCACCTGCACCTGCCGGTACAAAGCGGTTCCGACCGCATCCTCGCGGCCATGAAACGCAACCACATGGCACTGGAATACAAGTCCAAAATCCGCAGGTTACGTGCCATCCGCCCGACGATCAGCCTGTCATCCGATTTCATCATCGGCTTTCCGGGTGAAACCGAACAGGATTTTGCCGACACCCTAAAACTGATCGACGACATCGGTTTCGACCACAGCTTCAGCTTCGTCTACAGCGCCCGCCCCGGCACGCCTGCCGCCAGCCTGCCCGATGATGTGTCGCTGGAGGTGAAAAAAGCCCGTTTGCAACACCTGCAAGCCCGCATCCTCGAACAGGCCAATGCCATCAGCCGCAATATGGTTGGCACAGTGCAACGGGTATTAGTGGAACGCCCATCGAAAAAAGACCCCAGGCAAATGGCTGGCCGCACCGAAAACAACCGCTGGGTGAACTTTGACGGGCATCAGCGTTTGGTTGGTAAGTTCGTCGACATCCAGATCAGCGAAGCCCTGCCCAACTCCTTGCGCGGTACGGTGGTGGCAGTGGAAAGCGAAGCTGGGCGGATGAAAATGCTGCCTGTCTGACACGGGCGATTGTGCTATTGTCAAGGCATTGGCTCGGGCGGAGAAAACACGATGTCACTGGCATATCAACCGGATACCCAACAACGTTACACCTATCAGGACTACCTTTCCTGGCCTGACGAACCACGTTATGAATTGCTGGATGGCGAAGCGGTGATGATGACTGCGCCCAGCACGATGCATCAACGGGTAATCCGTGAGCTTGTCACCCAATTGACCATTGCCTTGCGCAGCAAAAGCAAGGATTGCGAGGTATTCCCCGCCCCTTTCGATGTACGCCTTGGCACTGCTGATGCTGCCAATGACCAAACCCGGACTGTCGTGCAACCGGACATCAGTGTGATTTGTGACCGCAACAAGCTGGATGACAAAGGCTGCAAGGGTGCGCCGGACTGGATTATCGAAGTGCTTTCACCGTCTACCGCATCCATCGACCTGATCCGCAAACTGCGCTTGTATGAGCGTTTTGGTGTGCGCGAATACTGGGTCATCCACCCCACTGACCGGGTAGTGATGATGTGGACATTAGGTGATGACGGGCGTTATGGCGCGGTGCTGATCGAAGAAACCCAAGGCTCGCAAGCTTCTGTTCTATTCCCTGATCTGGTGCTGGAGTGGGATGTGCTGTTCCCGCCACCGGAACCGCCCGTGTACCTGAAAGAGCCGCCCCCCGGCATTTATTACCACCGCCCGGAATAAAGAAATCCTCCGCTACTGTCGGCAGGGGCGCTGCCCCTGCACCCCGTTTACCCTCACCCCCTGCCCCCTCTCCCGCAGAGCGGGCGAGGGGAGAAAACCTTACCCTGACTGCGCATCCCATCCCCCGCTTGTCCCCCACGCGCCAAGCGCGTGGCTGCCAATCGGCTGCTGGTCTGCTCCTG
>JBBIHI010000094.1:0-8974 GCA_037447095.1 Thiotrichaceae bacterium
CGCCTTCACCAATTCCCCGATAGCTCAGTCGGTAGAGCAAATGACTGTTAATCATTGGGTCGGCGGTTCGAGTCCGTCTCGGGGAGCCAGATAAAACAAAGGGTTGCATGATTTCGGTCTGCAACCCTTTTTGTTTGGTGCTTCTCTGTATTGCACACCACCTGCAAGTTTATCTATCTGTTGGCAAGTATGCCTATAATTGGCCATTACCCGGCCTTGAACTGCCCCACGAATACGGTTTCGTGTTTTGGCTCAATTGCCCTGGCTGGCCTTTTCCGGTCACTGGCTGGCAGGGTAACGGCATACTTGTAGACTTGCAGTATGTACTGTTTCACGCGCCGGGCTGCATCCCCTGCCCCTCTGGCTTCTACCCGTTGCACGACCCTGATAACGTCGCCGGGTGTCACTTCGTTTATATGGCGCTTGCCGATCCACGGGAAAATATCCCGCTGCAAATAGCTGATGGTGCGTTCCTTATGGCTTGCAGACCACCCCGGCTTGCTACGCTCAGAAGCTGTCTGCGCAATGCACTCAAAGGTATTCGCGGTTATTTCGGTGCTGGCTGCTTTGGCGGCCTGTTTGTGGCTGGAAGGATCAACACCACGCGCCAACAGCGCCCGCGCCGCTTCATGCCGTCGTCTGGCCTCTGCCAGTGATATTTCAGGATAGGAACCAATGCTAAGGGTTCGCTGTGTCTTACCGTTCAGCCTGTAGGCATAACGCCAGTATTTACCGTTCACTGTCGCATACAGGAACAGCCCTCCACCGTCTGAAACACTATGGGGTTTGCCGTCAGGGTAGGCAGATATTGCCTTAACCTTTGAATCTGTTAACTTTCTCAGCATTTTGTTGGTATCCATCCTAGGTTAATCCGACGATACCAACATTAATACAAACATTTCGCTGACAAACCCTGAGACAGGTGATGCACCTTGAAACACAAAACCCCTTGCAGATTGCGGCCTGCAAGGGGTTTTTGATACGTGCTGATACAGCTTGAAACAGTCAAGTGGTCGGGACGAGAGGATTCGAACCTCCGACCCCCACACCCCCAGTGTGGTGCGCTACCAGGCTGCGCTACGCCCCGACCGAAGGGGTGCAAGCTTACCCTAATCGGCACCACAGCTCAAGCTGAATTCAGTGGCGGAGGATATAGAGGATGCGCTCCAGTTCCATCACCATGGGTGCCACGTCGTTACCGTTCACAACCAGCGGTTCCAATGGCAATTCGACAGGCGGCGGGGTATGGATTTCATCCAGCAGTTTCTGGCGGGCGCCACTGATGGTATAACCGTTTTCGTACAGCAGGCTGCGTATCTGACGTACCAGCAGCACATCTTCACGCTGGTAATAACGGCGGTTGCCGCGCCGTTTCATCGGTTTCAAGGAGGGAAATTCCTGCTCCCAATACCGCAGGACATGCGTTTTCACCCCGCACAAGTCACTGACCTCACCGATGGTGAAGTAACGCTTGCCCGGAATGGGGGGCAGTTGACTATTCGGCGTCAACGCTTCCTGCATATTCCTCTACCCGTTGTTTGAGCTTCTGCCCAGGCCGGAATGTGACGACACGGCGTGCCGTTACCGGAATTTCTTCGCCTGTTTTCGGGTTACGTCCCGGACGCTGGGTCTTGTCACGCAGCATGAAATTGCCAAAGCCTGACAGCTTCACATTCTTCCCGGTCTGTAACGCATCACGGATTTCTTCAAAAAACATTTCCACCAAATCCTTGGCTTCCCGTTTGTTGAGACCCACTTCTTCAAACAGATGTTCGACCATATCCGCTTTGGTCAAGGTTATTGACATAAAACACATTCTCCCTGTTTAACGTAAAGCCGCACCTACTTCGTCCCGTAGCGAAGTGACGACCGCATCCACCATCCGGTTGATTTCCGCATCTTCAAGAGTGCGCGAAAAATCCTGAAAAATCAAGCTCAAAGCAATACTTTTCTGGTTTTCTGGAATACCACTACCGGCATACACATCAAATAAATAATAGGACACCAATTGTGGGATTGCGGCTTTATTTACAGCATTTTCGAGTGCCGCCGCCAGCACATCACGCCCGACCAGCAATGCAAGGTCACGCCGGATAGCCGGGAATTTTGACACAGCCTGATATTTTGGCAACGCCCGTTGCGCCAATGCAGCCATATCCAGTTCAAAGACATAAACCGGCTGCCCCATATCCAGCTTTTCCTCAATTTGGGGATGCAGCATCCCCATCCAGCCAACCACCGCTTCACCTGCCATGATCTGCGCCGCCTGCCCCGGATGCAAAGCCGCATGGGCAGCAGGAACAAAACGGAACTCACACCCCGTTACCTGCTCCAGCAAGGCTTCCATATCCCCTTTCAGGTCATAGAAATCCACGGCACGGTTTTTTTGCCCCCACTGTTCAGGGAACAGGTTGCCGGTCATGGCACCCGCAAGCATGGTTTTCTGCTGCGGTTTGCCCGCCCCGTCCTGATAAAAGGCCGGACCAATTTCAAACAAACGTACCCGATCCTGCTGACGGTTCAGGTTATATGCCACGGAACGCAGCAAACCCGACCACAGGGTACTGCGCATCACACCCAGATCGGCTGAAATCGGGTTGGCAAGGGCAATATTGTCCACCGTTGGTGCGAGTATCGCCTCCATTTTCGGGTCAACGAAACTGAACGTAACGGCTTCCTGATAACCACGCGCTACCAACAGATGACGCAACCTAGCGTAGCCCACGCTCTTTTCGCTGGGTTGGGTGATGCGCGGCGCACGCGGGCGCAATTCCGCCGGAATTGAGTCGTAACCACGCACCCGAGCCAGTTCTTCGATCAGGTCTTCTTCGATGGCAAGGTCGAAACGTGCCAATGGAGCCTGCACCTGCCAACCGGCTTTGGTGCGGTTGAAGCCACAATGCAGGCGTGCCAGTACGCCTTCCACTGTCGCATCCTCCATGCTGACGCCCAGCACCCGGAAGATGCGCTCAGGGCGTAGCAGAATGGTTTTGCGCTCCAGCACACTCGCATCCGCCAAAGTATCCACCACAGTCCCCGCCCCGCCCCCGCAAATGTCGAGGATCAACTGGGTAGCGCGTTCCATCGCCTGCAATGGCATATCCGGGTCAACGCCCCGCTCGAAACGGGCGGAAGAATCGGTTTGCAGGCCGTAGCTACGCGCCTTGCCCATGATTCTGGCAGGACGGAAGTGGGCGCTTTCCAGGAACAGGTTGCGGGTGGAATCGGTAACGGAAGTCGGTTCCCCGCCCATGATACCTGCCATTGCGACCGGCACAGCCTGATCCGCAATCACCAGGGTGTCACTGCGCAAGGTAGCGGTTTGCCCATCCAGCATTGGCAGGCTTTCACCGTCATTGGCATAACGTACTACGATACCGCCTTGCAGCTTGTCGAGATCGAAAGCGTGCATCGGCTGGCCAAGTTCCAGCAGCACGTAGTTGGTCACATCCACCAGCGCAGAAATGCTGCGGATACCGGCACGGCGCAGTTTTTCCTGCATCCATACTGGGGTTGGCGCTTGCGGGTTGACGTTGCGGATAATGCGGCCTGCGTAACGTGGGCAAGCATCCACCGCCTGAATATCGACCGGGAAAGTGTCATCGTGTTGCGCGGCGACCGGAGCCATTGCCGGTGGCGTCAAAGGCACATCCAGCAACAGGCCCGTTTCCCGTGCCACGCCGATCATGCTCATACAGTCGCCACGGTTGGCGGTAATCGCCAGCTCGATGACTTCATCATCCAGTTTCAGGTAATCGCGGATATCCATGCCAGTCGGCGCATCTGTAGGCAACTCCAGCAGGCCATCCGACTTGTCAGACATGCCCAGTTCGGTAGACGAACACAACATGCCGAACGATTCCACGCCACGCAGCTTGCCTTTCTTGATCTTCAAATCCTTGCCATCCGGCAATGGCAATACCGCACCGATCAGCGCCAGCGGTACTTTGATGCCAGCCCGCACGTTTTGCGCCCCGCAAACAATTTGCAGGGTTTCCCCTTGGCCATTGTCAACCTTGCACACGCTCAGCTTGTCGGCATCGGGGTGTTTTTCACGTTCCAGGACATGACCGACGACAATGCCGCTGAAAGCGGTCGCCACGGATTCACGCGCTTCCACTTCGCAGCCGGACATGGTGAGCTTGTTGGCAATAGTATCCAGCGTTTGCGGCGCATCAATCCACTCACGCAGCCATTTTTCACTGACTTTCATAAGGTTACTCCGCTTGGTTTAGCTGAATTGTTTGAGGAAACGCACGTCGTTATCAAACATCACGCGCAAATCATTGATCTGGTAGCGCAACATCGCCAGCCTTTCAACACCGAAACCAAACGCAAAGCCGGTATATTTCTCGCTGTCGATGCCGACGTTTTTCAACACGTTCGGATGCACCATTCCGCAGCCCATGACTTCCAGCCAGCCAGTGCCCTTGCACACCCGACAGCCATCACCACCGCAATGCACGCACTGGATGTCCGTTTCCGCCGATGGCTCGGTGAACGGGAAAAAGGTGGCGCGGAAACGGGTCGGCAGTTCATCGACTTCAAAAAATGCTTTGAAAAACGCTTCCAGAATCCCCTTCAGGTCAGCAAAGGTGACATCCTCATCCACCATCAGCCCTTCCACCTGATGGAACATGGGGCTGTGGGTCATGTCGGAATCGCAACGGTATACACGCCCCGGCGCGATAATACGCAGTGGCGGCGGATTGTGTTCCATGTGACGGATTTGCACGGAAGACGTATGGGTACGCAACAGCAAGCCGCTTTCCATGTAGAACGTATCGTGCATGGCGCGTGCAGGGTGCGACTCGGGAATGTTCAGCGCGGTAAAGTTGTGGAAATCGTCCTCGATTTCAGGGCCTTCCGCCAGACTGAAACCCAGTTGTGCGAATATCTCGCTAATTCTTTGAATAGTCAGTGTTACCGGATGCAGGCTGCCGGTATCCATACGGCGACCTGGCAGGGTTACATCGACCTTTTCGGCTTGCAGGCGGGCATTCAGCGCTTCGACTTGCAGGCTTTGTTTACGGTCTTCGAGAGCGAGCGTCAGGGCTTGTTTGGCATTGTTGATTTCCGCACCGGCAGCCTTGCGCTCTTCGTGAGGCAACTTACCCAGTTGTTTTAGCTGCTCGGTCAGCAAGCCGCTCTTGCCCAGATACTGTACCCGTACCTGATCCAGGGCTGCCAGACTGGCGGCTTGCGAAATCTGCTCATGGGCATGACCCATCAGTTCCAGCAAACTTTGCACGACGATTTCCTTTATTGGGGTTGTGATAAAAAAGCAAAAGGCGGGGAGAGGCATAAACCTTCCCCCGCCTTGCTCACCCGGTTAAGGGTATTTCAGCGCACTAATGCAGCTCAGGCAGCCAGGGCAGATTTTGCCTTTTCTGCGACTGCACCAAAGGCAGCAATGTCGTGAACAGCCAGATCAGCCAGAACCTTACGGTCAAGGGTGATACCAGCCTTCTTCAGACCATTCATCATACGGCTGTAAGACAGGCCGAACTGACGTGCACCAGCATTGATACGCACGATCCACAGGGCGCGGAACTGGCGTTTTTTCTGGCGACGGTCACGGAATGCATACTGACCGGCTTTGATGACAGACTGGTGGGCTACACGGTAAACGCGGCTACGCGCACCGTAATGGCCTTTTGCCAGTTTCAGGATTTTCTTGTGACGGGCACGCGCCGTTACACCACGTTTTACTCTTGCCATGTTTCAATCCTCCTGTTAGGCGTAAGGCAGCAGCTTTTGGACGCTAGCGTGATCCGCAGCAACAACAAAGTTGTCCCCGGAACGCAAGTGACGCTTACGCTTGGTGGATTTCTTGGTCAGAATGTGACGCAGGTGTGACTGTTTACGCTTGAACAGGCCACTGCCTGACTTCTTGAAGCGTTTGGCCGCCCCACGATTGGTCTTCATCTTAGGCATCTTTGTCTCCTTCAACGAGAGGTAGATAAAACATCCTGCAAGAGTGCCTTACCTTGGCAGGATGGTGTTCAGGGATGGCTCCCTATTTCTTTTTTGGCCCCATCATCATGACCATTTGACGGCCTTCCAGTTTGGGGAACTGTTCAACCGTCGCAAATTCTTCCAGGTCTTTTTCAACCCGTTTGAGGACTTCCATCCCCAGCTCCTTGTGCGCCATTTCGCGGCCTTTGAAGCGCAGGGTGACTTTAACCTTATCGCCTTCGTCCAGAAACTCTTTCAGCTTACGCATCTTGATCTGGTAATCACCTTCGTCCGTGGCCGGACGCATCTTGATTTCCTTGACCTGCACCTGTTTCTGGTTTTTACGTGCCAGGGCAACTTTTTTGCTTTCATCGAAACGGAACTTGCCGTAATCCATGATGCGACAAACCGGCGGCTTAGCGGTTGGAACAATTTCCACTAAATCCAATTCCAGTTCGTAAGCCATTTCCATGGCTTCACGCAGGGAAACTACACCTTTGTTTTCCCCATCCTTATCAATCAGACGAATTTTCGGGACATTAATGTCGTCATTGATGCGGTGTTCTTTTTCGAGAGCGATAAGAGTAATCCTCGTTTATTCCAATAGCGAAACGCCACGAGCCTCAACCTCCTCCGCAAGACGTTGCTGGATGTCGGCCAGCGGGAATGTTCCCAAGTCTTTACCGGAGCGCGTGCGCACGGCGACAGATTGTGTTTCCACTTCGCGGTCGCCGACTACCAACAGGTACGGCACACGCTGCATGGTGTGTTCGCGGATTTTAAAGCCAATTTTTTCATTTCTCAAGTCCGCTACCGCACGGATACCTGCTTGCAGCAGTTGCTTGGCAGCATCCTGCACGAAATCGGCCTGTTTGTCGGTGATGTTCATCACCACAGCCTGGCTCGGGGCAAGCCACAATGGGAACTTGCCTTCGTAATGTTCGATCAGGATGCCGGTAAAGCGCTCCAGTGAACCGAACAGGGCGCGGTGCAACATGACCGGACGCTTACGGGTGTTGTCTTCCGCCACGTAGGTGAGGTCGAAACGTTCCGGCAGGCTCATGTCCACCTGCAAGGTACCGCACTGCCAGTCACGCCCGATGGCGTCACGCAGCACAAACTCCAGTTTTGGGCCGTAAAATGCGCCTTCCCCAGGGAACAGCGTATAGGGCAAGCCCATGCTTTCCAGCGCATCGCCAAGCGCATGTTCCAGTTTGTCCCAGACTTCATCACTACCAATACGATTTTCCGGGCGGGTGGAAAGCTTGATGTGGACATTTTCAAAACCGAAGTCTTTGTAAATATCCAGCACCAGCGCAACCACATCCTTGCACTCTTGCGCCATCTGTTCTTCCGTGCAGAAGATATGGGCATCGTCCTGGGTAAAGTGGCGCACGCGCATCAGGCCATGCAAGGCGCCGGATGGTTCGTAACGGTGTACCTTGCCGAATTCAGCCATGCGCAGCGGCAGGTCACGGTAGCTTTTCAAACCTTGCGCGAACATCAGCATACCGCCGGGGCAGTTCATTGGCTTCAGCGCAAAAACCCGCTCATCTTCGGTCGTCGTCGTGAACATGTTTTCGCGGTAGTTGAACCAGTGGCCGGAGGTTTCCCACAAGCTGCGATCCATCACATCTGGCGTATTGACCTCAACGTAACCGGCACGTTGCTGACGCTGGCGCATATAGCCGATCAATTCCTGGAAAACTGTCCAGCCTTTGGGATGCCAGAACACTGCGCCGGGAGCCTGTTCGTCGAAATGGAACAAGTCAAGCTGACGACCCAGTTTGCGGTGGTCGCGCTTTTCCGCCTCTTCCAGCATGGTCAGGTAGGCTTGCAGGTCTTTCTTGTTTGCCCACGCCGTACCGTAAATACGCTGCAACATCTCATTGTTGGAGTTGCCACGCCAGTAAGCGCCCGCGACTTTCATTACCTTGACCGCAGGAATTTTGCCGGTACTAGGCACATGCGGGCCACGGCACAGGTCGATGAAATCGCCCTGACGGTAGAGGGACAGCGTTTGGTCTGCCGGAATGCTTTCGATGATCTCGGCTTTGTAGGCTTCGCCCATGCCCTTAAAAAGGGCAATCGCCCCATCACGGGGCATGGTGCTGCGCTCGACCGGAATATCCTGCTTGATCAGCTCCTGCATTTTCGCATCAATGGCCTGCAAGTCTTCCGGGGTGAACGGACGCGGCGCAGCGAAATCGTAGTAAAAACCGTTTTCGATGGTTGGCCCAATCGTGACCTGCGCATCCGGGAATAGCTGCTTGACCGCTTGCGCCATCAGATGCGCGGAAGAATGGCGGATAATATCCAGACCTTCCGCATCTTTTGCCGTCACAATGCTTAAAGCGGCATCCTGATCAATGACATGGCTGGCATCCACCAACTGGCCATCAACTTTGCCTGCAAGTGTAGCTTTGGCAAGACCTGCACCGATGTCGGCTGCAACTGCAAGAACGGAAAGGGGGGATTCGTAGGAACGCTGACTGCCGTCAGGGAGAGTAATAACTGGCATTTTTTGCTCCAGTGGTGACCTATACGAGGAGTCACATGGTTATCATTAAAGTGGTAGGCGTAATTGGACTCGAACCAACGACCCCCACCATGTCAAGGTGGTGCTCTAACCAACTGAGCTATACGCCTGCCGTTGAAGGTGGCAGATATTACCACGCTTCCTGCAAATGGCAATACCTGCGATCCAAATTTTATGGAAGCCTACACCAAATACTCTGCATTACCCATATACCCACGCAAAGCTTCCGGTATCCGAATCCGGCCATCCGCTTCCTGATAATTCTCCAGCACCGCCACCAGCGTCCGCCCCACGGCCAGCCCGGAACCATTCAGGGTATGCAGCAATTCCGGCTTGCCTGTCTCAGGATTGCGGTAACGCGCCATCATGCGCCGCGCCTGGAAATCGAGGAAATTGGAGCAGGACGAAATCTCACGGTATTTCTGCTGCCCCGGCAACCAGACCTCGATGTCATAGGTTTTGGCCGATGAAAACCCG
>JBBIHI010000095.1:0-8930 GCA_037447095.1 Thiotrichaceae bacterium
GGGTTTTTCTTCAAACGACGATTTTTTTGTAACCAGGTAATGGCATCACACAAGGCCACATAACCACCGCTGATGGAAGCCGTGCGCGTACCACCGTCGGCCTGGATCACGTCGCAGTCGATGGTAATCTGGAATTCGCCCAGTGCTTCGAGGTCAACCACTGCCCGTAAGGAACGCCCGATCAGGCGCTGGATTTCCATAGTGCGACCACCTTGTTTGCCCTTGGCCGCTTCGCGTGCGGTGCGGCTGCCGGTGGAACGTGGCAACATGCCGTATTCCGCCGTTACCCAGCCTTGGCCTTTGCCCTTCAACCAACCCGGCAAACGGTCTTCCACCGTCGCGGTACACAGTACCTTGGTATTGCCGAACTCCACCAGCACGGAACCTTCGGCATGGCAGGTGTAATTGCGGGTAAACCTTACCGTCCGCATCTGGTCGGGGGCACGTTCGCTTGGCCTCATCAGGGATTCCTTGTCGTCGATTTACAAGGGGCAGGATTATACGCATCCTGCCGTCCTGTTTCACGGTAACAAAACAATCATGGCTTTCTGGAAGTTCCGGCAGGTATCGGCAACAAGCGCTCGGACAGACGCAACCCCTTGGCTCCGTTGAGCTTGTAATCATAAATCGTGGTATAGGCCATCACCGCCTGCACGTAATCACGGGTTTCGGTAAACGGAATGCTTTCCACCCACTGGTCGGCATTGAGCGGCTTGT
The DNA here is from genome assembly GCA_037447095.1 of Thiotrichaceae bacterium. Taxonomy (GTDB): domain Bacteria; phylum Pseudomonadota; class Gammaproteobacteria; order Thiotrichales; family Thiotrichaceae; genus Thiothrix. Next base: position 718 of record JBBIHI010000095.1, read on the forward strand.
CTGCCTCCCACTGCACCGGGCGCCCCGGCCCGGCATTGTAGGCAGCGGTTGCCTGTGCGTAATTGCCGTCAAACTTTGCCAGCATGTCACGCAAATAGGCGCTGCCCAACTGGATATTGGTGGCGGGTTGCAAGACATCTTCCTTGCTGTTGACGGTCAGGCCGAGCTTGCTGGCAACATGCCGTGCCGTCGGCAAAATCAGTTGCATCAGCCCGAAAGCATCCGCGCCGGAAGCGGCATTGGCGTCAAACGCACTTTCCCGGCGCATCACGCCCATGATCCAGGCAGGTTGGATACCTTGCACACGCGCCTGTTCCTGTGCCATATCCGTGTAAACCAGCGGGAAACGCAGGTTGATCGCATCCCATTCCTTGGCGCGGGAAAGCGTCCAGATCGCCAGGTTTGGGTCGCCCGCACGCAGGGCAAACTCGGCAGCCGCCAGCTTGCCTTCCTGATCCATATTTTCCAGCAGGCGGAACCATTCCTGACGCCCCTGTTCCCGGTTGCCAATGGCAAACCACTCAAAGGTGCGTTGGGTAACGGCCAGTTTCTGGATACCGGTAATGCGCTGGGTACGGTCAATCACCGGATCATCCAGTTTGTATGCCTGCCCCAGACGGTCAGCAGCCAGGAAGCCGTAATAGGTCGATTGCCCGGCAATGCTGGCGTACAGGCTGGCGGCATCCTGCGGTTTGCCGGTCTGTTCGAGGGCGCGTGCCTGCCAGTATTTCCAGTTGCTGGCATCCCGGTCATTATCCGGCTTGAGCAGGCGGCTGCCCTGCAATACATGTGGCCAGTCGCCGACACGGGCAGCCATACGGGTCAGCCACAAATTGCCGTCTTCGGTACGGTATTCATCCGGGATCGTTGCCAAACGGGGAATGGCCGCGGCATCGAAACGGATGGCCTGATACATGCCTAGGGTACTTTCCGCCCGCCCGATTTCGGCAGGGGTAAACTTGAACGTTTGCCGGGCTTTCTGCCAGATGCTTTCCGCGCCCTGGGTTTCCTTTTTGGCTATCCGCTCCAGCCCGTCGAGGATGGCTTCACGCACCGCAGGGCTGTCCGGCTGCTGTAAGGCTTGCGTCAGGACATCCTTGGGATTCTGCCGCATTTGTATCCACAGATTGGCCGCCGCCTGGGTTTCCGGGGGCAAATCCGCCGCCAGTTGCGTTGCCAGTGTTACCTGATTCCGGTCAACTGCCGCCCGGATACGTTGCAGATAGTCCTCGGTGGAAAGCCGCACATGCGCCCGCAACAGCGCCGTGACCGGTACACAGGCATCGGGCATGGCCTTGCTGATACCCATCCAGGCTTTCTGGCCGACATCCAGTGCGGCATCTTTCTGCCCGGTCGCGGCCAATGCCTGGGCGCGGTAACACTGGACATCACTGCTGTCGAGGCTGGCCGGGATATTATCCAGCAGGGCTTCTTAGCCGTGCTTGCCTGCCAGACGTTTGGCCAATACGGAATAAATGTCATCCGCCATCAGCGAATTAGGGTTACGCAGGGCAAAATCCAGCAGGCGGGCATCCGGGATGCCATCCAGGGCTTGTTTCAGGTAGGTGTATTCCAGCCACGGGTATAGCGGATAACGCTGCATGTCGGCAGGCAGCGCCACAAAACTGTCAACCCGCCCAGCCTGCAAATCGGTGTAAACCTGCTGGAAAAGCGGGCGCATTTCCGCCAGCGTCATGCCTGCGGCGAATGCCTGGCTGCACATCACCAGAATGCCAACCATAATAATGAGGAACCTTTTTGTCATTAATCGCTTCATGCTGTAACAGACGCAGGCAAGAATCTCATAAATGCCCGCCGGGATTCAAATATTGCAAACATCTTGGAGTATCATGCTGGTAAAACCGTTCCATCCTCAGGAGAACCACCATGATCCGCTTTACCAGCCCTGCTGGCGCCAGTGTTTCCATGTTTGACAAGGATGCCAAAGCCTTGATCAAGATGATGGGGCATAGCGGCACGATCCCCAGCGCCATCCGTGCGGAAGACCTTCCTGCCGCCCTGGCACGACTGGAAGCCGCCTTGCACCACGAAGCCGCCAAAACCGCAGACAGCGAACCCAAACCCTCTACGCCGGAAGGCGAGGAACCAGCCGTGAGCGTCAATGTACGGGCTTACCCGCTGCTGGAACTGATGAAGGCCGCCATTGCCAAGCAGAAAAACCTGATGTGGGAGCAAGACCATTCCTTTTTCTGATAGAATGCCGCGAAATCAATAGCCTGAACGCTGATCAATGGAAAAGCACGCATCCCGCACCCTCTCCCCACACGCCAGCCGCGAGGAAGACCGCGCCGACGAGCAGATACGCCCGCGCCGCTTGCGCGATTACGTCGGCCAGCCGGTGGTGCGCGAACATATGGAAATTTTCATCGGTGCCGCCCGCCAACGTGGTGATGCACTCGACCACGTACTGATTTTCGGCCCGCCCGGCCTCGGCAAGACCACGCTTTCACACATTATTGCCTACGAAATGGGGGCAAACCTGCGCCAGACTTCCGGCCCGGTGCTGGAAAAAGCCGGTGATCTCGCCGCCCTGCTGACCAACCTTGAGCCACATGATGTCTTGTTCATTGACGAAATCCACCGTCTCAGCCCGGTAGTGGAGGAAATCCTTTACCCGGCGATGGAAGATTTCCAGCTCGACATCATGATCGGCGAAGGCCCGGCAGCACGTTCCATCAAACTCGATCTGCCGCCATTCACCCTGGTCGGGGCAACTACCCGCGCTGGTTTGCTAACTTCCCCTTTGCGTGACCGTTTCGGGATTGTGCAACGTCTGGAATTTTACAGCGTGGAAGACCTTGCCCATATCGTGCGCCGCGCGGGTGGCATTGTCGGGGCAGTGGTGGATGCGGGAGGGGCGCATGAAATTGCCCGCCGTTCACGCGGCACGCCACGGATTGCCAACCGCCTGTTACGCCGGGTACGGGATTACGCGCAAGTCAAACACGACGGGCGGATTACCACCGACATCGCCGACCGTGCGCTCAATATGCTGAATGTGGACGAGCAGGGTTTCGACCACATGGACAGGCGTTTGCTGCTGGCAGTAATCGAAAAATTCGACGGTGGCCCGGTGGGGGTGGATAGCCTCGCTGCTGCAATCGGCGAGGAACGTGGTACTATCGAGGACGTTTTGGAGCCATTCCTGATCCAGCAGGGCTTCCTGATGCGCACCCCGCGCGGGCGGGTGGCCACACGGCGGGCATGGCAACATTTTGGGCTGAATATTCCGGGGCATCTGGAGACAATAACGGTGACACAAGGGGCTAATCTTGACCTGTTCGAGTGAATTTATCCTGCCGGTCAGGGTCTATTACGAAGACACGGACGCAGGCGGGGTGGTGTACCACGCCAGTTACCTGCGCTTCATGGAGCGGGCGCGGACGGAATGGCTGCGTTGCCTGGGTATGGAACAGGATACGCTGGCGGAGCAAGGCATTGTTTTCGTTGTGGGCAACCTGGACATTGCCTACCGCAAGCCTGCCCGTTTCAACGAGCAAATTTTTGTCGGAACGACTATAAAAACCTTGGCTAAAGCCAGTATTATATTTCAGCAAAGCATTTGGCGGCAGGATAAAAATGGCAACCGTGAACTGTTGACCGAAGGCAACGTCAAAGTCGTATGTGTTGCCAACCAGACGTGGCGTCCTGCGCCAATCCCGACTGAAATAAGGAACCTGATCCAGTGACTACCGATTTATCCATCCTCAAACTGATTACTGACGCCAGTCTGGTTGTAAAGATTGTCATGTCCATGCTGGTCATCGCCTCATTGCTGTCGTGGGCATTGATCATGACGAAATCTGCCAGCATCAGTGCCATGCAAACCAGGGTTGGCCGTTTTGAAGACCGTTTCTGGAGCGGCGTTTCACTCAATTCGCTATTCGATGAACTGTCGCAACGCACGGAACGGCACGGCCTGGAACGCATCTTTTACGACGGCTTCCACGAATACAAACGCGCAATTGCCACCGACCCTGCCGCCCGCCTGTCGATTACTGACTCGGTGCAACGCACCATGCGGGTTGCCGCCTCCAAGGAAATGGATGAGCTGGAACAGAACCTGGCCTTCCTCGCCACCGTGGGTTCCACCAGCCCGTATGTCGGCCTGTTTGGCACGGTGTGGGGGATCATGAATTCCTTCATTTCCCTCGGGCAAATGCAACAAGCGACCCTGGGCGTGGTTGCCCCTGGTATTGCTGAAGCGCTGATTGCCACCGCCATCGGCCTGTTTGCAGCGATCCCGGCGGTCATTGCCTATAACCGTTTCAGCGACAAGATTGACCGACTGGCAGTCAGTTTCGACAACTTCCGGGAAGAATTTACCGCCCTGCTGGAACGCCATGCCGCCGCGCAGAGGAAAACGGCATGAGCCAGCATACGCCCTGCCGCCGCAAGCGCCGTGCCATGTCGCAGATGAACGTCGTGCCTTACATCGACGTCATGCTGGTGCTGCTGGTCATTTTCATGGTGACAGCACCGATGATGCAGGCAGGGGTGCAAGTGGATTCGCCGGAAGCCTCGGCAGAACCGCTGACTGCCGACAACCAGCAGGAACCTCTGACGATTTCCGTGGACAAAGGGGGACAAGTCTTTCTGGATGACGGAAGTGAAACCAGTAATGAGGGAATTACCCAGTACCTCACTGGTAAACTGGGCGACAAGGGAGACCGCCCGGTCTATATCAAGGCTGACAAGACTGCCGAATACCGCTATCTGGTTGGTGCGATGGTCGCCGCCCAGCAGGCTGGAGCAAAGAAAATCAGCCTTGTGGTTGATGCCGCCCCCACACCCGACAAACCCTGAGTGGTGGCAACGAACGGGACAACACCATGTTTAAAGAACTGCTGAAAAACCCCCGCGCCCTGTTTTGGGCACTGGTCTTACATATCATCATCATCCTGTTGCTGGTGCTCAGTTTCAGGATGAGCGAACGCCCGGCAGTTGACGCAGGCGTACCGGTGCAGATGCTCGGGCCGAATGGCGAAGCATTGCCCCAACCCACGCCATCGGATGCGGCACAGCAAGCCAGCCAAACCAACGATACCAGCGCCCCAACAGAGCAACCTGCCCCAACAACTAAACAAGCCCAGCCCCAGCAAACGGCACAAACCCAACCGGATGCTGCTGCGCTAGCGGCGGCGGCAGAAGCCAAGCGCAAAGCCCAGGCCGAAGCGGACGCCGATGCCAAACGCAAGGCGGATGCAGAAAAACGCGCAGCGGCTGCCGAAGCTGCCCGCGAAACCGCCCGCCAGAAAACCCTGGCTGACAAGCGTGCCACTGCCGAAGCAGAACGTCGGGCAGAAGCCAAGCAACAGGCTGCTGATGCGCAGGAAAAACAACAAGCCCTGCAAGCCGCCAAGGCAGAAGCCAGACGCAAAGCCCAGGCTGAAGCGGATGCCAAGGCAAAATCCGAAGCCATGGCCAAAGCGGAACAGGATGCCCGTAACAAGGCCAAGGCAGAGGCTGACGCCAAAGCGAAATCCGAATTGCTGGCCGAAGCCCGCCCGCCAGCCAAACGCAAAGCCCAGGCCGAAGCGGATGCGAAAGCCACCTCGGAAGCACTTTCCCGCAAAGCAGCGGAAGCGGCTGCCGAACGCAAACTGGATGCAGACCGCGCCCGCTGGCAGGCATCCGAAGAAGGCCGTCGTGCGGCAGAAAGCGCCCGCCGGGCAGCCAGCAATGGCAGCGGAGGCAATAGCGGTAGCGGCAGCAATGGCCCGAGCGCCCGTGACCTGGGCAGTGCCCGTGCCGCCTGGTCTGAAGCCATTCGCCGCAAGGTCAAAGCCCGCTGGAGCCAGCCTTCCGACCATTTCGGCATGTCCGGCACGGCACGCCTGAGTTTGCGTGCACCCGGCAATATTGACCGTTTCTCCCTGGGTTGCCATGGCAGCCCGGCCTTTTGTGAATCACTCAAGGCGGCCATCCACGGCTCTGCCCCATACCCACAGCCACGTTATAACGAACTTTACGGTGATACCCTTGTAATCAGGTTTGAGTAATAGCCATGAAAATGAAACTCCTTACCGTCCTTTTGTTATCCGCTTTTGTGGCATTTCCCGCCATGACCCAGGCGGAGGAATTGCACATCCAGATCGACAGTGACGCTTCCGCCGATGGAACCCGCATTGTCGTTGCCCCGTTCGGCCCGCTGGCAAAAGTCATTGAGGCTGACCTGCAACGCAGCGGGCGTTTCGCCCTGATTGACCCGGCGCGGGCAGGTGACATGTCGCCCGGTGCATTGCGGGCAGCAGGTGCGCAATATGCCGTGGTGGGCAATATGTCCGGCTCGCTCGATTTCCAGTTGATTGATGTTGGCAGCGGCCAGCCGGTCGGTTCCTTCCATATTCCGCCACACCCGAACCAGCGGCGTATGGCGCACAAGGCAGCCGATCTGGTTTTCCAGAAAATTACCGGCGTGCGTGGGGCGTTTGATACACGGATTGCGTATGTATCCGCTTCCGGGCCTGCACGCGGGCAAACCTTCCAGTTGATCGTTTCGGATGCGGATGGTTTCAATCCACGCACCATCGCTTCCTCACGCCAGCCACTCATGTCGCCAAGCTGGTCGCCGGATGGCCGCCAACTGGCCTATGTTTCCTACGAAACAGGCCGCCCGACGGTGTATGTTCAGGATCTGGCTTCCGGTGGCAAACGTGCCATCTCCGACCCCAACCGCTCTTCGACCGCACCAAGCTGGTCGCCGGACGGACGCTCGCTGGCGTTCAGCGTGACCAACCGGGGCGATTACGACATTTATGTGGCCGGAGCCAATGGCGGCGGTATACGCCAGATTACCAACAGCCCCGGCATCGACACCGAACCCCGCTGGGCAGACAACAATACCATCGTGTTTACTTCTGACCGGGGCGGCTCACCGCAGCTTTACCAGACCTCGGCCAATGGTGGCAACGGCAGCCGCATATCCTTCAACGGGGGCTACAACGCCGGAGCCAGCATTGCGGGCAATACCGTCGCCATGGTGCGCCAGACCGGCGGGCAGTCCAAGATTGCCATCATGAATGCCGCCTCACATGAAGACCGGATCATTTCACGCGGAACCCAGGACGATTCCCCAGCCCTCGCCCCGAACGGGACAATGGTGCTGTATGCCACGGATGCAGGTGCCCACGGCTCCCTTGCTGTTACCAGCGACAATGGCAAGGCGCACCAGATTTTGTACTCCCAGGCAGGCGATGTACGTGACCCGGCGTGGTCGCCATACCTCGATTAATGGTTTAACACGAATAGCGAGAGAACGAGTGTTATGAAAATGAAAGCATTACTGGCTTTACTGGCCATTGTCACCCTGATGGTAACAGGGTGCGCACAACAGGGTGTCAACGCCAATGGCGGGGCAAACGGTGGTAACGGTTATGGTTACAATAACGGTGGCGCCAACAACGGCAGCGGTTATGGCTACAACAATGGCGGCTATAACAATGGCGGTTACAACAACGGTAACAGCCAGTACACCCCGGCTGACCTGCACAACCCCAACAGCATCCTTGCCCAGCGGGTCATTTACTTCGACTTTGACAGCTCAAATATCCGCCCGGAATACCAAAGCATCCTGGATGCGCATTCCTCCTTGCTGGCGGCTTACCCCAACCTGCGGGTACGCCTGGAAGGCCATGCGGACGAACGCGGCTCCAACGCCTACAACGTAGCCCTGTCGGAACGCCGTGGTTACTCCGTGTTTGATTACATGCAAATCAAGGGCGTGCGCAGTGACCAGATGGATGTCATTGGTTACGGGGAGGAAGTTCCTGCCGTTTTTGGGCATAATGAGGCCGCCTGGAGCAAGAACCGCCGGGTTGAAATCAAATATGCCGGAGAGTAATGGACATGCGAATGAGGGATAAGGATATGCATCGTGTAGGGATACTGGCCATCGGGCTGTTATGCTCAACAGCCGTGTTGGCCGAACCGTTATCCAATGAGGCTGCCGCGCAATTATTGCAGCGCATTAACCAGATGGAATCGGAAGTCAGCAACCTGCGTGGCGAAAACGAGCAACTGCGCCATGATCTGAAAGACATTCAGGACAAGCAGCAGGAAGGCTTGGATCAGGTTGGCGAACGTATGGACAAGTTGCACGACAGTACAACACCTTCCGATACCCCAACCCCTGCTGACACGGACAGCAATGTCGACGCAGGAAAAACCGCAGACAGCAGCAACCCCACACC
>JBBIHI010000096.1:0-8908 GCA_037447095.1 Thiotrichaceae bacterium
TAGTTGGCAGGCGGCATCGGCATTTGCGGCATCTCTGGCGCTACAGGCATGGGCATACTCACCTGCTCAGGAGCCGCTGGTACGGCTGGTGCCTCAGGTTGGGCCGGTACCGCCGGTACGGCTGGCGCTTCAGGCTGTGCAGGCACTGCTGGTACTGCCGGAGCAGATGGCTGGGCAGGCACTGCCGGAGCTTCCGGTACTGCCGCCGTTCCGGCAGGTGCAGACGCTGCTGCGGCTTTCATGCTTTCCGGCATACTCGGCATGGCCGGGGCTTCAGGCGCTTTCACCTCAGGTTGCGCAGGCGCGGCAGGTGCTGCGGGCGCTTCCGGCATTTTCATCTCGGGTTGTGCTGGTGCAGCCGGAGCTGAAGGAGCCGCCGCTACAGCAGGGGCAGCGGCTGCCTGATCACCCGATGCGGCAGGCAACACAGGTGTTTCAACTGAAGCAGCAACGGAATTGCCCGCTGCCGGGGCAGCAGGTGCTTCAGGCGCTGCTGGCATGGCCGGGCTTTGCGGTTGCTCAGGTGCTGCGGGTGCGGCAGGCTGTGCAGGGGCAACCGGTGTTGCCGGAGCCTGTGGCGCTGCGGATGCTACAGGTGCCTGCGGTGCTGTAACTGCGGCGCTCCCCGCACTGCTGCTTGTTGCATCAGCCGCAGTTTGGGCAGCCTCTGCACTGACGAAAGACCCTGGCGGTGGTGCAGGCAAATCGCCATCAGCCATCGCGCTAAAACTGGACAGCACCAGAATGGAGGCTGCCAGTTGGTTCTTGTTAAACATTCTCATGTCTATTTTCCTTCCAGATTTTTAAATATCCGTCTTGAGTTTTATTCCCCGCCGTGGCGAGGCTTTTTTCCGTTCCTTGATTTCAGTATCGGATGCAGCCTGGGCCTCATCCGCTTCTGCCTGTTCATCAGCATCACTGCTGACATCCGGTTCTGCCGCCGCTTCTTCCGGGGCAACCACCGGTTTGCTTTCCTCGATTACCGGAGCAGGCGCTGCAACGGGTTCAGGTTCTGGCGCAACAGGCGCTACGACTGGCGCAGGTGCGGCAGGTTTTGCTGAGGCAGGTGCAGAACGGCGGGCGAAATCCCGCGCCTTGGCCTGGCGCTCACGTTCTTCACGCTCCTGACGTCGCTTACGCCTGTTTTCCAGCAGCTTGCGGCCAGCCGTCACCCAGCCCAGGATACCGTGGAATAATCCTTTGCCCAGTGACACCCCATACATGCCTGCATAGGTGGCTGTTTCCTTACCGATCTGACCAAGGCTCTTACCGGGCTTGCCGCCACCGGAACCACCCGGAGGGTCTTCATCACCCGTCGGGCAACCCCCCATGGAACGCCCGGCACTGATGCAACCCAGCGGGATGATCAGCAGGGTCAGCAAGGTCGCGACCGCACCACCGAAAATCAGGGAAACAGCCATGCCCTGGAAAATCGGGTCAGACAGGATCACCATTGAGCCACCAAACAGTGCCAGTGCAGTGATCACAATTGGGCGGGTACGCGCTTCGCAGGAGTGGATCACCGCTTCCAGCACCGATTCACCGTTGGCCACCGCTTCGCGGGCAAAATCCACCAGCAGGATGGAGTTACGCACGATAATCCCAGCCAGCGCAATGAAGCCGATCATGGAGGTCGCGGTAAATTCCGCGTTCATCAGCCAGTGCCCCGGCACGATACCCACCAGGGTCAGCGGAATAGGCGCCATGATAATCGCTGGCAGGGTAAAGTTGCCAAATTGCGCCACGATCAGCATGTAAATCAGCACCAGCGCAGCGGCAAAGGCAATGCCCATGTCACGGAAGGTTTCCCACGTAACTGTCCATTCACCGCCCCATTCAAAGGCTGTTTTGCGTTCAACATCCTGTGGTGTTTTTAGCCAGTATGCCTCATCAGCCAGATGTGTACCATCCGGGGTGACGTAACCTTTGCCATCATTGGCATCCTTCAACTGGTCTTCGACCTGACTTTGCCCGTAGACCGGAGCCGCCAGACGCCCGACCGTTTCCGCCGTGACGAATTCAACCCCACGCAAATCCTTGTGGTAAATCGGTTTGTCCTGATGCTCGAACACGAACGTACCCAGTTCATGCAGTGGCACGAACTGCCCGGTACGGCTGGTCACTGGCAATTGCGACAGGCGGTAAATCTGTGAACGCGCACTCAGCGGTACCTGCATGACGATCTTGGTCGGGTCAATCAGGGCGTGTTTCTTGATGTCGCCCAGAATGAAACCGCCCATGGCCATTTCCAGCGTGTGGTTGACATCCTCGGCAGTAATCCCGTTGCGCTGTGCCTTGTCGGAATCGACCTGGAAGCGCAGGATTTGATGGTCCTCCTCCATCAGACTGTCCACATCGTCGAGGTTTTCCGCTTTCGAGAACATCTTGGTCATGTCATCGGCAACCTGACGGCGGATGTTTTCATCCGGCCCATAAATCTCGGCCACGACCGATTGCAGTACCGGTGGGCCGGGCGGCATTTCCACCACTTGCAACTTGCCACCGGTACCCTTCAGCAGCGGCTTGAGCAGTTCACGCGCCTGTACCGCAATCTGGTGACTGGTACGCGAACGGTCACGCTTGTCGGTCAGTTGCACCTGGATGTCAGCCTGCCAGGATTCCTGACGCAGGTAGTAATGGCGCACCAAGCCGTTGAAGTTGAACGGTGAAGCCGTGCCGGTATAAGACTGCAAGGCGGTGACTTCAGGGATTTCCTTCAGTTTGCTGGCCAGGGAATGGACAAGGTTGGCCGTTACCGGCAGCGCCGTCCCTTCCGGCATGTTCAGCACCACATTGAATTCAGGCTTGTTGTCCAGCGGCAACATTTTCACCCGCACCCATTTGAACGGGTAGAACAGCATCATGACCAGGAAAAATACCGCAATGATCCCGAACAGGAATGCCTTGCCTTTGCGGTGATCCTTCACCAGCGGCACGATCAGGCCACGGAACAGCTTTTCCATCTTGGCGGCCTGCTTGTGTTCCTTTTCCGCCGCCTCATGCAACACTTTCAACGATGGGCGGAAACGGTTGGTCAGCCACGGGGTAAAGGCAAACGCAGCAAACAGGGAAATCACCATGGCGACGGAACCCAGCATCGGGATCGGCAGCATGTACGGCCCCATCATGCCGCTGACGAAACCCATCGGCAGCAAAGCCGCAATAACCGTTCCGGTTGCCAGGATGGTCGGGTTGCCGACTTCGCGTACTGCATCCACCGCTGTCCCGACGTCGGTTTCCTCGATGATCAGCCAGCGCCGGTAAATGTTTTCCACCACCACAATGGCATCATCGACCAGTATCCCGATGGAAAAAATCAGTGCGAACAAGCTCACCCTGTCAATGGTCATGCCGAGTATCCAGGCTGCAAATACGGTCGTGGTAATAACCGCCGGAATGACAATCAACACCACCCCGGCAGCACGCCCGCCGAGGAAGAACCACACCAGGACTGTCACCACGCCGGTAGCCACGAACAGCTTGAAGATCAGCTCGTCAACCTTGTCTTTGGCTGTTGCCCCATAGTTCCGGGTCACAGCCACATGCACATTGTCCGGGATGACCTGCCCTTTGAGGGTTTCCAGCTTTTTCAGCACATCATTGGCAACGTCAACACCATTTGAGCCATGTTTCTTGGCAATGGCAATCGTCACTGCCGGGGCATCATCTGCGGCTTCCGGTGCCTTGTCCTTGTCTTCATCTTCCCCGGCAATGCTTGCCCACAGGCGGTGCAACCAGCCATGTTCCTTGACCCCCTGCCCGGTGTAATAACCGACCGAACGGTTGGCATCGCTTGGCTCTTCCGTCACCGTCGCGACATCACGTACATACACCGGACGCCCATCAATGACCGCCACCATCAGGCGTTTGACATCTTCTGCCGAATTCAGGAAGGCTCCGCTGTAAACCTTGAACACGCGCTGGTCTGGCTCAACCGACCCGGTATTGCGTTCCGAGTTGGCCATACGGATCGCACCGGCAACCTGATCCAGTGACACCCCGAATGTCGCCAGACGTTCCGGCAGGATTTCCACCCGCAGCTCTTCACTGCGCCCATCCACGATAAAGCTCTGGCTGGTATTCTTGACTTCACGCAGCTTTTGCAACACGTCCAGCGCCACCAGTCGCAGGTTGGAATCATCCACCTGGTTTGACCACAGGGTCAGCGTCACCAGCGGCACATCATCCGCACCCTTGGGCTTGACCAGCGGCGGCATCGCACCGATCGGAATCTTGTCCTTGTTGGATTCCAGCTTGTCATACAACTTGACCAGTGACGGCTCAAGCTGCTGCCCGACAATGAACTGAACCGTCACCATGGACTGCTCACGGGCGGAATAGGAGTAAACATGGTCTACCCCGGTCATTTCCGACATGATGCTTTCCAGCGGGCGGGAAATCAGGTTTTCCACTTCCTTGGCAGACGCCCCCGGATAGCGGACGAAAATGTCCACCATCGGTACGGAAATCTGCGGGTCTTCCTGACGTGGGGTCATCCACAGGCCGAGGATACCGATGGCAAAGAATGCCAGCAGTAACAACAACGACAAAGGCGAGGTAATAAACGCCTTGGCCATGTTTCCGGCCATACCAAGGTTATGATGTGGATGCGGGTGTTCCGGCGTCTTGTTTGCTGAATCGTTCATTTAACTTACATTCCATTTCCTAGCGGGCGGGCGAATTATTTTACTGGGCTGGCGGCATCCATCCTGATGTCGCGTTGGCCGGAGGATCATTGATGACCCTTTCACCCACATCGACACCCGAAACGACTTCCACCATGCCATCACTCTGGTCGGAACCCAACCGGACCAGACGTAACTCTGAAGTATTGTCATCCTTGACCACCAGCACACTCGGCAAGCTGCGCCCACGCAACAGGGCTGTGCGCGGAATGACGGCCACCTTCACTGCATCTTTGTCATTTTTTTGCTCAGGCACATACACCTCGGCATACATGCCAGGTGCTGCCGTAATATCCACAGGCAGGTCAAATTTTACTGTCACCGTGTGGCGGTTAGGGTCGGCAACCGGATAAATCTGGGAAACCTTGGCCATGCTCTGGACACTGCCATCCACCTTGACCGGCACAACCATGCCCTCACTCAAGTTGGAAACCAGACCGGAAGGCACATCCGCCAGCAGGCGTTTAAACTTGACGAAACCAAACTTGATCAGCGGCTGGCCCGGTTGCACCGTATCACCCTCTTCCACCATTTTTTCCAGCACAATCCCTTCAAACGGGGCAATCGACTTGGCATCACGCAGGGCAGCATCAATTTCCTCCAACTGCGACAGCGTTTGCTGCAAACCGGATTGCGCCTGGGAAACCCCGGTGGCACTACTAATCAAATCACTGTAACGCCCCATGCCGGAATCATAGTTCCCCAACATGCTGTCCGCGAAGGGGCGTACCATGGTCATATCGAACATGGCGGGCAAACCAAAACCCGGCATTGAACCAATATCCTTGCTGCGCGGCGATACCAGTTCGCGGGTATACTGGGCTTTGGAGTTTTGTACCGATGCCTGGGCATTGGCAATCTGGGCAAGTATGGCGTTGCGTTTGGCCTGTAACTGCGACTCATCAATCTGGACGATGGCATCACCTGCCTTGAAGCTGGAGCCAACATCACCCGTGACTGACTTGACAACCCCTGGAATCTGGGCTGACAAGGTGACTTCCTTATAAGGGATAACCGTACTGCCCAGCACCGTCTGGGAGCTGGAGGCAGCGGCATCTACCCGAATAATCTCGGCTGAATACGCAAACAATGACCAGCACAACCCCACCACTGAAGTCAGCAATGCAAGCGCACTTTTTTTTACGTTCATGCGTTAAACCTTTCCTCAAAGCGGTATTATTGTACACACGACACGGGACAACCATGTTTGCAGAACATGCGAGACTGGATACTTCCCCTTCCTGATTTCCTAGGCTGCACTATATCTTCTAACTGCAATTAATTCCAGTCAGCTTAACAGAATATTAGCATATACTTATTCTCTTGGCACGCGCAGCCTGTCAGCCAAATGCCCTTCACCGCAAAGCTTCTGGCATACTATCCGGCAGCACAGCACGAAACAACCAAAACCAGCACACCCGATGAACAGAAATTGCGCGAACATTTGTCCCAGCATGGCTGCCTTCAGCCTCCTGCTGCTGTTCCTGCAATTGTTTCAGGGCAAGCTGCTCTTCCAGCGCCAACTCATCGCTGATGGGCAAATCTGGCGTTTATGGACTGGCAATCTGGTTCATACCAACCTGTGGCATCTTGGTGCAAACCTGTCCGGCCTATGGCTCCTGACCATGATCAGCCCAACCCTGTCTCGCCCGACCCGGCAATTCGGCGCCGAAATCCTGTTTATCAGCACCTGTACCGGGCTTGGCCTGTGGTTCCTGTCCCCTGAACTGGTCTGGTATACAGGCTTTTCCGGGATACTTTACGGCCTGTTCACACTGGCCGGGGTGCGCTTCGCCTTTGCCGGGGAGTGGCTCATGTCCTTAGTGATCCTGCTGGGATTATGCGGTAAAACTGCCTGGGACTGGCTGCACGGAAGCATCCCGCTTACCGCAAACCTGATCGGCACCCCCGTCGCTTACGTTGCCCATATTTATGGCATGGGCGGCGGGGCAATGTTGGCCATGCTTGAACATCACCGCCCCAGATGATACCCCTTGCCCTGCAAAACTGGTTTGGCCACAGCCGCCAATGTGCATTCTGCGGACAGAAAATCCACGGCAACCATCCGTTATGCCTTCCCTGCCATACGGAACTCCCCTGGCTGCCTGCCGGGGAAAACCACCCCATCCCCGGCTGCAACACCAGTATCAGCGCATTTGCCTACCATTCCCCCATCAGCAACCTGCTCCTGGGAATCAAGTTCGGCAAAAACCTGCACGAACTCACCACCGTGGGGCAGCTCGCTGCCAGTGGAATATTACCCAATATACAGGCGATACCTGAAGCCATCCTGCCAGTACCGTTACATGCTGCCCGCCTGCACACGCGCGGCTTTAACCAGGCACTGGAACTTGCCCGCCCGCTGGCCCGCATCCTGAAGATTCCACTCTTGACCCACGCTGTCATCCGCCACAAGGCCACCCACGCCCAAACCGAACTGGATGCCCGGCAACGCCAGCAAAACCTCCGCCACGCATTCCGTCTCCCCACCAAATTACCCTACCGCCACATCGCCATCTTTGATGATGTCATCACCACTGGCACAACCATCGGCGAACTGGCGCACCTGTTACGGGAGCATGGTGTGGAAACTGTCGAAGCCTGGTCATGCGCCCGCCCGATCTTGCGGCAAAAACATGAAGTTGTGGAGCAAATCGACTACCATTAGTGGCTTGAATACAACAACCGGAAACAACACCCCCATGATCCGCAGCATGACGGCCTTTTCCCACCGCGAACTGACCACCGAAAATGGCACACTGAGCTGGGAAGCCCGCACGGTCAACCACCGTTATCTCGACATCAGCCTGCGCCTGCCGGAAGAATTCCGCAGCCAGGAAAATGCTTTCCGGGAAACCATCCAGGCCACCCTCAAGCGCGGCAAACTGGAAACCACCCTGCGCTTCAACCAGACCTGCAATATCAACGCGGAACTCCAGATCAATGAACCACTGGCACGCGCCCTGATCCTGGCCTGCCGCCAACTGGAAAGCTTTACCCACAACCCCGAGCCGCTGAACGCGATTGACATCCTGCGCTGGCCGGGCGTTACCCAGGATGCCCCGGCCAATATGGACGTACTCAACGCCCATGCCAAGGCACTGTTGCAGGATACCCTGGATGACCTGCTGGAAACCCGCGAGCGTGAGGGCAAACGGCTGGCCGATTTCCTTTACCAGCGTTGTGACCAGATTGCGGAAATCATTATCCGCATCCGCAAACACCGCCCCGGCATCATTGCCAGCCAGCGCGAGAAAATCCTTAACCGGATTGAAGAATTGAAAATTTCACCTGATTACAACCGCATTGAGCAGGAACTGGTGATCCTCGCCCAGCGTATGGATGTGGAAGAAGAGCTTGACCGCCTGATGGCCCACCTGGGTGAAATCAACGATGTCCTCGACCGCGACGAGCCGGTCGGGCGCAGGCTGGATTTCCTCATGCAGGAGCTGAACCGCGAAGCCAACACCCTGGCCTCAAAATCCAACGATGCAGAAACGACACAGGCAGCCGTTGACCTCAAGGTACTGATCGAACAGATGCGCGAGCAGGTACAAAATATTGAATAGCGCAATTAGCAAAAGCCTATTACAGTTATATGAACCCTTGGGAAACAACCCGGAACATTAAGTTAAGTGAGAAAAACCATGCCCCTGACGATCATGCGCAATATGCTGCTCTTCGCCGCCCTGAGTCTGCCCTGCATGGTATCCGACTCATTTGCAGCCCTTCCCAGCGAGGTAAACGGGCAAGCCCTGCCCTCCCTTTCCAATATGCTGGAAAGGGTGACACCTGCGGTCGTCAATATCAGCACCGAAGGGCAGCAGAATTCCGGCAACCCGATAGTCAACGACCCGTTATTCAAACGTTTCTTCGGCGATGGCCTGTCAGGTAACAGCACCATCAGCGGAACCGGCTCCGGGGTCATCATTCACGCCCAGAAAGGGCACATCCTGACCAACTACCATGTCCTGGAAGGTGCCAGCAATATCCTGGTCACGCTGAATGATGGCAGGCGCTTTCAGGCACAAACCGTCGGCGTTGACCCACGTGCTGACCTCGCGATCCTGCAAATACCCGCTGACCATCTGGTGGCCATGCCGTTTGGCGATTCCGACCGCCTGCGGGTGGGGGATTTCGTGGTCGCCATTGGCAACCCTTACGGTATTGGCCAGACTGTCACCTCCGGCATTATCAGTGCCTTGCACCGCAATCCGGGTATC
>JBBIHI010000097.1:0-8873 GCA_037447095.1 Thiotrichaceae bacterium
CGGCATTTTTGACGATGGGCAACTGGTCGTGGCAATGCCCTTGTATGAGAAAACCAACAGCTACGGCGAATTCGTGTTTGACCATGCCTGGGCGGAAGCCTACAAACAGCAGGGTATGGCCTATTTCCCCAAGCTGGTGTCTGCTATTCCGTATACCCCGGCCAGCGGGCAACGCCTGTTGGCGGCAAGCGGGCGTGAAGATGAGCTGTTCCCCTATCTGTTGTCAGCGGTGATGCAGGTGGCGGAAGCGTTGTCGTGTAGCAGTTTTCATTGCCTGTTCCCACCCGCCCGGCAAATTGACTGGATGGCGCAGCAGGATATGACGATCCGTCATGATTGCCAGTTTCATTGGCATAATCAGGCTTATGGGGATTTTGAAGATTTCCTGGCGATGCTGACCGCCAAGAAACGCAAGAATATCCGTCAGGAACGCCGCAAAGTCGCAGATGCAGGTGTTAGCTTGCGTTCACTGGACGGACATAGTGCCAGCGCTGCCGACTGGGAACGCTTTGCGTTTTTTTACCGCAATACGTTTGAGGGCAAGTGGGGTATTCCGACCCTGAATCAGGGTTTCTTTGAGGAAATGGCGCAGGCATTGGGCAATCAGGTGTTGCTGGTTATGGCCGACAACCGTGACGGGGAGTGTATTGCCGGTTCGCTGATGTTCCGCAGTGATACCCGCTTGTATGGGCGGCATTGGGGTTGTGTGGAGGAAATTGACTGCCTGCATTTTGAGGCGTGTTATTACCAGGGGATCGACTATTGCATCCGTCACGGTTTGCAGGTCTTTGAACCGGGGGCGCAGGGTGAACACAAGGTTGCACGCGGTTTCATCCCGACCCTGACCCGTTCGGCACATTGGTTACGGGAGGGGACGTTCCGTGCTGCGGTTGCCCGTCATGCCGGGTATGAGCTGGCTTCCGTCAGGGATTACATGGTAGCGGTCAATCAGCATTCCCCTTACCGTGCAGACGAAAAAAAAGCCGGGACATAACCCGGCTAACAGAGAGATCCAACAAACACTCAAGACATATCCGTTGGTTGGCGTTGTCAGGCGTTACGGCTGTTGCTGCCTGCATAAGCCAGTTGGTAACGTTTGACCCCGTTAAAAATGGCACTGGCCAGTTTTTGTTGGTAATCAGCCGTTTTCAGGCGGCGCTCTTCGGTCGGGTTGCTGATGAAAGCGGTTTCCACCAGCATGGACGGGATGTCTGGCGAACGCAGCACCATGAAACGGGCACTTTCCACACCACGGCGCAACGGGTTATTGACCTTGGACAGTTCACCCAGCACATTTTTGGCCAGTTGCAGGCTGCGGTCGGTCATGGCGTTCTGGCTCAAGTCCAGTAGCACGGAAGCGAGCTGGGAAGTGGCGTTGCTCAGGGCGAGTGAGCCAAATTTCAGGTCATACGAGTTTTCACTGTCGGCGATCAGCTTGGCAGCTTCGCTGGAGGCGCCGGTTTCCGACAGGATATAAACGGTCGAGCCGGTAATCCGGGAATTGGGGTTGGCATCCGCATGTACGGAGATGAACAGGTCAGCCTTGTGCTGGTGGGCAATGCCGATACGGTCACGCAAAGGGATGAACGTATCCGAATCGCGGGTCAGGATGGCTTTGACGCCCTTTTCACGGTTGAGGCGGGTGCGCAGTTTGCGGGCAATTTCCAGCACCACATCCTTTTCGCGGGTATTGTTGGGGCCGATGGCACCGGGGTCTTTGCCGCCGTGGCCAGGGTCAATCACCACAATAAACTTGCCCTGCGCCGGTTCGTCACTCGCAGGCTTGGTTTTGCTGCGGGATTTCTTGTCTACAGCGGGTTCTGTCTTTGGGGTGTTCCGGGTTGTGCTGGGTGGTGTGCCACCTGTGCTGCCCTTGCCAGTGGGTTGCAGGGTCACTTTCAGGGTATTTTTGCTGCCCTGGGGCAACATATTGCTGCTGACCGAAACCTCTTCGGACAGGTCGAGCACCACGCGCAAGCTGCCATCCGGGCGTTCGGCGTAACGGATACCCACTACCGGAGGCCGGTTATACGCACCCTGTTTGAGCTTGCCGCCCATAAGGGTATTTTGCAGGTCAATGACCACGCGGTCAGGGCTGGCCAAGGTGAATACCTTGTATTCGACCGGCTCATCCAGTGCCAGGGAAACGGTTAACTGGCCGGGGCTACCTTCCATGGTCGCACCTGTCAGCCGTCCGCCAGCATTGGCAGACAACAGGCGGGGAGCAACCAGCCCACTCATGACAGAACCTGCCACGGCGCTCATTTTCAGCAGAAAACCTCTCCGGCTTACTTTATTGCTGTTCATGCGTTTGCTCTCTACAAAAACCTACGCTGGCAGGTATCAGCACCTGTCAGGACACAGAAATACAATGGTTACTGACAAGTATTGGACGAGACGGCATTTTTTTCAAGTTATTTTTTATGAATGCACGATAACCTGATGATAAATATGAATTACCACAGACTGACGCTGCGTGCGGAACCCTGGTGATGGATGGCAACCCGCAAATCCGCAGCAGGCAGGGCATCCCCGGCCTGTTCCGGCCATTCCACCAGGCATAAGGCATCCGGGCGCAGGTAATCACGGATGCCCATGTATTCCAGCTCTTCCGGGTCAGCCAAGCGGTACAGGTCGAAATGGTAAATGTCCCGCCCACCTACCCGGTAAGGCTCGACCAGTGTGTAAGTAGGGCTTTTGACCACCCCGGTATGCCCCAGTTCCCGCAACAGGCCACGCACCAGGGTGGTTTTGCCTGCCCCGAGGTCGCCGTGCAGGGTAATCAGACCACCGTGGGGAAACTGCCTCGCCAGACGTGCGCCGAGCGCCAGCATGGTGGCCTCGTTTGCAATGTGCAGGGTTTCGGGTGCTTGTGTTGGCGTCATGGATTAAGGGTTTCCCGTAAACAGTTCAGGAGATCACTGGCCAGCAGCCCGCGTTCGCCTTGGATTGCTGCCCGGTTAGCGGCCAGGGCATGGGCATACACCCCGGATTCGGCGGCTGCGGCCAATCCTAGCCCTTGTGCCAGCAAGCCTGCAATGATTCCGGTGAGGGCATCGCCCATCCCGCCGGAGGCCATGCCGGGGTTGCCTGCCGGGCAGATGGCAAGGCTAGTGTCGGAAGCCACGATGCTGCCCGCGCCCTTGAGCGCGATCACGCCACCGTATTCGTGTTGCAGGCGGCGGGCGGCGGCTACCCGGTCGTTTTCCACATCCGCCGTTTCGCAACCGAGTAAGCGGGCAGCTTCACCGGGGTGCGGGGTCAGTATCCAGTCATCGCGTTTGCTGCGGGTTTGTGCCAGCAGGTTGAGGGCATCGGCATCCAGCACCTTGGGGATGTCGGTATTCTGTGCCATGGTCAGCAGGCCGCGTGACCAGGCGGTTTGCCCCATGCCTGGGCCGATGCCGAGTGCATCCATTTTTTGCAACAGGGGGCGCAATTGCACCGGCGATTCCACCGCGTGCACCATCAGTTCCGGGCGCAGCAGGTTAACGGTGGGGGCATGTTCCTGATGGGTGGCAATGGAAACCAGCCCGCTGCCCGCCCGCAATGCACCTTCGCCCGCCAGTCGTATTGCACCACTCATGCCGGGTGCGCCACCGACCAGCAAGGTATGCCCGAAATGCCCTTTGTGGGCGGTGCGGGAACGTGCAGGCAAATGGGCTTGCAAAGTGTGTAAACCCAGCCGCTGCATGTCAGTGGGGACTTTAGCGTAGACCTCATCCGGCACGTCCAGCCGCGCGTAACGGATTTCCCCGCAGTAATCCCGTGCGCTGCCGGTCAGCAAACCCGCCTTGAGGCCGATGAAGGTGACAGTGAGCGCCGCTTGCACCGCACAGCCCAAGGGCTTTCCGGTGTCGGCATGTAGGCCGGAGGGGATGTCCACTGCGACCACCGGGGCGGGATGGCGGTTGAGGCAGGCAATGGCATCGGCGTAAGCCCCTTCTATGGTACGTGCCAGACCGGTGCCGAACAGGGCATCCACCAGAATGTCGGCTTCCGGCAATTCCCCTTCAAACGGGTGGGCACGGCCACCGGCAGCCTGGAATGCGCTGTAAGCCTGCTGCGCATCATCACTGAGGCGCAACACATCGCCCAGCATCAGCACACTGACTGACCAGCCAGCCTGCAAGGCCAATTGCGCAATGACGTAACCATCGCCGCCATTGTTGCCCGCCCCGCACAGGATGCATAGGGAATGTGCCTGCGGCCATGTTTCGCGGATGGCGTCGAACGTTGCTTGCCCGGCGCGGGTCATCAGGGTGTAACCGGGGATGCCAAATTCCTGTATGGCAATCCGGTCGAGTTCGCGGGTTTGTGTGGCGGTGTAGATGCGGTCTGCTATGGCGGTCATGATAAGGCTTCCTTTTCTGATCATACCCCATAGAGCTTACGCATAAATCGGCTGCTTTTCCTCAGAAAAGGTAACAAACCGCAATCCCGCCCGCAGCGGATAACAGCAAAGGTACGCCAACCCGTAAGCCGATTCCCCAGCCGCCGATGCTGGTGGCGATGCCCGCTTTCACCAGCGAATTGACCGCCGCAGCAAGGATAATGCCCTGGGTAGCGGTTTGCACCGGCAAGGCATTGAGGCTCATGCGCGACAGGGAAAGCGTGATGGCGTCCACGTCCGCCACACCGGAGGCGGCGGCCAGCAGCAGGACGCCCATGTTTCCCAGCCATTCCTGTAATGCCTGACCCAGCAACATGATGGCGGCCAGCAGGATGCCGAACAGGATGGCGGATTTGAGTTCCAGCGGGTTTTGCAGCTTGAGGTGAGGCTCGGTTTCGTGGGCAGAAGATTGCCACCAGTAAAACAGCGCAGGCAGGTAAGTCAGCAGTGCCATGACAACGGCAGGAACCAGCATGGTGGTCAGCATTTCCCGGTTAAGCAGGCTGGCGATCAGCAACATGCGTGGCAACATGGTGCCGCAGGCCAGCAGGATGCCGGTCGCCAGGATCGGTTTCATGCCGGTTTCCTGTCGGGACAGGCGGGAAAAATGCAGGGTAAGGGCGGTTGACGAGACCAGACCACCGAGCAGTCCGGTCAGGGCAGTACCTTTGCGTGCACCACCCAGTTTGAGGGCAATGTAACCGGCGAAGGAAATGGCTGCGATCAACACCACCATCCACCAGATTTCATAAGGGTTCAAGGCTTGCCAGGGGCCATAACCCTGGTTGGGCAACAAGGGCAGGACGACGGCTGAAATCAGCAGCAGCTTGGTTCCGGCCTTGAGTTCGTCTTCCTTGAGTGCCAGTACCCAATGGTGCAACAGGGGCTTGTATTGCAGCAGGATGGTGGTGATGACAGCGGCGGAAACCGATTCCGCCACCATGCCGCTGCCGGACATCAGGCCAAGCACGAAGACCAGCAGGGCAGCAATCAGGCTGGTGATGCTGACATCCGAGCCGTGGTTAAGGCGCAGGTTGCTGATGTAAATGGCGGTAAGGCTGCCAGCCAGCCCGATAAATATCAGGCCGATGGCGATGGCACCGATTTGGGGGGGCAGCAAGGCGGAACAGCCACCGAGTAAACCCAGCAGGCCATAGGTGCGCAACCCGGCGATACGCTGGCCTTCCTGCGCTTCGCGCTTTTCCCAGCCGCGCTCAATGCCGACCAGCAGGCCGATGGCCAAGGCGACAGCGAGGTGGTAGAAGATGATCGGGTTGATGGTCATGGGGGTATTTTATGACAGAAATGGTATGGATGAGGACATTTGTACCCCTTACCGGGTTCCGGCATATAATGTCCCACTAACCACCAGACGAGACACGAACATATCCCATGGAACCCAAACAGCCCGGCCACAAGGAGCGCGGTGCCGACAAGGTAGCCCGCATCCCCATCAAGGTTGAACCGACCACCGAATTCCGCCGTAAACCCGCGTGGATCAAAGCCAAAGCGCCGACCACGCCGGAAGTGAAACGCCTCAAGGCGATCCTGCGCGAACAGAAGCTGCATACGGTATGCGAGGAAGCGGCCTGCCCCAACCTCGGCGAATGTTTCACGCACGGTACGGCGACCTTCATGATCATGGGTGACATCTGCACGCGGCGTTGCCCGTTCTGCGATGTTTCCCACGGCAAGCCCCTGCCATTGGATGAAAACGAGCCGCAAAACATGGCCGAAACCATCAAGGCGATGGGCTTGCGTTACGTAGTGATTACCTCGGTTGACCGCGATGATTTGCGTGACGGAGGGGCGGAACATTTCGTGAAATGCATCCAGACTGCCCGTGAACTGAACCCTGATCTGAAGATTGAAATCCTCACCCCGGATTTCCGTGGCCGCATGGAAATTGCCCTGCAAATCCTCGAAACCGCGCCACCAGATGTGTTCAACCACAATCTGGAAACCGTGCCGCGCCTATACAAGCAATCCCGCCCGGGTGCGGACTACCAGTATTCGCTGACCCTGATCCGCGAGTTCAAGAAGCTTTTCCCGAAGATTCCGAGCAAATCAGGCTTGATGCTGGGCTTGGGGGAAACCAAGGAAGAAGTGATTGCTACCATGCAGGACTTGCGTGACCATGACTGCAATATGCTGACGTTGGGGCAATACCTGCAACCCACCCGCCACCATTTGCCGGTTGACCGTTTCGTGACTCCCGAAGAATTTGCCGAACTGGCAGAAATTGGCAAGGCGATGGGCTTTACCCAGGTTGCCAGCGGCCCGATGGTACGCTCCTCTTACCACGCTGACCAGCAAGCCGCCAGCGTGATAGTATAATTATTAACCACTCCATGCTCTATACTTGAAATAATTTTCCATAAAAAGCGCCAATTATTTTGTCCAGGTGTTAAACTCTTGGGCATTAATAGAGGAAGTGATCAGCGATACAATAGTGAGGAGTGTAGCTTGCGTATTCTAGTTCTTGATGATCACCCATTATTTGCCGATGCTATGCGTCAGGTTTTATTGCGCCTCGGTAATGATGTCCATATCCATACAGCAGACACTGTGGCTCGAGCCCTGTACTTTGTGGATAACGGCAAAGTATATGACTTGATTCTGGCTGACGTTAACTTACCGGGGCTGGATGGCTTTGCCTTTATACGCTTGTTACGTGAGCGTTTTATCGTCTCTCCCGTGATTATGGTTTCCGCCTCCCAAAATGGGGAAAAAATCCGTATGGCGCAGCAGCAAGGAGCAATGGGTTACATCCACAAGTCATCGGATGCCAAAACGATATTGAACGCCGTGCAACAAGTGCTAGGAGGCAACTTCTGTTTTCCAAATAGCAACCCTCCCACCCAGACGGCTCCCCATGCAACAGTAACACCAGCCAGTTTAGGTATCAGCGACCGCCAGTTCGATGTTCTGAAGCTAATGGAAAATGGCTTGTCAAATAAGGCTATCGCCCATGAGCTGCACATCACAGAATCAACGGTCAAAATCCATGTTTCCAAACTGTTTGAGGCGTTGGCTTCGCACAACCGTTTTAGTTGCGTGATGGAGGCTCGGCGACTGGGAGTGCTTTCAACTTCTCTTTGATCATAATCAATCACCTTTCCTATGAAGTTTCCATGTCCCTCCACCTGTCTCAGAATTGGTGTAACCCCATGTTCCAGACAAGCCCTTTCCGTTCGAGTCGTTATCCAATACACCTTTCCCAAAATATTCAGTTCCCCACTTCCATTTGTAATAAAGCTTATCATCTTTGGCAATTCCCGAAAGTGAAGCACTGCCAGAGCCAAATAAATACTGCCCTATTACTTCTTCACCGTTTTGCTTCAGATTCATTTCCACATCTATCGCAGTCCCTTTTGCATCAGTCCATTCACCAGTATATACACCTGCAAAGGCTTGATTAGGTTTCGATTGACTAGACACGCCTCTATCTTTACGCGGATTAAGTGATTCGGGTGTTACCGTTAGCCCCTTCTGTCTAAATAGTGATTGCACACCGCTATCGTTTAAAGTATCAGCAATTTTATCTACTGCAAGAGTTATTGTTCTAATTGTACTAACTGGTGTTCCTGTTCTAGAAAAATCTTCTGTCTGTTGTTGCAAAGTGCTTGCTATTTTATGAAGTCTACCTGCGGTAACAGGATGTGTTGCTGGTTTCTGTGACCTTTCACCTGCATAAGGCTCAAGATGGCTCAGTGCAGTGAAAAAAGGAATCATCCCAACTGGAATTTCCCCCATACGGCGCATTATTTCAAGTGCAAACTGATCCGCAGCTTCTTCTTGTTGCACTGAATGTGCATATCTTAAATCATGGTGGTAGAGATGCCCCATTTCATGTGCCAAAACAAATACAACAGCCGTTCCGAGAATACGTTGATAGTCACCTTCGATACTGGGGTCATCCCTTGCCCCCTCAGGAATTCCAAAGACCTCTAATGGATCATGAGGAACACCGCGCAAATCACCATTAGGCCATTGGTACTTAACCATAGCCAAATAATCCGTGACTAAATCCGTAGAATAACCATTGTGGTTAAGCCATACATAAGCCAATGCCAAATCAGCAAAGAAATGAAGTGAAGAGATAGGCAAAGCTATTTTTTTTTGACCTCCTTCCTCTATGGCATAAAAATTCATAGGATGTGTTGCATCTTCTATAGGAAAAGTTAAAACCGTTCCAGCCAAAACTTGCTTTTCCTCAGATGTCAACTTTGGCCACATAACTTCGTCTATGTTTTCTTGAATTCCTTTAGGAAACTTCTGTGCCCAATAGTTCAGTGTTTGCCCATCATAAAATCCAGCCCAATCTTGCGCAGATACAGTAGATGGTAACACTATAGTTAAGTGCGGAAGAGACTATACTCAAGGGGAAGGGACTTTGCAGTGAGGTTCATCCATGAAAAAGTGCAGTAGCTCGCTTATCAACAACGTACCTCTTCTTCCGGTTTGTTTGGATAAAGAA
>JBBIHI010000098.1:0-8869 GCA_037447095.1 Thiotrichaceae bacterium
GACGGCAAGACCGCCCTGTTCAACCTCACCATTGGCGGTGAGCCAGTGGACGACGGCGACACCGACGCCAACAGCAACCTCAGCGTCGACTGCGGCTTCTACAAGCCAGCCACAGCCACCCCAGTCTCGGTCGGTGACACCATCTGGGAAGACACCAACCACGACGGCAAACAGGACGCCAGTGAAAACCCACTGGCAGGTGCCGTTGTCACCCTGCTGGACAGCACCGGGCAACCGGCCAAAGACCTGGCTGGCAACCCTGTAGCCGCGCAGACCACCGCAGCGGACGGCAAATACCTGTTCAGCAACCTGCCGGAAGGCACCTACAGCATCACCGTCACCGCACCCACCGGTTACGTGTTCACCAGCCTGGGTACTGACCCGACCGCCAACGACGACAGCAACTGTGCAGCGGATGGCAAGATCGCCAACATCACCCTCACCGCTGGTGGCGAATCCACCACCGACGGTGATACCGATGCCAACAGCGACCTGACCGAAGACTGCGGCCTGTACAAACCGGCCACCCCGTTTGTCTCCGTCGGCAACTACATCTGGGAAGACACCAATCATGACGGCAAGCAGGACGCCGGTGAAAACCCACTGGCAGGTGCCGTTGTCACCCTGCTGGACAGCACCGGGCAACCGGCCAAAGACCTGGCTGGCAACCCTGTAGCCGCACAGACTACCGCAGCGGACGGCAAATACCTGTTCAGCAACCTGCCGGAAGGCGAATACCAGGTCGTGGTCGCCCCACCGGCAGGTTACATTGCCTCCCCGGATGCCGGTGACGTTGACAGCGTACCGGCCAACGACGACAGCAACTGCGCGGCGGACGGCAAGACCGCCCTGTTCAACCTCACCATTGGCGGCGAACCGGTGGACGACGGCGACACCGACGCCAACAGCAACCTCAGCGTCGACTGCGGCTTCTACAAGCCAGCCACTCCAATGCACAGTATCGGCAACCGTGTCTGGATTGACGCCAACAACAATGGTTTTGCCGATAGTGGCGAATTACCTGCGGATGCGGGTGTTGAGCTGATTTTGAAAGGCGAAGATGGTCACGAAATCGGCAGGACAACTACCGATGGCGAAGGCCGTTACCTGTTTGCCGATTTGGTCGAGGGAAGCTATCAGGTTTGTGTGGCTGCCAGCAACTTTGCAGCAGGCGGCAAGCTGGGCGGTTATGGGCCGAGCACAGGTGCAGGGGAACATGCAGACCCGAACATCGGTGCAGATGGCAGCCCTGACAGTGGTATCGACGGCGACGATAATGGCGACAATGATACCAGCAAGGATGTCTGTTCCGGCATGGTTGTCCTGAATGACAAGGAACCATTGCTTGAAACGACGGCAACGGGCGATGATGGTAATGACGGTCACGGCACCCCGGACAACCTCTCCAACCTGACGATTGATTTCGGTTTCGTACCAGCAGTAGAGCAGTTGCACAGCATCGGCAACCGTGTCTGGATTGACGCCAACAACGATGGCAAGCGCGATGCAGGTGAAAGCCCTGTGCCTGATGGCGTGGTCATGACCCTGAAGGACTATGCGACCGGGCTGACAGACCAGGTATTGACGACGAATGGTTACTATCTGTTCCCGCTGCTGGATGCTGGTACGTATGACGTTTGCGTGGATGCCAGCAACTTTGCAGCAGGCAACAAACTGGAAGGTTACACAGCCAACACAGTAGCGACTGTTGCCGATCCGAACAATGATGTGGATGATGATGATAATGGCAGTGATGTCGTTGCCGACGGCTCGTGCACGACGGTTGCACTGAACCTGGGTTCCGATGAGCCAACCGGTGAAGCCGATACCGCGAGTGGTATACCGGGCGATGATGGCCTGTTGACCGATGATAACCTCAGCAACCTGACCGTTGACTTTGCGGTTGTGGCACCTGTTATACAGCCGCCGCCGACTATTTCCGTTGGTGACACCATCTGGGAAGACACCAACCATAATGGTAAACAGGATGCCGGGGAGCCGGGTATTCCGGGGGTAATGGTTGATCTGCGTAACGCAGATGGTACACCTGTTATTATTGGAGGTGATATAGCGTTGTCTCCAATACCAACTGATGCTAATGGCAAGTATCTGTTCACTGGCTTGCCAGCAGGTGATTACACGATCACGGTGACAGCGCCTGCTGATTATCAGTTTACTACGCAGGGAACCGACCCGACGGCCAACGATGACAGTAACTGTGCAGCCGACGGCAAAATGCCAGTGTTCAACCTTACGGCTGGTGCCGAATCCATCACCGATGGCGATACCGATGCCAACACCGACCTGACTGAGGATTGCGGCCTTTACAAACCAGCAACACCGACTGAAAGCATCGGCAACCGTGTGTGGATCGACGCCAATAACAACGGTGTTGCCGATGTGGGTGAAAACCCTGCGGGTGCAGGCATTGATATGATCCTCAAGGATGCCGACGGTAAGCAACTGGCAACAACCCAGACGGATGCCAACGGTCGTTACCTGTTTACAGCCCTTGCCGAAGGTAGCTATCAGGTATGTATTGCTGCCAGTAACTTTACCTCGGGCGGCAAGCTGGAGGGTTATGTTGGCAGTACAGGTGTTGGCGAAAAATTGGATGCCAATACGGACATCGACGGCGACGACGATGGTGACAATGACACCAGCAAGGGTCTGTGTTCCAACCTGGTTGTCCTGAACGACAAGGAGCCATTGCTTGAAACCACCGCAACAGGTGATGATGGCAATGATGGTACGGGTACACCGGATAACCGTTCCAACCTGACCATCGACTTTGGTGTTGTTCCACCAGCAAAAACCGTGTCGGTGGGCGACAAGATGTGGATCGACCTGAATGCGGATGGCAAGCAGGAGCCGGGTGAACCGGGTCTGGAAGGTGTTACCATCAAGCTGCTCGACAAGGACGGCAATATCGTGGCAACCCAGGTTTCCAAGCCGGATG
Source organism: Thiotrichaceae bacterium (assembly GCA_037447095.1). Classification (GTDB taxonomy): domain Bacteria; phylum Pseudomonadota; class Gammaproteobacteria; order Thiotrichales; family Thiotrichaceae; genus Thiothrix. Next base: position 2,960 of record JBBIHI010000098.1, read on the forward strand.
GTTCCTACCTGTTCACTGGCTTGCCAGAAGGCCAATACAGTATCGCGGTTGTCCCGCCTGCGCTGTACAACATTCCAACCATCCGTGGCGGGGATGTGGACAGCAATCCGGCCAACGATGACAGCAACTGTAGTGCGGGTGGTTCAACCGGCCTGTTTACCCTCACTTCCGGTGGTGAGCCAACCGATGATGGTGACGGTGATGCCAGCACCAACCTGAGTGTGGATTGTGGTTTCGTACCGCACCTGCAAATCCCGACCCTCAGCCAATGGGGTCTGGCGATCATGAGCATGTTGCTGGCAACGGCTGCATTCTTCCGCCGCCGCCGCGAAGACTGATCTTTCGTTTTCTTGTGTGTTGCCCTCTCCAGTTCGGGGAGGCAAAAAAAGCCAGCCTGAGAGCTGGCTTTTTTATTGCAGGCTGGATGCGTGCTTATGCGTTCATGAAGCCGAGGTTATAGGCGTTAAAGTTTGCAAGGTTAGGGAAGAGTTCCTTGACCTGACTATCGGTTAGGCCGAACCAGCGCAATAATGTTGCATTCATCTGGTCAGCGGAGGTGGTCGGAATCATGCGCCCATCCCCGAAGTCGTTTGGCCCGTTGAGGGTCAAATCAGGTAAAGCGCCATAAATGTCGCCACCATTGACTGCCCCGCCCATGACGATGTGATGCCCTCCCCAACCATGGTCTGTGCCATCACTGTTGGCGGTCAGGGTACGCCCAAACTCAGACATGGTGAAGGTTGCGACGGAATTCAATTTTTTTAGCTCAATCATACGCCGGTAGAAATACCATAATGCGTCATCAAGCTGTTTCAGCAAGGCGGGATGTTCGTCGATCTGGTTATCGTGCGTATCCCAGCCATTCAATTTGACAAAGAAACATTGGCGGTTTTGCCCCAGGGCCTGATGCTGGCTGATCAGTTGCGCTACGTAACTGAGTTGGGTTGCCAGCGGATTATCTGTTGGAACGGCAATGCCAGACGTGGGTGCTTTATCCAGTACGCCTTTGACAAACGCAACGTTCGCCTGAATCTTTTCGGCAGATTTTGCGTATTCGGCGACCAGTGGGTTATTCATCGACTCCGCTTGATGGAGCAGGCGGTCCAGTGTTTGTTGGCGCAGACTCCCTTTCTGCAATGCGGTGAAATCAGTCACACCATTATTTCCCAGCACAAAAGGCGTTGTTAAACCTGTTTGCAGGAGGTTGGTACCGTTGATGGAAAAGTTCATGGAAATGGATGCCGTATCCGCAATCATGTCGGCCATCCGCCCGGCCCAGCCGCTGGACTGGCTGATGTCAAGGCTGCCGCGCATCCAGTGCGCTGTCTGGTCGCTATGCGAAAACAATTGCGGAGGTAATGCCGCAAGGTTGCCGATGTCTTTCTTGTAGGTCGGTTGGCGCAATGTCCCGACATTGGCAATGATTCCCAACTGCCCCTTCTTGCTGAACAGGTTCTGCATACCTGTGAGGATGGGGGAACCATCCACTTTGGTGCCATTCAAGCCAACTGCGTAGGTATTGCTACGTAGGGGGACAATAGGTAACAAGTCGCTTTTGGCGACAGCCAGGGATTTTTTCGCTTTGGCATAGGTACTGTAAGTGGCGTCTGTTGGAATAACCATGTTCAGGCTGTCATTGCCACCGCCCAGATAAATGCAAACCAGGGCTTTATGGTCAGTAAAACTGGCTTGGCTTGATGCCATGGCTGAGCGTGCCAGGGTAAATTGCCCAAGGATGGATGCAGGCGTTGCCAAACCCATGCCAATGGTGCCTGCGAGGGCTTGTTTCAGAAAATCGCGACGTTTCATGGTGATGACCTCTTGTATTTTTTGCTTACCATTGGATGGCGTATTGTGGGGAGATAATGATCATGTGGACGACTTCCGCCACAATACGCGCCGGGGTGGCGTGTTGTTTGGTTTTCAGGTCGTTGACCATATCCAGCAGGGTTCCGCGCATGTTGGCATCCATCCTGCCACTCATTAGCAGGGTATCCAGCCGGTTGAGCAACAGGTTGGGGGTATCCACCAATGGGGTATAACTTGAGTAATCCAGGCGGCCAGAGAAACCTGACGGGTCAGCGCCGGAGTCTTCATAACCCATCAGTGCCATGGCTGCCAGACGGTTATCCATATGTGCCAGCAGGTTCTCATCCAGTAGCTGGAATTCGGGGGCAACGAGTCCCTGGTCTTTCAGGTCTTTGGGGGCATAAGCCGGGTCAAAGAAGTTGAAAACGCTGGGGGCACTCAACGGGCTTTGGCCGATATTGGTATCTACGCCATTAAAGTAATAGGGGTAAGGGTTATCAGCGGTTGCCTCCAGATGGACAGGAAAAGCACGCCATAGCTGGGTTACACGCAGTAAAGGCTCGGCCAGTTTGCCCTGCTTGTCATTTTCGGCCAGTGCCTCGCCGTCAGTCAGTATCGCTTTGATAACGGCAACCATATTGCCATGCCCCCAGTTGCCGTCATTATTGAAAACCTGGGCAACCCGTCTGACGTAAGCAGGTGACGGGTTGGATTTCACCAGACGCTGGATCAACTGTTTACTGATGAAGGGGGCGGTATTCGGGTGGTTAAACAGGATGGTCAGCGCCTGATCCATATCCTGTTCCGCTGTCTGGCCAGCAGGGATTTTTTTGCCCAGGAAAGTTTTCGCACCTTTGTCGTGGTAGTACTCCACGGCAACCATCGGGCTGATAAAGTCTTGTCCTGCATCCGGGTGAATTTTGCCTTTCAGCTTTTCCCATTTGTCCTTGTCGATACCGTGCCACGTCCAGCCAGTCAATATGCGTGCCAGTTCGGAGACATCCTGCTGTGAATAGGTGGGTATGGTATTGCCTTTGGCGTCGAGTTTGGGTGTGCCATCCATATTGAGCTGAACCAGGCCAATGGTGAAAAGCTGCATCACTTCACGGGCATAGTTCTCATCAGGTCTGGCATTGCCATTGTCGGCACTGGCCTTTTCATTACCCCGCATGTTCAGGTAGGAACCCATGATGGGGTGCAGGGATACCGCTTTCAGCAACTGGTTGAAATAGTAGAAGCCATAGGTTCCCAGCGTGTCGTAGTAATGTTCCATCCCGTCCTCATGGCGGCGCAGGGTTCCGCTGTTGGCATCGGACACTACAAAGATTTCACTCAACGCCAAGGCAACCCGTTGACGTAGCTGATCGTTGCAGGTCATGGATTTGGTCCACCAGATTTTGTCGCGGAACATCATCTGCTCACCGATTTTGCTGAACCGTTCCTTGGTGGTTTCATCATAGTGTGAGCATTGGGCTGTCCTGACCTGTTTGTCTATCCAGGCATTCATGCCGATGTTTTTGAGTGGGGTAATGTCATCCCATGTTGCGCCATAAGTCGCATGGTCTAAAAACCGGACAACTTGCGCATCGGTCATGACGGCTGCATTGGCAGAGGAAAATGCCAGGCAAACCGATGCCGCAAGCATCACTTTCTTGAACGGGGCTTTCATAGTAACACCTTGTTTTTACTTGGTTTGGGTTGAGAGTTGATTTACGGTAATTATTATTTTTTATGCTCTATAAGTCTATCCAGTTAAGCTGGCATTCATCGCCCAATAATGACCGCATGTAGGTTTCAGGCCGATATTGGATATAAATTGGATGTTCTTTGGTCTGTTTACCGGATATGGCAGCTTATGCAGATGTGTCGGCGTAGCCATCCAGAATTTGCAACAGAATTTTCGCTGCATTCGACAGGATACGCTTGCGGTGAAAAATAACCCCCAAATGTCGCTGTAACTCCAGAGGTGTTGCAATGGCTTTCAGGCTACTATCCAGCATGGTATGTGGGATGACCGACCAGCCAAACCCCGAACTTACCAGCATTTTCAGCGTTTCCAGATAGTTGGTGCTGATATACACGTCCAGTTCATGATCATGCAGGGGTAAAGCTTGGCGGATGATGTGGTAGGTATAAGTGTCTTTCCCCGGCATCACGCAGCGGTGGCGGATCAATTCTTCCAGCGGAACGTGCTGCCTGCGGCTGAGTGGATGTTCAGGGGCGGCAACCACACATAGCCGGTCTGTCCAGATACGTTGCGCCTGCAATTGTTCCGGCAACTCGGTGGGTAGGGTAATCAATGCCAGTTCCAGCTCGCCGCGTTCCACCGCCTGACAGGCCAGTTCCGAATCTACAAAGCGCAAATCCAGATGTACCGACGGGTATTCGCGGTTGAAATGGCTCAGGGTCGGGGGCAAACGGCGCAAGCCAATGTGGTGGCTGGTTCCCATGACCAGATGCCCTTGCAGCTTGCCGGACAGGTTGCTGGCAATGCGGCGGATGTCTTCCAGTTCATTGCGTAAGGCTTGCACGCGAGGCAATAGGGCATGGCCTGCTTCCGTCAGCGTCACTTTACGGTTGATCCGGTTGAATAGCGGCGTACCCAGTCCGCTTTCCAATTGGGTAATGCGTTTGCTGATGGCGGGTTGGGTGATGAAAAGCGCTTCAGCCGCCAGCGAAAAGGATTGGTGGCGGGCGACTTCCACGAATGCATTGAGCTGGTTGATGTCCATGCATTCCATTCTATCGGGGAATGCATAATATGAAAATTATGAATTTTATTTATTCATAAGCGGGTGATATGCTCCCCCCATCTGCTATTTATCAAGGAGTTCGTTTGTGACTGGCAAAACGCTCTACGACAAGGTTTGGGATGCGCACGTGGTTCGCGAAGAAACCGACGGCACCTGCCTGCTCTACATCGACCGCCATCTGGTGCATGAGGTCACTTCCCCGCAAGCCTTTGAAGGTCTGAAAATGGCCGGACGCCAGCCGTGGCGCGTCGCTTCCATGGTGGCTGTACCTGACCATAATGTGCCTACCACCGGGTTGGAATACGGCATTACCGACCCGGTTTCCCGTTTGCAGGTGGAAACGCTCGATGAAAACTGCCACGATTTCGGTGTGACCGAATTCCGCCTCGGCGACATCCGTCAGGGTATCGTGCACGTTATCGGCCCGGAACAGGGCGCAACCCTGCCCGGCATGACCGTGGTTTGTGGCGATTCCCACACCTCCACCCACGGCGCATTCGGTGCCTTGGCGCACGGTATCGGTACATCCGAAGTCGAACACGTCATGGCGACCCAGTGCCTGATCCAGAAAAAGATGAAAAACATGCTGGTCAGCGTCGACGGCAAAGTCGGTGCAGGCGTTACCGCCAAGGACATCGTGCTGGCCATTATCGGTGAAATCGGCACGGCAGGCGGTACAGGTTACGCCATCGAGTTCGGTGGGCAGGCCATCCGCGATTTGTCGATGGAAGGCCGTATGACCTTGTGCAACATGGCAATCGAAGGCGGTGCGCGTGCCGGTATGGTTGGCGTGGACGATACCACCATCGCATACGTCAAAGGCCGCCCGTATGCCCCGCAAGGCGAAAACTGGGACAAGGCGGTGGAAGCATGGCGCAAGCTGCATTCCGACGACGACGCTGTATTTGACCGCGTGGTGCATCTCGATGCTGCCAGCATCAAACCGCAAGTGACTTGGGGAACCTCCCCTGAAATGGTGGTTGCGGTCGATGGCAAAACGCCTGATCCGGCCAACGAAGCCGATGCAGTCAAGGCCAATGCCATCCGCGCCGCCCTGAAATACATGGGTCTGGAAGCCAACCAGCCGATCAGTGCGGTGCAGATCGATAAGGTATTCATCGGTTCCTGCACCAACTCGCGGATTGAGGATTTGCGTGCTGCCGCCGAGGTTGCCAAAGGCCGCAAGGTTGCAGGCAATGTGAAACTGGCGATGGTGGTTCCGGGTTCCGGTCTGGTCAAACAACAGGCGGAACAGGAAGGGCTGGACAGGATTTTCACCGAAGCCGGGTTTGAATGGCGTGCACCGGGTTGTTCCATGTGTCTGGCAATGAATGCTGACCGTCTGGAG
>JBBIHI010000099.1:0-8845 GCA_037447095.1 Thiotrichaceae bacterium
TCAAGGCGTTTTGATCGGATTCACTGAATTCTAGTTGGATCATGCAAATTACTACCGGTGGTCAACAGCTCCCGTAATTTGCTTGAGAACCTTTCGTTATTCAACAGCTATGGACGGGATGGGTATAACAAGGCGAGAAGGATTCGATGACCATACGGAAGTCAGACTGGCTGATAGTACTCCGAGACCGGGAGAGCCGGTTACATGGGGAAGCAGCCAGCAGGTAATGAATCGTTCTGAAGAAACATGAGCTTCATGCAAAGGAAGGTCACGGTCTTCTATCCAAAGAGGAGAATCACCGGTCATGGAAACGGAACTGGAACGAATAGCAGTAAAAGCACGATGTGAACCAAAACTTCGGTTTACGTCGCTGGCGCATCATGTCACACGGGAACGGGTGGAGAAGAACCTGAACAGGATTCCCAACCGCTCAGCACCAGGAAGTGATGGCGTCACGGTAGCCGAGGCAAAGAAAGACTTTGATCAGTGGATTGGGCCAATGTTGCGTTCAATGCATACACAGGGATACCCAGCGCCGCCGATTCGGCGGGTTTATATCCCCAAGCCCGGCAAGCAGGAAAAGCGTCCTCTGGGAGTGCCCTGCGTCAATGACCGGGCGCTTCAGCGCAGTGTTGCGGAAGTCTTGTCCGCTATTTACGAGCAGGATTTTCTGTCCTGTTCATTCGGTGGACGGACTGGACTTGGTGCCCACCATGCCTTGTCGACCTTGAACGAAGTGATCGCAGGCAAGAAAGTGGGCTGGGTGCTGGAGGCCGATCTGAAGAATTTCTTTGGCAGTCTGAATCATGGATGGTTGCTGCAATTTGTGGAACATCGTGTCGGCGATCCGCGCTTGATCAGTTTGATCCGGCGCTGGTTGAAAGCAGGTATCCTGGAAGAGGGTGAGATTAGTCCAAACGAGGAGGGTACGCCACAAGGCGGATCGATTAGCGTCTTGCTGAGTAACCTGTACCTGCACTATGTGCTTGACCTTTGGTTTGAGCAGGTAGTCAAACCACGGTTACGGGGCGAAGCGTATTTGGCACGCTATATCGATGACTTTGTGGTGTGTTTCCAATACCGTGAGGACGCCATCCGTTTTCAGGATGTGTTGCGTAAACGTCTGGCAAAATTCAGCCTGACGCTGGAGCCGACGAAAACCAAGTTGGTTGAGTTTGGTCGATTTGCTGACCGGCACGCCGCCAAGAAAGGAAGAAAACGCCCTGAGACGATCTATTTTCTGGGCTTCACCCTTTATTGCACGCGCAACCGTAAAGGCAACTTCAAGGTGGGCTTTCGCACGGAGAAGTCTCGGCTTCGACGCAGCATGACCCACTTGAGCGACCTGATGAGACGAATGCGACATCTGCCCATACGGGAACAGGTGATTAACCTGAATCGGGTGCTACGTGGTCACTATGGCTACTATGGTATTGCTGGAAACTTCAGCGGCCTGCATAAGGTGCATCACTTTGTGGAACGTTATTGGCGAAAGATGTTGAACCACCGAAACCGTGAAGGACGGGTGACGTGGGAAGTTTTCCACAAGATCAAGACGTGTTTTCCGTTACAGCGGCCAAGGCTGAAGCTGAGTTATGCCCAGTTTCAGTCACTCGCTGTGTTGTGAATCATTACCTGAAGAGCGTAGTGCGGGAAATCCGCACGCTACGTTCTGTGGGAATCGGTGGCGGGTGACTGCCACCGATGACCCGGTGGATGGTGCAGTAATGCGCTGTCCCTACCCGACAAACCTGCCGCACCGTTTCGTGGGAGATGGCTTCCACCACCTCCAGCCCCACCAGCTTGTCCGCCAGCAGCCTCAATGTCCAGCGGGCGCTGCTTTCCGGAGGTTCTGAACAGGCCAGCGTGACCAGATGGGCTTCGCCGTCGCCACATCCAGGCGGGGCATCCGGCAGCGTCCCTGTTTGGCGCGGGACAGGGCGGCTTCCAGGCCGCCTTCCACCAACCGCTGGCGCACGCGCCCCACTGTCCGGGTGCTGACATCAAAGGCTTCGCTGATCTGGTCATCGCCCCAACCAGGCCCTTCCCGGCCAATATCTGCTTTCAGCAGGATTTGTGCGTGCTGGGTTTATACGCCGCTGCTTTGCCCACTTTGACCATCTGTTCCAGTTGCCCGCGTTCACTGTTGTCCAGACGGACGATGTATTTCTTGGACATGGGTTGCTCCTGCAGATTTCATGGTTAGGAGCATGGGGTATATCGCGTGACAAATCAAAGATGACGTTGTACTAGCCTTGCATTCCGCAAAGTTACCACCAATGTAGGTCAGGGATAGTGACAGTAAGCTGTGAAAGCGTTTATAACAGTATCCAATGGTCTATATTTGATGAGAGATGCTTGGGGCATTTGAGACGATGGCGCAGAAACACAAAGACAATCATAGCGACAGCCACGATTCCGGCGTAGCGGTGCAGGAATCCCGCCCAGAGGTGAAAGAACCACCGCGCTTTAAAGTTATACTATTAAACGATGACTTCACGCCGATGGACTTTGTAGTGGAGGTACTACAAGCCTTTTTCGGGATGGACAGGGAGAATGCCACTCGGGTCATGTTGAGTGTGCATACCAAAGGAAAAGGCATTTGTGGCGTGTATACCCGGGATATAGCGGAAACCAAGGTCGCCATGGTCAATCGGTTTGCACGGGAGCATCAACATCCTTTGCTGTGTACGATGGAAGAGGCATAAGTTATGTTAAGCGCCGAAGTAGAGTACTCAATCAACACCCTGTTCCGTGATGCGCGGGATAATCACCACGAGTTCGTGACGGTGGAGCACCTGTTGCTGGTCATGCTGGACAATCCCAGCGCTGCCGAAGCCTTGCGTGCCTGCAATGTTGATATTCCCGCCTTGCGCCGTGAACTGGAACAGTTCATTGCCGAAAATACCCCGTTGATGCCGGAAAATGACCAGCGCGACGTACAGCCCACGCTGGGTTTCCAGCGCGTCATCCACCGTGCGGTTTACAGTGCGCAGTCCTCGCGCAAGGGTGAAGTGACCGGGGATGCGGTGCTGGTCGCCATTTTCGGTGAGCCTGATTCCCACGCGGTGTATTTCCTGTCCCGCCACCGGGTCAGCCGTCTGGACATCATCAATTTCATTTCCCACGGCATCCGCAAAGACCGTCTCGTTGACCCCTCATCGCCCAGCCATGGGCATGATGACGAACAAGCTTCCTCCTCAACGCAGCAGGAAACGGACGCTGAAAACGCTGAAAGTGGCAAGCCACTCGACAAATACGCCAGCAACCTCAATGAACAAGCCTTGGCGGGTAAAATCGACCCACTGATTGGGCGTGACCTGGAAATCGAGCGCACGGTTCAGGTGCTGTGCCGCCGCCGTAAAAATAACCCCTTACTCGTTGGGGAAGCAGGTGTCGGGAAAACCGCGATTGCCGAGGGTCTGGCAAAACGGATTGTGGACGGTGAAGTGCCGGAAATCCTTGCCAACGCGGTGATCTATTCCCTCGACATGGGTGCATTGCTGGCCGGAACCAAATACCGTGGCGATTTTGAAAAGCGCCTGAAGGCAGTACTCAAGCAGATCAAGTCTGAGCCAAACGCGATCCTGTTTATTGATGAAATCCATACCATTATCGGCGCGGGTGCTACTTCCGGCGGTACGATGGATGCTTCCAACCTGATCAAGCCGGTACTGTCCACGGGTGAGTTGAAATGCATCGGTTCGACGACTTTCCAGGAATACCACAGCATTTTCGAGAAAGACCGTGCGCTGGCACGGCGTTTCCAGAAAATCGACATTAACGAGCCGAGCGTGGACGAAACCATCGACATCCTCAAGGGGCTGAAGGCGCGTTTCGAGCTGCATCACAATGTACGCTATACCTTCCCCGCGCTTAAAGCGGCTGCGGAGCTGTCGGCCAAATACATCAATGACCGTCACCTGCCGGACAAGGCGATTGATGTGATTGACGAAGCCGGGGCAAACCGCCAATTACAGCCTGCGGCTTCGCGTAAGAAGACCATCAACGTGCATGACATCGAAGATATTGTCGCCAAGATTGCACGTATTCCACCCAAATCGGTTTCCACCTCCGACATGCAGATACTCAGGAATCTGGAACGTGACCTGAAAATGGTGATCTTCGGTCAGGACAACGCCATTGCGCAGTTGACTGCCGCGATCAAGATGGCACGTTCCGGGTTGCGGGATGATGTCAAGCCGATTGGTTCCTTCCTGTTTGCCGGGCCAACCGGGGTGGGCAAGACGGAAGTGTCCCGCCAGCTTGCCCAGCGTTTGGGGATTGAGCTGCTGCGCTTTGACATGTCCGAATACATGGAACGGCACACGGTATCCCGCCTGATTGGCGCACCGCCGGGTTACGTTGGTTATGATGAAGGCGGTCTGTTGACTGATGCCGTCAATAAGCATCCTCATGCAGTACTGTTGCTGGATGAAATCGAGAAAGCGCACCCGGATGTGTTCAATATCCTGCTGCAAGTCATGGATCATGGTACGTTGACCGACGCCAACGGGCGCAAGGTCGATTTCCGTAATGTCATCCTGATCATGACCAGTAATGCGGGGGCGGAAAACATCAGCCGCAAGTCCCTGGGCTTTACTACGCAGGATCATACGGCTGATACCGGCGAGGCCATCAACCGCACCTTCTCACCCGAGTTCCGTAACCGTCTGGATGGCATTATCCAGTTTGGCGCATTGACACCGGAAGTCGTGGCATCCGTCGTGGATAAATTCATTATCAAGCTGGAAGCGCAACTGGAATCCAAGAAAGTGGTGCTGGTGGTCAGCGAGGATGCCCGCGAATGGCTGGCGCAAAAAGGTTACGACCGCCTTATGGGTGCCCGTCCCATGGAACGGGTTATCCAGGAGCACATCAAGAAGCCACTGGCAGACGCCATTCTGTTCGGGGAACTCAGCCAGGGTGGACGGGCAGAAGTTTCACTGGATAGTGACGGTGACGGGCTGTCGATTGAAATGTTTGGGACAGAGGCATTGCCAGCCTGAAAACCAAGGCGACCGGATCAATCTGACCATGCGCCCTGCGGGGCGCATTTTTATTTGTTGCGGTAGCTGATACGGCCTTTGGTCAGGTCGTAAGGGGTCAGTTGCACAGTAACGCGGTCGCCAGTCAGGATACGGATGTAGTTTTTACGCATACGGCCTGAAATATGTGCGTTTACAACGTGACCGTTATCCAGTTCTACGCGGAATGTGGTGTTTGGCAAGGTTTCAACCACCGTGCCTTCCATTTCAATGTAATCTTCCTTTGCCATAATCTCTTCAAAGTGCCGGGAAATCTAAACGGCGTATTATCCTTGCCGCACGCCAGATGACAAGCCTTTTCTGGCTGAAATGTCAGGTATTTTGTGCAATACGGCACAAAATTGTAGCCTGCTTGGTTTTCATAGGCGGTGGTTTTGATTAGGATAGACGGATTTTCCGTTCTTGGGGAAGAAAACCAATATTTGTTTTCGTGGGAGTAGGGGTTGCATGACAATAGCAGGTGTTTTTCCGGGGCAGGGTTCCCAATCATTGGGGATGCTTTCCGGGCTTGGCTCACAATTCAATGAAGTAGCTGAAACCTTTCAGGCAGCTTCTGATGTGCTGGGGCGGGATTTGTGGAAGCTGGCGCAGGAAGGCCCTGAAGCAGCCTTGAACAGTACTGAAAATACCCAGCCCCTGATGTTGGCGGCAGGTGTTGCGGTGTGGCGGGTATGGCTGAAGCAGGGTGGTTGCCAGCCAGCGGCGGTAGCAGGGCATAGCCTGGGTGAATATTCTGCGCTGGTAGCTGCCGGGGTACTGGATTTCACCGATGCTGTTGCTCTGGTTGCCGAGCGTGCCCGGCTTATGCAATCTGCGGTGGCGGAAGGTGCTGGTGCAATGGCTGCCATCCTCGGTCTGGAAGATGCGCAAATCGTGGCAGCCTGTGCAGAAGCGGCGCAAGGTGATGTCGTGGAAGCGGTCAATTTCAATTCCCCCGGTCAGGTGGTGATTGCGGGTAGTGCCGCCGCAGTGGAGCGTGCGATTGAAGCTGCGAATGCCATGGGTGCAAAGAAAGCGATCAAACTGTCGGTCAGCGTGCCATCGCATTGCGCCCTGATGAAACCGGCAGCCGAACAACTGGCCACCAGGCTGGCTGAAACGACACTTCGCACAGGCAATATGCCCGTGCTGCATAATGTGGATGCAGCAGCCCGCACGAGTGCAGTGGAAACGGTTTCCGCGCTGGAACAGCAGCTTTACCGTCCGGTACGTTGGGTTGATACTATTATGGCGCTCAAGGATAAGTATGCAGCATCTGCGATTGTGGAGTTCGGTCCAGGCAAGGTATTGGCAGGTCTGAACCGCCGCATTGACCGTAAGATGGGGGCAGTGTGCGTCCACGATGCAGCAACCCTGGAAGAAGCATTAAAATTGTGTGAGGAGAGTGGAACCTGATGGAATCGTTGATCAGTTTGCAGGGTGAAATCGCCCTGGTCAGCGGCGCAAGCCGTGGTATTGGCCGGAGTATTGCTGAAACACTGGGTAAGGCCGGTGCGACCGTAATTGGTACGGCAACCTCGGCGAAAGGCGCAGATGCCATTTCTGCTTATCTGGCGGAGGCAGGCATTGCAGGCAAGGGCATGGTATTGAATGTTGCCGACAAGGAATCCATCGACAGTGTGATCAAGGCCGTTGCTGATGAATTTGGCGCGGTAACGGTGCTGGTCAACAATGCAGGCATCACCCGCGATAACCTGCTGATGCGCATGAAGGATGAGGAATGGGATGACATCATTGCCACCAACCTGACCTCCGTTTACCGCATGAGCAAGGCGTGTATGCGCGGCATGACCAAAGCCAAAAAAGGCCGCATCATTTCCATTTCGTCGGTGGTCGGTGCATCCGGCAATCCGGGGCAAACCAACTATGCGGCAGCCAAAGCCGGGCTGGTGGGTTTCTCCAAATCCCTGGCGCGTGAAATCGGCTCGCGTGGGATTACCGTCAATGTGGTTGCACCGGGCTTTATTGATACCGACATGACCCGTGAATTGTCCGAAGACCAGCGTAACAACCTGTTGCAGAATATCCCCCTGAACCGTCTCGGACAACCCGGCGAAATTGCGGGTGCTGTGCTGTTCCTGGCGTCACCGCTGGGGGCTTATGTCACGGGCGAGACGATTCATGTCAATGGTGGCATGTATATGGCGTAAACCTGCTGGCATGATGCACGGGTTTTAAATACAATAGTCTACCGCTACTGAGCATTTTTTATTAACGAGGAACAAAAAACCATGAGCGATATTGAAGAGCGCGTCAAGAAAATCGTTGTTGAGCAACTGGGTGTTGACGAAGCGGAAGTGAAACTGGACTCTTCCTTCATTGACGATCTGGGCGCGGATTCACTGGATACCGTTGAACTGGTTATGGCGTTGGAAGAGGAATTCGGTGCTGAAATTCCTGATGAAGATGCCGAGAAGATTACCACCGTTCAAGCTGCTGTTGATTACATCAAAGCTCAGCAGGGTTAATCTTGCCTTATTAAACCGCAGTCTGTGCTGACGGCTGCGGTTTTTCATATTGTGATGCAGAAATGGGGGCATTCATTTGTCTAAGCGACGTGTAGTAGTGACAGGTTTGGGTATTGTTTCACCTGTCGGTTCCAAACTGGAAACTGCTTGGAACAACATCAAGGCAGGCCGCAGCGGGATTGCCCGTATTAATCCTGACCTGTTTGACGCCAGCGCCTTCAGTGTGCAAATTGCCGGTAACGTCAAGGATTTCAACGCTGACGAATACATCAAACCGAAAGACCAGAAAAAAATGGATACCTTCATCCATTACGGTATCGGTGCGGGTGTTGAGGCTATCCGTGACTCGGGTCTGGAAGTGACCGAAGAAAATGCCGAGCGTATCGGTGTGCTCATGGGTTCCGGTATCGGTGGTCTGGACACTATCGAACGTAACTACACTGCCTACCTGAATGGTGGGCCGCGCAAGATTTCCCCCTTCTTTGTGCCCGCAAGTATTATCAACATGGTGGCAGGCAATCTGTCGATCATGTTCGGTTTGAAAGGCCCCAATATGTCCATAGTGTCCGCATGTGCGACTGCCACCCACAGTATCGGTGATGCGGCGCGTATGATTGCCTATGGCGATGCAGACGTGATGGTTGCCGGTGGCGCTGAAATGGGTTCCACCCCGCTGGGCATCGGTGGTTTTGCGGCAGCGCGTGCGCTGTCTACCCGCAATGATGACCCGGAAGCGGCCAGCCGCCCTTGGGATGTTGACCGTGACGGTTTCGTCCTCGGTGATGGCGCAGGTGTATTGGTGCTGGAAGAGTACGAATTCGCCAAAAAGCGTGGCGCACGCATCTACTGCGAACTGGTTGGTTATGGTATGAGCAGTGACGCTTACCACATGACTTCCCCATCAGAAGGCGGTGAAGGCGCTGCCCGCTGCATGGTCAATGCAATGCGTGATGCTGGCCTGAATGCGACTGACATTGATTACATCAATGCGCACGGTACATCCACACCGGCGGGCGACAAGGCGGAAACCATGGCTGCCAAGCGTGCGCTGGGTGATCATGCCTACAAGGTTGCGGTCAGTTCCACCAAGTCCATGACCGGTCACTTGTTGGGTGCTGCGGGTGGTATCGAAGCGGTATTCAGCGTGCTGGCTATCCGTGATCAAGTGCTGCCACCGACCATCAATATGCAGAATCAGGATCTGGCATGTGACCTGGATTACGTTCCTAATGTTGCCCGTGAGACCAAGGTTGACGTTGCCATGAGCAACTCATTCGGTTTTGGTGGCACCAACGGAACCCTGATTTTCAAGAAAATCTGAAGCTGATT
>JBBIHI010000100.1:0-8832 GCA_037447095.1 Thiotrichaceae bacterium
CTTGCGTGAGCCAAGCTGCTGGGCGCGTAATGCTGCCCCAGCAAATGGTCGATCAAGGTGCGACGGCGGTTCTTTTCCACCCATAGCTGACGGAAATCCTCCAGCGTATTGGCCTCGCGGATAACCCGCTCCATCATGGCGGCACGGTATTCTTCCAACGGCACTTTGGCATCGCGGCCATCCCGCTGCATGATGATGAAATGCCCGACAGCATCCACCTGTATTTCCTTACCTTTCGTGACTTCAATGATCGGGGATGTCCTGCCGCCACCACTGTCGCCGCCATCGCTATTGGAAGGTGCACGGGTGATGAAATCTTTACCAAACAGTTCGGTAACGCCGGTATAGTCATATAGCCAGAATTTGTATTTCTGCGTCGCTTCGTGGATGCGCGTGCCACGCCCAACCATTTGGTAGAACAGGATGGAGGATTGCAGATAGCGGAAAAACACCACTGCATTCAGCCGCTCAATATCAACCCCCGTCGCCAGCAAATCTACCGTGCAGGCAATGAAACAGCGTTCGCCGGAACCGCGCATCGGCTCAATCAATCCGGCACCGTAGGTATTGGTGCATTTGAATGCATAATCAGTTTTTGGTGTACGTTTGTTTTGCTTGCACCAGTCGCTATACAAATTGCCCATCTGCTGCGCCACCCGGTCGGCATGGATGTCGCTGGCGCAAAAAATGATGGCTTTCTGTTCCGGCCCGCCATGCTGGCAGAGTTGCTGGAACAAGTCTTCGCACATGGCGGTAATCCGTTTGGGTTGTAACAGGTCACGCTCAAACTGACCCTTGCCGTATTCCGGTTTTACATCATCTTCATGTACCGCCTGCCAGGTGCGGATTTCCACCGGCTTGGCCTGCAACACCTCGACCTGCTTGAGGGATTCGTCATCACCGCGCACCTTGCGTTCCACCACTTCGCACGCGGCCAACCAACCATCCTCCTGCGCCTGCAACAGGCTGTATTCATACACAGGTTCACCGAAATAACGCATGTTATTGGCGCTGATTTCGGCATCTTCCTTGCTGTGCCTGCCCTCCTTCAGTTGGCGCGGCGTGGCGGTCAAACCGATATGGATGGCATCCGGGTTGCGTTTGAGGACTTCCGACCAGCGCCCCCATGCAGAACGGTGGCATTCGTCAATCAGGATGACCGAAAAGGCATTGTCTTCGTAATGACGGGTAAGAAAACTTTCTGTTTGGGCATCGTCATCGTCCAGCCCCAGCGTCTGGTAAGTTGCGATGTGGATACGGGCATTTTTCGCTGCATTGGCGCCACGTTCCATTTGTACGATGCGTGCATTGTCACCGAAAACGGCCTTGAGCTTGTCATATGCCTGACTACGCAACTCATCGCGGTCACACAGGAACAGCGCAGGCTTGGCAAGCAATCCAGCCTGGGACATGCGCCATAGCATGTTGGCCGCAATGATGGTTTTGCCTGCCCCGGTCGCCAGTGACAGCAACACCCGCGCTGGCTCCCCCTGTTGCTGACAACGCAGGATTTTCTCAAATGCGGCGCGGATGGCTGCATCCTGATAATAGCGTGGCTTACCGCCATAAGCCTGACTATCGGCCATGAACAGCAGTTGCGAGGCGGGCTGCGTGAGATTGATACCCGTATTGCGGGCAAAGCGTTCCGTCAATGCTTGCTGGGTAGGGAAATCCCGCATGGCAAACGGGCCATTGAGCAGCTCGTCGATGCGGTTGAATTCCGCGTAACGGTGGCCGTTGGTAGAAAATACATACGGTACATGCAATCGGTCACAATGTGCGGCGTAGCCTTTGGCCTGTTGCATCCCTTTCATGGGGTCTGCATCGACTGCCTTGGCTTCGATAATTCCGACCGGCAGCGCTTTCGGCATACCCTCCAGCCAGACACACAACAGGTAATCGCAAGGTTTGGCTCCCTTTTTGCGCTTCCCCTTGTTGCCTGCCGGGTCAATAGGCAGGGGACGCTCCAACTGGAGCATCCAGTGCTGTTCCAGATAACCTTTATCGCGCAGTACAGGGTCAATCAGGCGCAGGCGGGTTTCGGCTTCATTCCACATGGCAAGGGGGTTTGGCAGACAAGAAATAATTATTGGATGATAATCCTGTTTTTCTTGCTTGTCAGAAATTCCTCACTGGGCTTAATAAAGCTCCATCAAGCGTACAGCGTTGCCGGGTCGATCAGCACTTCGCGGTCAATGATGACCTGATCGCCTTCCACCTTGTTGTAGAAACAGGAACGCCGCCCGGTGTGGCAGGCAGGCCCGATCTGGTCGACCAGTAGCAGAATGGTGTCGGCATCGCAGTCGTAGCGGAATTCCTTCAGCATCTGCACCTGCCCGGAGGATTCGCCCTTGCGCCAGAATTTATTGCGCGAACGAGACCAGTAGCAGACCCGCCCGGTTTGCAGCGTTTCCTCGAGACTGGCGCGGTTCATCCACGCCATCATCAGCACTTCGTTGCTGTCGTATTGCTGGGCAATCGCGGGAATCAGGCCGTCGGCGTTGTATTTGAGGGAGTCGAGGGCTTCGGACAGGGTAATGGGCTGCATCAGATAACCTGCCCCGGCGCTTTCCGCTTGTAACCAGCTGCGTCCAGTTTGGCCAGGTATTCCGCCCAGTACTGCTCCATGTTTTTGCCCAGGTCGTACAACAGGTTCCAGTCGTAAATGCCGCTGTCATGGTTGTCGTCGAAAAACAACTGGATGGCGTAATGCCCGACCGGCTCAATACCCTTGATGTTCACGTTTTCCTTGCCGATTTGCAGCTTTTCCTGCCCCGGCCCGTGGCCGCGCACTTCGGCGGACGGGGAATTGACCCGCAGGTATTCGCAGCTCATGGCGTGCACTTCGTCGCCCGGCCAGGTAATGATCAGCTCGCGGGTTTTCTGGTTCAGGGTAATGTCGATCGGTGTCATTTCAAATCTCGCTGTGGGTATTTTGGGTTCCGGCACTGGGCGTATTGCAATACACCCCTACAGGATGTAGCGGCTCAGGTCTTCATCCTTGACCAGTTCGCCAAGGGTCTTGTCTACGTAGGCAGCATCAACCGTCATCTGGTTGTCGCAATCCGGCGCGTCGAACAGCACGTTTTCCAGCAGGCGCTCGACCACGGTGTGCAGGCGGCGCGCGCCGATGTTTTCGGTACGTTCGTTGACCTCGAAAGCGATTTCGGCGATACGGCGCACGGCTTCCGGCGTGAAATGCAGCTCCACCCCTTCGGTTGCCAGCAAGCCCTGATACTGTTCGGTCAGGGAAGCATTCGGTTCGGTCAGGATGCGCTCGAAGTCATTGGCGCTAAGCGCATCCATTTCTACACGAATTGGCAGGCGACCCTGTAATTCCGGTATTAAATCGGAGGGTTTGGATACGTGGAAAGCACCCGAGGCGATGAACAGGATGTGGTCGGTCTTGATCATGCCGTACTTGGTGTTGACCGTGCAGCCTTCAATCAGCGGCAGCAGGTCGCGCTGCACGCCTTCGCGGGACACATCCGCCCCGCTGACCTGGCCACTGCGCGCCACCTTGTCGATTTCATCGAGGAACACAATCCCGGTCTGTTCCACCGCAAACAGGGCGCGTTGTTTGAGGTCTTCCTCGTTGACCATTTTGTAGGCTTCTTCCTCGGTCAGCACCTTGAGCGCATCCTTGATCTTCATCTTGCGTTTGCGCTTTTTGTGGCTGCCGATGTTCTGGAACATGCTTTGCAACTGACTGGCCATTTCTTCCATGCCCGGCGGAGTCATGATTTCCACGCTGGCGCCGCCAACGGCGACATCCAGTTCGATTTCCTTGTCATCCAGCTCGCCTTCGCGCAGTTTCTTGCGGAATTTCTGGCGGGTGGCGGAATCTTCGCGCACTGGTTTGGCTGGCTCCTCTTCGCCAGTGGCAAGCCATTCGTTGACAGGCGTTTCCTTGCGTGGTGCAGGCAGCAGGATGTCGAGGATGCGTTCTTCGGCGGCTTCCTGCGCACGGTAGTTGACCTTTTCCACTTCCTGCTCACGCAACATTTTCATCGCCATGTCGGCGAGGTCACGGATGATGGAATCAACTTCCTTGCCCACATAGCCGACTTCGGTGAACTTGGTGGCTTCGACCTTGATGAAGGGCGCGTTGGCCAGTTTGGCGAGGCGGCGGGCGATTTCGGTCTTGCCCACGCCGGTCGGGCCGATCATCAGGATGTTTTTCGGCGTGACTTCGTGACGCAGGGTGTCATCCAGTTGCTGACGACGCCAGCGGTTGCGCAGGGCGATGGCGACGGAACGTTTGGCCTTGTCCTGACCAATGACGTGTTTATCCAGTTCCTGGACGATTTCGCGGGGGGTCATGGTGGAAACGGCCATTACAGTTCCTCAATGGTCAGATTATGGTTGCTGTAAATACAGATGTCGGCGGCGATATGCAGCCCTTTTTCAACGATTTCGCACGCGGAAAGCTCGGTATTTTCCAACAGGGCGCGTGCTCCGGCCAGTGCGAAAGAGCCGCCGGAGCCAATCGCGATCAGGTCATTTTCCTGCTCCACCACGTCGCCATTGCCGGTGATTAGCAGGGAAGCGGTTGCATCCGCCACGATCAGCAGGGCTTCGAGACGACGCAACATGCGGTCGGTGCGCCAGTCCTTGGCGAGTTCCACCGCCGCGCGGGTGAGGTTGCCGTTGTGCGCCTGCAACTTGCTTTCAAAGCGCTCAAACAGGGTGAAGGCGTCTGCCGTACCGCCTGCAAAACCAGCCAGCACTTTATCGTTATATAGGCGGCGCACCTTGCGGGCGTTGCCCTTGAGCATGGTGTTGCCGAGCGTGACCTGACCATCCCCCCCCACCACAACTTTCCCGTTGCGGCGCACGCTCAAAATGGTGGTTCCCCGGTATTGTTCCATGACGGTTCCTGATGTTTTGCCTGATGGCATAGCGTGGGGGTGTGGCGGGTAAATTTCAAGTTCCCCTTTGGTCATTTTCCGTATGTCGGGCGGTTGAACCATAAGTTAAGTTTACTGTCAGCAAAGTATGTTAGGCTCAGGCCGGGCACAGATAAGAAAGTTAATCCATGAAAAAACCCACCTACACCGATGCACAAATTGTTGAGGCAGGGAAGCAGTTGCTGGCTGAGGATAAGCCCGTGACGCCGTTTGGTATCCGCAACCTGTTGGGGGGCGGCAACCATTTGCGCATCAAACAGGTGTGGGAAGCTGCGCAACAAGCCGAAATAAACCATGCAACAGCACCGGCCAATCGCCCGGAAATCAGCCCGGAAAACCGGCATATTGCCAGCCTGAAAAAGCCATCCGTTAATTCCGGCAGTGAGGTGATTCCAACGGTTGTTCCTGATCCAGCCATGCAACAACTTCAGGCCATGGATAATGTGATTGAACGGTTGGCATATTTATCCCGTTTGTTAAGTGAATCACGGCGTCAACTTTTGGGGGCGTTTGGCGATGACCAGGATTTGTATTTGACCGTCCGTCAGGATGACAATTAACTTTCACAAGTTAAGCCCAACAAACTTGACCGTTAATAGCCTGTTAATCTAGGCTGAGCCTCAGAGTGTTTTAGAGAAATCCCGGAATGCGAGGTATTAGCCCATGAAAAAGATCATTGTTGCACTGATTACGTTATTCACGCTATTTCTGATAGGTAAGCCTGTATTTGCAGACAATGCTTATTATCAGAATGCCGCCTATTACCAATATAATACGCCGGGCTACTATGATAATTATAATGATCCACAAACGTATGCTTATCCAGATAACAGCTATACCTACAATACTCCAAATCCTGTTTACTATATTGACAATAACGATAAAAATACCTTGTACTCGCTGGCGCGTTACAACAGCTACAGCCAGCCAACTTGCCCGCTGAAACAGGCCAAGCGCCATTACTACCATGCCAAAAAGATCAAGCGGATCAAGTCCTGTCATTCCACTTGTAAAGTCTACAAGAAAGCCACGTATAAAACCAAAAAGGTCAAACACTTCAAAAAGCGTGTCAAGAAGCCTTGCCGTTACTGAGCCAGTGAAGGGTTTATTTTCGCACAATTGAGAGATAAAAAAGGAGTGCTTTATGGTGAAGAATTTCTGGAAACGGTTACGACCCGCTGCGGTTGCGGTGTTCCTGACGGGTACAGCCCTGTTGGCGCAAACGGGTACAGCCGAGGCGGCGCGGGCAGCATCAGGCCAGCTATACCGCTGGGATTATGCCAGCACGGTTGGCTGGAAAGTGGATTACTACACGTTTGACCGTTTTGCATCACGTCTTGCGTACTGCCAGATGACCCGCAACTTTGCCAGGGAGAATACACGCCTGCGCTTTACTGCCCAGCCGGATAAATTTACGGCAGAATTTACGATCGGCAATGGTGATTTGAGCGGGGGAGGCAGCGTATTTCCCGCCAGTTATCAGGTGGATCAACTTTCCCAACAAACCAACATGCAACGGGTGCGAGACCCGGAAGGCGTGGTGTGGAACCGCATCAGCAAGGCGGCCAGCGATACCGGGGGCATTGGCACTTTTGTCAACGGGCAGCAACTCAACATTGCCATTGAGTCGGAAAGTTTTCAGTTCGCACTTAACGCCAAACCTGCGTTTGATATGTTGTTTGATTGTGTGAACAGTATCCAGAACAAGCAGCCGGGCGCACCAGCGCAACAAGCGGATTACGTGCCGCCAAGCGCATCCCCCGCTCCTGCGAACCCTTACCTTTCCAGCCCGGTGGCGGATTTAACTTATGCCAGCCAGCGTGACCAGCCCAGTATTTGTGACCTGCCGGGGAACCGTCAGGTGCTGTGTTCCCTGATTGTGAACGGCAAAACCTACCTGTCCGGCAGGTGTGGCTACGAGGCTGACCCGGATGGTTCGTTCCGCCTGTTTGGCAACCCGCATACGGTGTATCTCAGCAAGAGCGGCAGGAATACGGCGGATGCGTTCTGGAATGATGATCCGGCCAGCACCCATGCCCAAGCCCCATTGGGTGAGTTGCGCCGGGATGGTGCGTGCTGGGTCAACCGCGATGTAATCCTGTGTGCCTGGGATAAATAATTTCCGTCTCGTATTTGGTCAATATGGGCAAACCCCTTGGCCCTTCAGATGAAGGGCCTTTTTCTTGCCACTCAACTTTTGCCGAAGCCACTTAACAAACTTGCCAGCACGATCCGTCATCGCTTAGCCTTAAATCAAAGCGGGGAATGTGCTGTTACGGCGGCACATAAACATAAGAACAACAGAAATGACTTGAAAGGGCTATACCATGAAACGTTTTGTATTATTCGTATTGGGCGTGTTGCTGATGATTACCATGAGCGGCTGTGCAACCACAACACGTTCAGCCTATAACGGCACAACTTACTATTCCAGCGATAGCAACCAATATTATTCCGGCCAGAATAATGGCAATGCGTATTACAACTATCAATATGCGGATAATACGGGTGACTCAACTTCTGGGCAGGATGCTTATTATAGTTATGCGATGGATAAGGGCAGCTCCACGCAAAATGCCATGTATTCACTGGCCAGTTACGTTTATGACAATGACCAGCCACAAACTGTGTGCGACCTGAGCAAACTGAAGACGGAAAGGCAAGCCAAGGTAAAATCCGTCAAGGCCAAAAAAGCCAAATACAAAAAGGTCAGAAAAGCGATGGGCAAGGTTAAGGCCAAGCGCGTCAAAGGCTGCGGCTGCAAGTTGCGTCATCCATACAGGTAAGCGGTTTTCCGGCTGACAGAAAACAGACAAGGTGGTGGATAGGCTGTATTATTCAGGGAATCACATCCCCGGCTTGAAAAATCCCCATGACCAAGGTTTTCATCAGCTACAGCCACGATTCAGATGCACACCGCGATTTCGTGCGTGATCTCGCCGACCGTTTGCGTGCGGAAGGCTTGGAATGTTTCATCGACCAGTACATCAACGGCTTCCCACCTGAAGGCTGGCCACGCTGGATGGAAAAGCAGATCGAAACGGCTGATTTTGTGTTGCTGGTTTGCACAGAAACCTATTTACGGCGTTACAAGGGAGAGGAAACCGACGGAGGCAAAGGCGTGAATTTTGAAGGTGTGGTGATCTCGCAAACCCTGTACGACCACTACTTCAAGAACACCAAATTTATCCCGGTGATCCCGCAGCATGGCCAGTACGACCACGTACCAATCGCGTTGAAACCATTCAGCACCTACCGTTTGCCGGAAGATTACGAAACGCTCTACCGCCTGCTGACCGATCAGGCCAAGTTCATCCCACCACCCGTGGGTGAAATCCGCCGGAAACCCTCCCTGCTCAGCCGCTGGTTTGGCGGCAAGTCCGGCAAAGCCAGTAAGCGCCACTCAGCAGACACTGTTTTCGACAAACATTTCCCCGACACCAGCAACCATGCGCTGGTCGGGCGCGAGGCGATGCTGGCGCAACTCAACCAGCATTGGGAACAGCCATCGGTGCGGGTGTTGGTGTTGCAGGCGTGGGGCGGAGTCGGCAAAACAGCGCTGGTCAACCAGTGGCGGGAACAGTTGCTGGACAATGCCGATGCCGACCATGCGCCGCAACGCATTTACTGCTGGTCGTTCCAGAACCAGGGCAGTGGCCGCACCCAGACCAGTTCCGGCAGGTTTTTCAGCCATGCGCAGCAGTGGTTTGGGGTTGAGGTACAAGGCTTGATCCCTGAATACGACAAGGGCGTGCAACTCGCCAAGCAGATCAACCGCCAGCGCACCCTGCTGATACTGGATGGTCTGGAAGTGTTCCAGCCGTGGAACAGCCTGCTGGAGCTGAAAGACAGGCTCAACGACAACGCGCTGTATGGCCTGCTGCTGACGCTGGCGCAACACAACCGGGGCTTGTGCGTCATC
>JBBIHI010000101.1:0-8821 GCA_037447095.1 Thiotrichaceae bacterium
CCGGCTGATACGGATAGGGCAAAAACCGCCGGTAATCAGGATCAGGGAAATCCGCCCATTCATCCAGCGGTGGCGTCAGCAGGTAGAAAGTTCCGCCCCCACGCAAGGTTCCGCTGATCGCCGCAAACGCATTCACATCTAAGCCGCTATGCGCATCAAACACAATTGCATCAGTTTCCTGCCCCAGCAGGGTACGGGCTTTATTGGCGGGCAACGCCCCTGCGATGCCGGGAGCCGTCGTAATCCAGATGGCGTCAACACCAGCAGGCAGCAGGGCTTGCGCCCGTTGCAGGCACTCCTCCTGCTGCCCGGAAATGACCCGTAGTTGACGCGGGAGATGGCTTATACAGCGTCCCGTCCGCTTTCACCGGTACGGATTCGGATGGCCTGCTCAACCGGGAACACGAAAATCTTGCCGTCACCGATCTTGCCGGTATAAGCCGCTTTCTGGATGGCTTCCAGGGCAGTTTCCAACTGCTCTTCCTTGACCACAATTTCGAGCTTTATTTTAGGCAGGAAATCAACCACATACTCTGCACCACGGTACAATTCGGTATGCCCTTTGGTGCGCCCAAAACCACGCACTTCGACGACCGTCATGCCAGCGATGCCAATTTCCATCAGCGCTTCGCGCACGTCATCCAGCTTGAAGGGTTTGATGATGGCCTGAATCAGTTTCATGCTTGCTCCTTTATTGGGGTTTCAAGGGTAAATTTTTACGCCAGGCAGAAGTGATGGGGTAACGCCAGTCCTTGCCGAAGCCACGCCCGCTGATGCGTACACCGGGAGCCGCCTGCCGCCGTTTGTATTCGCTCAATAATACCAGATTCACCACGCGGCGGACGGTTGCCGCATCAAATCCATCGGCAATGATGTCTTCCAGCACCTGATCGCCTTCGATGAAGCATTGCAGGATCGCATCCAGTTCCGGGTAAGGCGGCAGTGAATCCTGATCCACCTGCCCCGGCGCCAGCTCCGCCGACGGTGCACGCTCAATCACCCGTTGCGGAATCGCCTGCCCCAGCGTATTACGGTATTCCGCCAACTGGTAAACCTGCATCTTGTACACATCTTTCAGCGGGGAAAACGCGCCCGCCATATCGCCGTATAGCGTAGCGTAACCCACCGCGCTTTCACTCTTGTTACTGGTGGAAAGCAACAGGCTACCCAGCTTGTTGGAAAGCGACATCAGCAGCACACCACGGATACGCGCCTGCAAATTCTGCTCGGTCACATCCACCGGCCTGTCACCAAACTCCGGCGTCAGCACATGCATAAAGCTGTCGTACACGGAGGCAATCGGCAACTGCCGGTAATGCACACCCAGCCACTCTGCCTGCTGCTTCGCATCCTCCACACTCATGTTAGAGGTATAGCGGAACGGCATCATCACAGCTTCAACATTTTCCGCCCCCAGCGCATCTACCGCCAATGCCAGTACCAGCGCTGAGTCTATGCCGCCGGAAAGCCCCAACAACACGCGGGAAAAGCCGTTTTTGTGCACGTAGTCACGGATGCCAGTCGTGAGAGCTTTATAGATGATGCTGATGCTATCGCATTCCCCCCCCTCCCTAACCCTCCCCCCGCAAGGGGTGGAGGGAACAGAATTCTTACTCCCTTCCCCCCCAGCGGGGGAAGAGCCGGGGATGGGGGGGATGTTCGGAGTGACATCCCAATCCTGCACAAACGCTCCAGCCGCAAACGCTTCCGCCCGGAATACAATATTCCCGGAAGCATCCAGCAGCATGGAATCGCCATCAAACACCAGCTCATCCTGCCCACCCACCAGATTGATGTAAGCCAAGGGAACCTGATTGCTTGCCGCCTGCCGTTGCAGCAATTCCGTCCGTTGTGCCTGCTTTTCGGTACTGAACGGGGAAGCATTCAGTACGCACAGCGCTTCCGCTCCCGCCGCCACTGCCGCCTGCGCCGGGGCATCTTCCCAGATGTCCTCGCAAATCAGGATGCCGAGTTTGACACCCGACACGTCAATAACCAGCGACTCCGTACCCGGCGTGAAATAACGCTTTTCGTCAAACACCCGGTAATTGGGCAGACACTGTTTGGCGTATTCCGCCACCACCTTGCCGTCCCGCAGGATACAAGCCATATTCCGCAAACCATCTTCCCGCCACAATGGGGCACCGAGGATCACTGTCATATCAGCCGTTGCAGCCGCAATGTCTTCCACTGACGCCTGCATCTGGGCAAGGAAATCCGGGCGGAACACCAGGTCTTCCGGCGGATAGCCAGCCAACACCAGTTCGGGAAACACGACAATATCGGCCTGCTGCTCCTGAGCCAGCCGGATAGCGTCCTTCACCTGCTGAAGATTGGTCTGAACGTCGCCCACACACACGTTCAACTGGGCTAATGCGATGCGTAATGTCTGATTCTTCTTTTGCACGGTGTCATAAAACGGTATTGTTACAAGGCAAAGACTATACCTGAAAAAGGGTCAAATACATCATGTCCCGTATCCTTTTTATACTTGTTTTGCTCATAGTCGGGTTTCTTCTGCTAAAATCTTGGCAGCGCAAACAAAACTTGCAACAACATAACAAATCCGCTTCCGGGCGAATCCCAACAAATACCCGCATGTTGCGTTGCCAGCACTGCGGCCTGCATGTCCCGGAACACGAAGCTTTTTCCCAAGGGGGGAAACACTTTTGCAGTCTGGAGCACATGCAACAACATTTGACCAAAAGCTAGTCCCGGTCTTTCTCCACGAAGACCCGTGGAATCTGTTACGCCTTTACCACGTCTACCGCCTGACCCTGGCGGGCGCACTGCTGGTTGCCTTGGTGCTGGAATACAGCCAGATGCGGCTGGGGCAATACCAGCCGGAACTGTTCCACTGGCTGACCGGCACTTACCTGATCATTGCCGTCATCAGCAACCTGACCTCCTATTTCCAGTGGCCTGACCTGCCGGTACAAACCACGTTTTACGTCATACTCGACATCCTGATCCTGCTGGGCATCATCTGGTCAAGCGGTGGGCTGGAGGGTGGCTTCGGCATTTTGCTGCTGATCCCGGTGCTGATCCCGTTCCTGGGCGCACCCGGCTACGTTTCCCTGATGCTGGCGTCCCTGACCGGGTTGGCCTTGATTGCCCTCCAGGTGATCCTGCAAGCCAGAGGGGTTGCCGACCAGACCGGCGTCATGCACGGCGGCCTGATTGCCCTGTTCATCATCCTGGTCAGCTGGGCAAGTAACCGTTGGATACGCAAGGCCAGCGCGGTAGCCTCCCTGGCGCAACGGCGCGGCATCGACCTTGCCAACCTGTCGCAGCTCAACCAGTCGATCCTGGACCGATTGGAATCCGGCATCCTGGTAGTGGAAGGTTCCGGCGTTATCCGCCACATGAACCAGACGGCCTGGGATATGCTGGGTCAACCCGGTAACTGGCGCAGCAAGCCCGTGCAACAATTTGCCCCGGAACTGAGCCACTACTTCCAGCACTGGCTGCACAAGGTCAGCCCGCGTGTTGCGCATTTCGACATCCGCCATCAGGGAACCACCGAATTGCGGGCGCGTTTCTCACAATTGGGCACACAAGCCCGCCGTGCCACCATGATCAACCTGGAAGACACCACTGAGCAGCGCGAAAAAGTGCAAAGCGTCAAGCTAGCTTCCCTTGGCCAATTGACCGCCAGCATTGCCCATGAAATCCGTAACCCTTTGGGCGCGATCAGCCATGCCGCCCAGTTGCTGGGGGAATCGCCCAACCTCGACAAGGCCGACACCCGCCTGTTGCAGATTATCCAGTCCAATGCACGGCGCATGAACCTGACCATTGAGAGCGTGCTCAACCTGTCCCGCAAAAGGGCCCCCAACCGTGAGCAACTGGCGCTCAAACTGTGGCTGCACGAATTCCGCAAGGACTTCATCCTGCAAAACCAGTTACGCGAAGAACAAATATCGCTGTTCATCGAACCTGCGGACACCGTGGTTGAATTCGACCCAGCACACCTGCACCAGATTGTCTGGAACCTGTGCCGCAACGCCCTCAAATACGCCCACGATGACCCCAAACGGCTGCAACTGGACATCCAGGGCGGCAACCCGACGCATACCCGCGACATCATGCTCAATATCATCGACAACGGGCGCGGCATGACCGAAGAGCAACGCCAACGCCTGTTTGAGCCGTTTTTCACCACCAGCACCCAGGGTACAGGGCTGGGGCTGTTCATGTCGCGGGAACTGGCGCTGAGCAACGGTGCAAGCCTCGAATACATCGCCCTGCCCACCGGAGGGAGCTGTTTCCGGCTGGTATTTTCACGTAACCGCTAAACAACAAAGCCAATAAAGCACAACATGACCGAACAAACTGTACTGATCATTGACGACGAACCGGACATCCGCGAACTGCTGGAAATCACCCTGTTACGCATGGGCTTGGATACCGTCACAGCAGGCAATGTGCAGGATGCACTGGACAAAATTGAGCAATACCAGCCCAACCTGTGCCTGACCGACATGAAACTGCCGGATGGCAATGGCATCGACATTGTGCGCTACCTGCAAAAGAAACACCCACACATCCCGGTTGCCGTCATCACCGCATTCGGCAGCATGGACACTGCGGTGGAAGCCCTCAAAGCCGGTGCCTACGATTTCGTTTCCAAGCCAGTGGAACTGCCCAAACTGCGTGACCTGATCCACACCGCGCTCAAGCTTTCCGCCGGTAACGGTCGGCATGACCCGGTGGAGGAAGAGGACAAGAGCACCGACAATATCCTCGGCAATTCCGCCGCCATGCAGCAGCTCAAGGCGACCATCAGCAAGCTTGCCCGCAGCCAGGCGCCAGTCTACATCCACGGCGAATCCGGCAGCGGCAAGGAACTGGTCGCACACCAGATCCACCTGCAAGGCTCGCGTGCCAATGGGCCGTTTATTCCGGTGAACTGCGGTGCCATTCCCGAGAGCCTGATGGAAAGTGAATTCTTCGGCCACAAGAAAGGCAGTTTTACCGGCGCGGTCAATGACAAGCAGGGCTTGTTCCAGGCCGCACACAAAGGCACGCTGTTCCTCGATGAAGTCGCCGACCTGCCGCTGACCATGCAGGTCAAACTGCTGCGTGCGATTCAGGAAGGTGCGGTGAAACCCGTCGGCGGGCTGGAGGAAACCCCGGTCGACGTGCGCATCCTCAGTGCCACCCACAAAAGCCTGGAACACGAAGTCGCCGCCGGGCATTTCCGCCAGGATTTGTATTACCGCCTCAACGTCATCAAGCTGAAAGTGCCACCGTTGCGTGAGCGTCAGGAAGACATCCTGCTATTGGCGGAATTTTTCCTCAACAAGATTGCCCGGCGCTGGCAGATGCCACCGATCCGCCTGTCCGCAGCCGCACGGGAAGAATTGCAGGCATACGGTTTCCCCGGCAATGTGCGGGAACTGGAAAACGTGCTGGAACGCGCCAGTACCCTGTGCGACAACAACATGATCCAGCCCGATGACCTGCAATTGTCGGCCAATCCCCCCCATGCAGCGGCCTTGAGCATTCCCCAGTGGACAAACCCGCCGAAAGAAGCCGAAAAAACGCCTGAACCAGCCAGCAAACTACCTGCCTGGAACCCGATCAACGAAGACGAAGAACGTGACCTGATCCTGCGGGCACTTGACCAGACCCGCTGGAACCGCACCAAAGCAGCGGAATTACTGGGCATGACCTTCCGTCAATTACGTTACCGGATACAAAAATACGGGTTGGACGAAGGTTGAAAGGCAAGGCTACAATAGCGATGAAATTAACCGACCTGGGAAATAAACAATGAATAATGCCGCCCGTTTTACTGCATCCACACTTTTACTGCTGTGCAGTGCGTCATTCAGCGCAAGCACGTTTGCAGAGCAGCCGAATACCCCAGCGCAAGACCCGGCGGCAGCCAGTACGCAGAGTGACGGGAATGCCAGTGGCTACGAATCCGACATCCAGGCGGCTTACAAGGCGGCACAAAGTGTCCAACAATCCGGCCCGCAAAACATCCCCCTGGCCGGGCAAGCCACCCTGAAACTGCCAAAAGGTTTCAGCTTCATTCCCGCAGCGGAAACCCGCCGCTTGCTGGAATCCATGGGCAACAGCACCGATGACAGCATGTTGGGCATGGTCATGCCGGATGACCCCGAGGCCGACTGGTTTATTGTCGTCAGTTACGAAGCTGCCGGTTATATCAAGGATGACGACGCCAAAAGCTGGAATGCTGACGACCTGCTCAGCAACATCCGCGAAGGCACGGCAGAAACCAATAAAGACCGCAAGGCGCGTGGCATACCGGAAATGGAAGTCGTCGGCTGGATCGAAAAGCCCCTGTATAACAGCGCCACCCGCCAACTGGTCTGGTCGATCGAGTCACGCGATGTCGGGCAAGCCACTGATCAGGTCAACGGCATCAACTACAATACCCTGACATTGGGACGCGAAGGCTACATCAGCATGAACCTTGTCACTGATGTCAACACTGTAGAAAGCCTCAAGCCGACCGCCAAAAGCCTGCTGGCTGACCTGAGCTTTGACACGGGCAGACGTTACAGCGATTTCAATGCCAGCACTGACAAAGTGGCTGAATACGGCCTTGCCGCACTGGTCGCAGGTGTGGCGGCGAAAAAACTGGGCTTGCTGGCACTGATGGCAGCCTCCATCGCCAAATTCTGGAAGCTGGGTCTGATTGCCATTGCTGCTGTTGGCTCATTCTTCCGTAAATTCTTCAAGCGCAACTGATATGGGCAAATTGCTGTTTTACCTGTTCACGGTAGGCAAACTGGGCAAACTGCTGACCACGGGCGGGACGATGATACTGTCCGTGTTTGTTTACGCCCTGATCTTTGGCTGGCCTTACGCTGTCGGTTTTGTTGGCCTTTTGTTCGTCCATGAAATGGGGCATTACATCGCCGCCCGGCAACGCGACCTGGATGTTGGAGCACCGACCTTCATCCCTTTTGTGGGCGCGTGGATTGCCCTCAAGGACATGCCCCACGATGCCGAAACCGAAGCTTATATCGGTTTCGGTGGCCCCTTTGCCGGAACATTGGCAGCGCTGGCCTGCTATTTTGCGGCACGCAACACCCATAGCGACCTGCTGCTGGCCTTGTCCTACTCGGGCTTTTTCCTCAACCTGTTCAACCTGATCCCTTTATCACCGTTCGATGGCGGGCGCATTACTGCGGTACTCAGCCCGCGCATCTGGCTGCTGGGCGTACCGATCCTGATCGCCTTGTTTTTCTACCGCCCAAGCCCGCTGTTGATCCTCATGGCAATACTCGCTGCGCCACAGGTCATGAAGGCATGGCGTTTCGACCCCAACGCACCGGAAAACCAGGCGTATTACACCGTCAAGCCAGAACAGCGCATCACCTATGCCTTGTATTACATCGGGCTGGCAGGATTCCTGGCGGTCATGACCCACGATGTGCATGAAATGTTGGCTGGGGTCAGCTCCTGACCCTCATTTTTTGGCATGATTTCTTTCCAGCGTTCCATTGCCGTCTTTTTCACCCTGCCCTCTGCCTGATGCTTCGCTTTCAGCCTGGGGGTTTTGTAACTGAATATCTCAAACAGTACTGTATCCAAACACTCAAACATGACATCCTCCATTTACGCCAAAATCCGCGCAACTCTCCCTGTTTCCGCATCAGCGGTCACTGACTAAAAGTTTGGCATAAGTTTGGCGGTTTGCAAGATTTTAGTGGGGGAGGTCAGAGGCGCATCAAGGTTAAAGTGAACGGACTGCGCCCGACCTTGACCCGCAAGAGGGGCAGGCACAAAAAAGCCGGGGTGTGCCCGGCTTGGACGTTTTTCACATCCCGCCCCAGTTGCTTTGCCAGTTCACTGATGCTCATCGCGGATTTTCCTTGCAGCCTGTCCAGCAATTCCCAGCGTTTGGGTGTGATGGCCTGAAACAATGTTGCAGGTGTTTCAAAGGTGAACACCTCACCCTGATAGCCGCTTCCAGCGCGTCCACAAAAGCCGCACCCATGTCCAACAGGTCGGCTTCAAGGTCGCTGGCAGTACGAATAATGGTGTATCTCATACATGTAAGGCTGTCTGCACGGTGTCGACTAACCACTGATTGATGTTCTGGACAGTGTGGTGGTCAGGCGGCTTTGTTTGGGTGCTGCTCCATGTAATCGTGCAAGGCTGCATTCAAACGGGTTTGCCAGCCCTGCCCACCTGACTTGAAATATTCCACGATTTCTTGATTCAGTCGGATGGTGACAGAAACTTTTGGTTTTTCCTTAACTGGCCTGCCCCGGTTTTCCTTGTTTACCAGCCACGGGAGCACCTCGCTAGTGGGGCGCATCTTACTCAATTGTGCATCAGTTAAAGGCTGGTTATCAGGATCAGACTCAGCCGCCGCCCTGGCCTCTTCATCCGTCATTGCTTCCAGCCGGTCGTAATCTGTGCTTGACTGGAGTTGCTCCAGTTCTTCCCGTGTATATGCCTTAATTTCCATAACTGCGTTTCTCTTGGCTTGTCGCCTTGCGTAGGCTGATAACTCTCACGCATTCATCGCGTGTGGTGAAAACCATCATCATCAAGTGGTTGTGGATAAAGCCCAGCGCCCGATAACGCGCCTCCCCGTAATCCTCGCTACGGTCTTCTCCCACCATTGCACTATCCCACTGGAAATGAACGACCTCCCGAAAATCAACACCATGCTTTCTCAGGTTGCTTTGACGCTTGGTTTCATCCCATTCATATTCTTGCTGCATGAATAATTGTAACTACAAAAATTAAAGCCTGACAAATCATGATTTTTCTTGCAAGCGTTTTTGCAGGATGTCGGCGGCGAACTGCTGCTGATAGGTGGTGATTT
>JBBIHI010000102.1:0-8796 GCA_037447095.1 Thiotrichaceae bacterium
TGCTGCGAGTCATACCTTCATGTGAAGCTAACATCGAAGCAATGAGAGTACAAAAAGCAATCATAATAACCCTTAAGTATTTGATTTATAAGTGGTCAATTTATCACCTTGAAAGCCCTAGTGTTACCCCCCTTTTCGTGATGGCCGCCAAAGCCGTAACGCATGGCGGACAGGAGTTTGTCGGCAAAGCCGTTTTCGCCGCGTGAACTGAAGCGGGCGAACAAAGCCGCGCTGATGACCGGGGCAGGCACGCCTTCATCCACCGCTGCCTGCACCGTCCAGCGGCCTTCACCGGAATCGGAAACCCGCCCGGCAAATCCGTCCAGTTGCGGGTCGTCCTGCAAGGCATTGGCGGTCAGGTCGAGCAGCCAGGAACCGACCACACTGCCACGCCGCCACACCTCGGCAATTTCCCTGATGTCGAGGTCATACTGGTAACGTTCGGGGTGGCGCATGGGTGCAGTTTCGGCATCGGCGGCATGTTCCTGTTTGCCTGCATTGGCGCCGTGCAGGATATTCAGCCCTTCAGCGAGTGCTGCCATCAGGCCGTATTCGATGCCGTTGTGCACCATTTTGACGAAATGCCCTGCGCCATGTTGCCCGCAATGCAGATAACCCTGTTCGGATGGGGAAGCTTCCCCCTCCCTGCCCGGTGTGCGTGGTGCGGAACCGGCGCCGGGGGCAAGGGTGGCGAAAATGGGGCTGAGGCGTTGCACGGGTTCGGCTTCCCCGCCAATCATCAGGCAGTAACCGCGATCCAACCCCCATACGCCGCCGCTAACCCCCGCATCCACGTAATGCAGGCCAAATTCCCGCAAAGCTTCAGCGCGGCGGATGTCGTCGTGGTAATAGGAATTGCCACCGTCAATAAACGTATCACCGGGTTGCAACAACGGCCTGAGCTGCCCGATTACCCGGTCGGTCACAGCCACCGGCAGCATCAGCCACAGGGTGCGGGGTGGTTCAAGCTGTGCAACCAGTTCCGTGAGGGAAGCGGCACCGGTTGCGCCCTCCTGTTGCAATGCCGCGACGGCATCCGGGTTACGGTCGTAAACGACGCAGGTGTGGCCTGCACGTAATAGCCGCCGGACCATGTTCGCGCCCATGCGCCCAAGCCCGACCATTCCGATTTGCATGTTTCACCTCCTTGGTATCGTTTCAAGTATAGGTGCCAGTTGGGAAGACTGGCCGATAACCTGCACCCCGATGTGGCAATACAATGCTGCCTGATGGGGATTACTGTCACGGAACGTCCCCCTTCTTGAAGAAGCCTGACAAATGGGCTACTACTAATGGACTTGCCCCGTTCTGACAATAGGATAGCCCATGCCAAACGCCAATCTGCCAAGCTTGGACCAGGAAGCTGATATGTCCGCCCTGTGCGAGTATGCCCGCCAGTTTTCCGGGCTGGAAATCTGGAAAATTTCCCTGCTGCACCGCATGTACGAAGACGTGATACCCAGCCTGCAACGTATCACCCATAATTTTTACATGCGCCTGCAAAAAATCGACACGGTAGCTGCATACCTCTCAAACCATCAGATCGAACACCTGAAACAGACCCATCTCGCCTGGCTGCGCGAACTGTTCAATACCGATTTCGGGGTTGAGTACACCCGCAAGATGTACACGGTTGGCGCCGTCCACGTCAGGGTAAGGCTGCCGGTTGAATTCATGGGCGCCTCCATCGGCATGATGCAATCAGAACTGATCCGCCTGTTTGGGGAAATGTATGCCCATGACCAGCAAGCCATGCTGGATGCCATACAGGCCGTCAATGCCGCCACCACGTTTTCCCTGCTGGTCATGCAGAAATCCTACCATTCCAGCACCTTTGCAACGCATGGCAATGCCGGGCTATAGGCTTTCCAACCATCACCGGGATAAACACAGGGAACCCGCCACATCTTACGGCGTGTGGCTGGGGCGTGTGCGCCCGTTGGCCAGATACCAAGCCAAAGCAGCCAGCGCAGCCAAACCCACGGCGATAACATAAGGCGCGAAACCGTGCAGTACCGTTCCAACCCGTTCAAAATGTTTGCCCAGCAGAAATACCCCACCGCCCCAGAAACCAACCCACAGGGCAGCCCCCAGTGCGTTGAAAACAATGAACTTCCACCAGGGCATCCGCATACTGCCTGCAACCACGCCATTGAGCTGGCGCAGGATTTCAAAGAAACGGGCGGCCACCACCACCCCACCGCCATAGCGTTTGAAAAACTGCTCGACATGCGCCAGATGCCCTTTTCCCACGCCGATTTTCAGGAACAGGCGACGCCCGCCCCAGCGCCCCAGCAGATAACCGAGGTTGTCGCCCAAGACTGCCGCTGCCCATGCCGCCAGTAAAACCGCTGCCGGATTCAGGTCGCCCTGCCCGGCCAGCAATGCCGAGGCAATGATCAGGGTTTCGCCGGGTGCGGGCAGGCCGAAACCTTCCACGAACACCCCGCCGAACAAGGCAAAATAACCGTACTGTTCCAGCCAGGGTTTGGCGACGGTGAGGTAGTGTTCAAGCATGGTTGCCTCCGGTTCCAAAAAGTGGGTGATCCAGCCGGGATTATATTCCCAAAAACGCCGCTACCAGCTTACCCAATGCATCCGCATGGGTAACTGGGGCGGCATGGCCTGCCCCGGCAATCACGGCCAGTCGGCCATCCGCCAGCCATCTCCTTTACATTAATTCCAAGTCGCTTTAAACCTTGCAAGTATTCTGACAATACTCAAACAATAATCCGCACCCTTCCCTATTTGCCAAGCGTATATGCCCACCCAAAAGATGGGCTATTTCCTGACTGATGGCCAGCCCCAACCCATTACCCGGTTCGGTACTGACGCCGACCCGGTAGAAAGGCTCAAACACTTGCGCCAACTCCGCTTCCGGGATACCACAACCCGTGTCTTCCACCCGCAACACCGCCTGCCCATCCGCTGCAAACAGGCTGACATCCACCTTGCCGCCCGCAGGTGTGTAACGGATGGCATTTTCCAGTGCATTTCGCACCAGCATCCCCAGGTTGCCTGCAATATCCTGCACATGCAGGGGTTCATTCCGCAGCATACCCAGGTCAATGGCTTTGGCTTCCGCCAGCGGGTACAGCTCGGCGATGCTTGCCTGAACCAGTTGCTGGAAATCCACCGTGACAAAACCGGCCTGGCTTTCACCCTGCAAACGGGCAAGGTCAAGCAGATGGGCAACCAGAGTGCGCAAGCGATCCAAACCCTCCTGTACTGACACCAACCGTTCACGGGATTCTTCCAGGGTACTGGCGTTGGCAAGGTTTTCCGCCAGCAGGGAAATGGCCGTTACCGGAGTACGCAACTCATGGGCGGCATCCGCGACAAACCGCTGCTGCTGGGCGATGGCTTGCCGCAAGCGTGCCAACAAACGGTTGATGGAATGGGTAAACGGCAACAGCTCCTGCGGCACGCAGTGTTCCGGCAGGGCATCCAAACGGTTCTCATCGCGTTTGTCTACCAGTTGGACAAGCGCACCCATGGGCTTGAAGCCACGGTTGACCGCAAAACTGGCTACCGCCATCAGGATGGGAGCCAGCAACAGGATCGGCAGGAACGTGCGCAAACTGCTCTCCCATGCCACTTCATCACGCGCCTCGGTGCGTTGGCTGACGGCAAAATGCCTGCCCTGGGTGATTGCCGTGGGCGGTGCGGTATACACCAGTACCCGCCATCCAACCCCTTCCAGCGTTAGCGTATGCAAGCCATCCGGCAAAGCCACAGGTATCTGCAAACTGCCAGAACCCGCATCCCCCAGGGTTTGCACCACCAGGGTATCCTCCGGGTCGACGTCCTTGCCCTGCGGAGTGATCTTGCCGGTGTGGGTGGCCGCCAGTGCAGCCACCTGCCGCAGCAGGGAATCCTGCAATTCACGCGCTTCGTCAAACGCTGTCCAGCCGGACACCGCGCCCGCCAGCAGGGAAAACACCAATACTGCCGACAGTATCCAGCGGTCAAGGCGCTGCTGGATTGAACGGTTCACCCGCCCCTGGCAACCATCCATCCCACACCCCGTACATTCTTGATCACGTCACTGCCCAGCTTTTTACGCAGGGAATGGATAATGAATTCGACTGCGTTGCTTTCCACCTCCTCATTCCAGCCGTAGATGCGGTCTTCCAGTTCCGCGCGGGAAAGTATCACGCCAGGGCGCATCAGCAATGCCTGCAACAGGGCGAATTCACGAGCCGATAAGGTAACGCTTTCATCCCCTTTTGTGGCGATGCGGGTGGCAGGGTCAAGTTCGAGGACACCATTCCCCAGCACGGGGTTGGCCATCCCCTGATGGCGGCGGGAAACCGCACGGATGCGTGCCAGCAACTCGTTGATGGCAAAAGGCTTGGCGAGGTAGTCATCTGCGCCCAAATCCAACCCCTGGATGCGCTCATCCAGACCATCGCGGGCGGTAATGATGATCACCGGCAGTAACTGCTGGCCTTGCCGTAGCTGCTGCAGGACTGCCAAGCCATCCTTGCGCGGCAGTCCGAGGTCAAGCAGCATCAGGTCGTAGGCTTGCGCGGCAATGGCTGCGAGCGCCGCCTCACCATCCCGTACCCAGTCCAGCGCATACGCCGCATCCCTGAGCGCCTGCTGGATGGCTGCGCCAATCAGTGGGTCATCTTCGGCAAGCAAGATACGCATGAGTCTCCCCTATCAATCCAGTTCGGGAATCGCTTTCCCGGATTTCTCCACCTGCATTTCCCGATACACCGCCAGCACCAGCACGATGGCGAAAAACAGCGATGAACCCACTGTACCAAGATCAAGCCCGCCTTTCCCGTGCGTTTTGGTCAGCCAGTCGCCAAAGGTGGCGCCAAACGGGCGGGTCAGTACAAACGCCAGCCAGAACAGCAAGGTGCCAGACATTTTGGTGTAGAAATGCAACAAGGCAATCGCCACCAATATTCCAGTAATCAGCAGGGCGCTATCCGCAAAGCCCAGCCCCAGGTTATCCGCCACGAAATCCCCCGCTGCCGTACCCAGCGTATTGGCGATCAGGAACGCCAGCCAGTAAAACACTTCGGAAGGTGTGTTGGTGATGTATTCCACATTGATGGACCTTTCACGCACATACCATGCCAGCAGCACGATCAGCAGCAATGTCACCAGCAGGGCTGAACCCGAGGCGTAACCCAGCCCCAAGGTACGGTCGATAAAGTCAGAAATCGCCGTCCCCGCAATGGCGGTCGCGGTAAACGTCAGCCAGTAAGTCACCGATTCATAACGCTTTATTGCCAGCTTGACGCCCAGCAGCACGGCAAACAAGCCCAGAAAGATCAGGATGGTTTCAGCATAGCCGAAGTTATAGGTCATGGAGAACATGTCCGCCCCGGTTTCCCCCAGCGTGGTGGAGGCAATCTTGATCACCCAGTACAGCAGGATGATATGCGGGACGCGATTGATGGGGAAATCCACCGCACGGGTATCCAGGGTTGTTGTATTCGTCGTCATTGTATTGTCTTCATCCTAATCCAAGTGTAATAAACCGTTTCACCATTCCTTGCCCAGGCTCAGCCCCAACCCACCCTTTTCAGCCATGGGTGAAACCGTGAAGCCCTTGTAAGGTTTCGTGAAATAAAAGCTGCTCAACGTCCCAATCGCCGCACCGGCCAACACATCATGTGTGTAATGCTTTTTGGCCTGCACGCGGCTATAGCCGACAAAAGTTGCCCCAAGGTAAGCCGGGATGGCATAACGCAACCCGTAGCGCTTATGGATAAAACTTGCGCCCATGAATGCAGCGGAAGTATGGCCGGACGGGAAGGACTTGCAGCACCCACCATTAGGGCGGCGCTCGTGTGTCACATTTTTCAGGACTTCGGTCGTTATCTGTGAAGCTGCCAGTGACTTGAAAAACTGGACAGTGCCGTCATGCCCGTCTTCGTGGACGATGGTTGTCCCCAGCGCAATGGCCGGGATCAGGATTTGGACGGCAGTACCTGCATTCTCAATCTGGTTGGTTGAATTCGCCATCGCGGCAGATTGCCCACCCAACAGTAAGCTGATAGGCAAAACCCACGCCAATGGCTGTTTGTTGGCTTTCAGTAAATAGTTCATATGTTTTCTCTCCTCTCTCAGGCATTGTAGGTCAGGCTGCTTCAGCAGCCAGTTTTGGTGCATCCACGCGGGAAAGGGTCAGGTAGCCCACCAGCCCCAGAATAGCAGCCAGGAACACTGCTGTCGTGCCGACCGTCCCCAACCCCAAACCACCGTTGGCAACATCCTGCGACAGCCAGTCACCAATGGAAGCGCCGAGTGGGCGGGTAATGATGTAGGCCAGCCAAAAAGCCAGGATGCTGTTGAGGTTAAAGGCATAAAAACCGGTCGTGATAAGTGCAATGACAGACCCGAAGATCAGTGCAGAAATGGCGTAACCCAGCCCGACAGATTCCGCCATCAGGTCGCCCGCCGCCGTACCCAGCGCAAACGTGAACAGGATCGCCGCCCAGTAGAACAGCTCCCGGCGCACAGTGTAGATGCTATGGATGGAAAGTGATTTCTCGACTGCATACCACAACCCAAATGTCGCAACCAGCAACACACTGAAAGCGATGGTGGAAACTGCCAGCGGCACGCCGAGATTATCGGTCAGGTTATCGGTAATCAGCGTGCCCACGATGCTGACCATGACGACCGCTATCCAGTACAGCGCCGGGATGTAACGTTTGGCCTTCACCTGCACAAACAGAATAACCGCCAACAACCCCCATGCCGCCGCGGACGTGGCGGGCAAGCCGAAGTGAAGATTGAAAATCAGGAAATCCGCGCCCGTTTCACCGACCGTGGTGGCGAGGATTTTGATGACCCAGAAATACAGGGTAATGATGACCGGCACTTTGATTAACGCCGGATTGGCCGTTATTTCATTCATATTTGGGGGACTCCGTTGCTGCTGGTTTATATCTTTATTTCAAACAGGAAGGAACTTACCTGCCGAAACTTAGCCCTGGCTTAGGAAACCGGCAGATTCCGGGCTGGCAGCAAAATCACTGGCCTCACCGTTTGCAGGGTGGGCATCTAAGTTTGTCCTAAGTTTTCGCTGGTATACTGAACCTTTACAGCAGGGCACTAAAGGGGAAGCCAGGCATGAAGAATGCGGCGGGCAAAACGCCCTTATTTACAGGGAAACGGCAGGAACACCATCATGTCAGGACATAAGGCAGGCTTGCCAAGGCCGGGTCAGCCCAAAATCAGTTGCGTCGTCCCCTGTCTGAATGAAGGGAAGAACCTGCAAACATTGCTGCCCCTCCTGGAAGGGGTCATCCGTCCACTCAGCACTGCCTGGGAAATTATTGTCGTGGACGATGGCAGCACCGACGGGACACCCGGGTTCATGCAATCGCTGGCCACCACACCGGGGTATTGCTACTTGCAGCTATCACGTAATTTCGGCAAGGAAGCGGCATTGAGTGCTGGCTTGCAGGCGGCACAGGGCGAGGTTGTCATTTGCCTTGACGCTGACTTGCAGCACCCCCCGGAGCTGATCCCCGACATGCTTGCTGCCTGGAACCAGGGCGCCGATGTCGTATTCGCGGTACGCAAACACCGCCGTGACGAGTCCGGCATAAAACGCTTCGGCACCGCACTGCTCTACCAGATACTGAACAACGGGGGCAAAGTAAAGATTCCCCCGGATGCGGGTGACTTCCGCCTGATGGACCGCCAGGTCGTCCTTGCATTGCTGTCACTGCCGGAACGGACCCGTTTCATGAAAGGCTTGTACGCCTGGGTTGGGTTCAACGCCAAAGCCATTGAATACCAGCCTTCCGAAAGGCTGTACGGTGAAACCCGTTTCAACCTGCTGAACCTGGTCAACTTCGCCCTAGACGGGATTACCGCGTTTTCCACCTGGCCATTGAAAGTGCTGAACCTGGTCGGGGCGACAACCGCCTTTTTAGCCTTTACCTATGGTTTATTCCTGGTTTTTGACTATCAGGTGGAGGGCAACAAGGTATCGGGATGGACAACCATTGTCACTTCCATGCTATTCCTTTCCGGGATCAATTTATTGGGGATGGGCATTATCGGGACATACGTTGGGCGGCTTTTCAATGAGGTCAAACAACGCCCGTTATATATCGTCCGCCACAGCATCAATAACGACATGCATGTCAACAACCAAGAAATGGAGTAAGCAGTGACTGAACTTCCTGGCGCAATCTCCCGGTATATCCTTACCCCCGGAAGCCTCCTGTACATTTTAGGGTTCTCTTGCATTTGGTTAAGCTTTTCCGCTGGCTTTCACCCCCTGTTCCTTCCCGATGAAGGCCGGTATGTGGGTATTGCCCTGGAAATGCTGAATAACCATGACTGGTCAACCCCCACCCTGGACGGTCTGCCATTTTTCCACAAGCCCCCCTTGTTTTATTGGCTGGTTGGCCTTTCCATGCAGGTGTTCGGGGTAAATGAATGGGCTGCCCGTGTCCCTTCCATGTTGGTGGCCCTTTTATCAGTAACCGCACTCTCCCTTTTTGTGCGTAAACATGACCCAAAACCGGGGGTTGCAAACCTTACGGCGGTTATCCTCATTACCCAGCCATTCTTCTTTCTGGGGGCACAATTCGCCAATATGGACATGCTGGTCGCCAGCATGATTACCCTGGCCATCCTTGCCGGTGCGGATGCCATCTTGGACTTACAACAAAACAAACCCTACCGGCTATCCCTCACCGCCTGTTACCTGTTTGCAGCACTTGGCGTATTGGCAAAAGGGCTTATCGGTCTTGTTTTGCCGGGCATGGTTCTGCTCGTGTGGCTGTTGCTGCACCGCCAATACCGCCT
>JBBIHI010000103.1:0-8755 GCA_037447095.1 Thiotrichaceae bacterium
CCGTCGCCCAGTTCCATATCATCTCCTGTTTGGTCGCAAGAGAGTGGAACAGGTTTGCGGCGGGCTTTCAAGCCTTGGCATTGGCGTCTATAAAATCAATGGGTTATGTTTTTGTCGTGTACAGAGGGGAAAGATATAATCTTATTTTGATTAAAATCAAAAACTGTACCCCCATTAAAACAGCTTTAGGGTAAGAAATATGGCGTCAGAGCACGTAGATGTCCCTGTCAAACTGAAAAACCATATTGTCAGCCTGTTGCGGCAATCGCCCTTGTTACAGGCATTTTCATCCGAACAATTTTCCTTATTACTTGAGCAGGCCAGGAT
The DNA here is from genome assembly GCA_037447095.1 of Thiotrichaceae bacterium. Classification (GTDB taxonomy): domain Bacteria; phylum Pseudomonadota; class Gammaproteobacteria; order Thiotrichales; family Thiotrichaceae; genus Thiothrix. Next base: position 328 of record JBBIHI010000103.1, read on the forward strand.
ACACCGTCTTCAGGAAGGTGAAATGCTGTTCCGGCAAGGTGTTCCCTTGCAGGAAATTTTCATCTGCCTGTCAGGCTGTATCAAACTGTTCCACATGACGGCTGAAGGGCATGAAAAAATCATCAGCATTGCCTCTCCTGGCCAGAATTTTGCCGAAGCGGTGATGTTTGCGGAAGGTAATGTGTGCCACATGAATGCCGCCGCTTTAAAGCAGGCTGAGGTGATAGGTTTCAATGCCGGGCAGTTCCGTGGTTTTCTGGAAACATCCCCCTCCTCCTGTTTCAGCGTCATGGGTCTGCTCAGCCAGCATATCCAATGGCTGCTGGATGAGGTTGACCGTTTAACCCTGCACAACGCCACGTTCCGGCTGGTCTATTTCCTGCTGGAAACCCATAAACACCCCAACTACTGCAACATCATTTCCCTGGATGTGCCCAAGCATGTGATTGCCTCGCGTTTGTCGGTCAGGCCGGAAACCCTGTCGCGTATCCTGAAGAACCTGACGGATCAGGGTTTGATCACCCTGCGTGACCACAAAATTGAGCTGATTGATGTCGCAGGTTTGAAAGCGATGCTCAGCACTGAGGGGTAAACAAGAAAGTTGCGCTTTCCCGCAAAGTGGCAGAGGATATAGCCAGCTTTTCCGCTTCCAGGGATCCAATATGAAAACAACACCTGCCATGACCAAAGCGTTTGCCTTGCTGGCGTTTACCCTGTCCTGCTCACCATTGGCGGCATGGGCTGGGGTACAGGCCGATTCCACCATCCAGTCCGTTACCGTTTACCCGGACAGCGCCCGCATTACCCGCGTGGCCAAGGTCAGCCTGCCTGCCGGGGAAAGTGAAATCCTGTTGCCCAGCCTGCCGTTGAACCTGGAAGCTGATTCCCTGCGGGTATCCGGGCAAAGTGCAGCGTCTGTGGCGTTGGGCAGTGTGCAATTGCAGGAAGCCGTTTCCGCCGATGTGGTGCAGGAAAAGGAAAAGCAATTGCGTGACGAGATCGACACCTGGAAACGCAAACGCCAGGAAGTCGTCGATGGCAAAACCCGCGCCGAACAGCAAATCGGTTTCATCCGTGCTGCCGGTGGCTTGGGCAATCCGCCAGTCGCGGAAGAGGATGGCGAAGCAAGCAAACCTGCTCCCGTCGCCATTCCCGGCAAATCCTTGCCGATGGAACAGTGGCAACAGGCATGGCAAATGCTCGATGTCGCGACCGCCGACGCACAGGGTAAAATCCGCGATGCTGACAAGACCATTGCCGAATTCGACAAGGGTATTGCCCAACTGGAAAGCCAGCTCAACCAGGTGGCAACCGGTACGACCACCTCCCGTACCGCCACCTTGCATGTCAAAACCGACAAGGCCACCGATTTGTCGTTGTCACTGAATTACCAGATACAGGGTGCAGGCTGGATGCCGGTGTATGATGCCGAACTCAACAGTGAAACAGGCAAGCTTGACCTCAAGACTCTGGCAGAAATCCGCCAATCCACCGGCGAAGACTGGTCAAACGTGGCAGTTACCCTGTCTACCTTGCGTCCGACCAGCAATGCTGAATTGCCGGAACTGGATAGCTGGACAATCAATTTTGAGCCGGAACGGGTTTACCCGATGGCCGGTGCTGCTGCTCCACGCATGGCGATGAAAGCCATGGAGGAAGCCGCCCCGACAGCCGATATGGAAGCCGCACCTGCCCCTGCAATGGCGCCTGCCCCGGCTCCACCCAAGCCGATGGTGGCGATGCAAAGTGCCTTGACCAGCGGTGATTACAACGCCGAATACAAGGTTCCCGGAACCCTGTCACTGGCCTCCGGCAATGATACCCGCCGGGTCACGCTGGAATCGCGCCAGATGGATGGCAAACTGAGTTTGAGCACCGTGCCACGGCTTGATCCGCGTGCCGTACTGACCAGCAAGGCGACGTATGATGGTGAAGCGCCGCTGATTCCGGGGTCGGTTTCCCTGTACCGCGATGGCAATTTCGTCGGTAATAGCGACCTGCCACAACTGCAAAAGGGTGAGGAACTCAAACTGTCGTTCGGCGAAGACGACCGGGTGAAGGTCAAGTTTAATGCCTTGCCGGAAAATACTTCCGAGAAAGGCTTGCTGAGTACCCGTGAAAACCGCGAACGCCAGTACGAAGTGACCATTGAAAACCACCACAACGATGACCGCACGGTTACGGTGTATGACAATGTGCCGGTTTCCGAACACGAAGACATCAAGGTGGTCATGAATGGTGAAAAGCCTGACCAGGCTGATCTTGACGGCAAGAAAGGTGTGGATGCCTGGGAACGCGAAGTCGGCGACGGCGATACCCTGACCCTGAAATACGGTTACACCGTCAGCTACCCGAAAGACAAGCGTGTTTCCGGGCTGTAAACATGGCAAGCCCGGCACAGTCTGTTGTCCGTCTGTGGCAGGTCTCTGATACCCATTGCTATGCCAGCGATGATGCGCGGCTGGAATGGGTGAAGGAAGCTATTTTTCCCAACCGTAGCTTGCGGGCAGTGTTGGAACATCTGGGGCAGGCGGAAGGCTATTCCGGCCTGATCCTTAGCGGTGATTTGGTGCAGGAGGAAACCGAACCTTCCTACCGGCGTATCAATGCGCTGTTGCAGGATTTCCCGCTGCCGGTTTATGCCCTGCCCGGCAACCACGACATCCCCGCGCTGATGCAAACCTGTCTGGATGGCAATGTGTCAATGCCGGAACACGTCAGCTTTGGCGTGTGGCATTGCCTGCTGCTGGATACCCATTCCCCCGGCAAGCCGGGTGGCTATCTGGACGAAGCACAATTGCAGCGCCTGGAAAGCTTGTTGCAAGGCATACCGGAAGGGCATTTCGCCTGTCTGTTCATGCACCACCATCCTGTAGTGATTGGCAGTGCGTGGATGGATGTGATGGGCTTGCAGGAGCCGCAAGCTTTCTGGGCAATCGTGGAACGTTTCCCCGCTGTCAAAGCCGTGTTCAACGGGCATATCCATCAGGAATTTGCCGGGCAATATACTTGTGCGGATGGGCGTAACATTCCGGTGTGGGGAACACCCGCCACCTGTGTGCAATTGAAGCCGGTCAACCCGGTGTTTGCTTTCGACCATACCCGCCCGGCGTGGCGTGATATTACGCTCTTCCCGGATGGTACGCTGGAAACCGCTGTCCATTATTTGACTCTTTAAGCGGAATCCCGTACCTTGCCGCGCTGCTCAGGTGCTTGTTCGTCGGCATGACGGGAACAAGGTCAATGGGAAACGGGTGCAAGACCCGTGCTGCCCTCGCAACGGTAAGCGTACCCCACGCAAGCCCGATACCAGCCTGACGACGCGCGGTGTGTTTACCCCTCACCCCAACCCCTCTCCCTCAAGGGGCGAGGGGCTAAGAGACAAACATTGCCGTTACCAGTAAAGGTGCGCGATGGGCGCACAGCTACGGAACATTTATCATATGAAACAACTCCCTCTTGCCGCTTTGTTTGGCACAAGCCTGCTGTGCCTCAGCATTTCCCCGCTGCTGGCTGCGGAACAAGCCGATACCCTCGACAATATCGTCGTCACTGCCGACCGCAAGGCGCGGACAGTGGATGAAACCCTCGCCCCTGTCACCATCATTACCCGCAAAGATATTGAAAAGTACCAGGCTACGGATGTTGCCGAGGTATTACGGCGTGTACCGGGCATCAATATCAGCAATAACGGCGGTGTTGGTAAACAGACCAGTGTATTCCTGCGCGGCACAGCCTCCAACCATGTATTGGTTTTGGTCGATGGTGTCAAAATTGGTTCAGCAACCACGGGTGCAACAGCCTTTGAACATGTGCCTTTGGATCAGGTAGAACGTATTGAAGTTGTACGCGGCCCGCGTTCCAGTCTGTACGGTTCTGAAGCCATTGGTGGCGTTATCCAGATTTTTACCCGCAAAGGTGGTAAAGGTTTCCGGCCAGAAGTCAACATCAGTGCTGGCAGCCATAATACCCAGGAAGCTGATGTCAATCTGGCGGGTGGCAACCAAACGACGTGGTACAACCTGAATGCTGGTCATTCCCAGACGGATGGCATTAATGCGTGCAATTCAGCCACCAGTGGCTGCTTTATGATTGAGCCAGACAAAGATGGTTATCGCCGTAAGTCTGCATCACTGCGTGCAGGGCATCGTTTTGCCAATGGTACGGAACTGGAAGCATCGTTATCACGTAGCCAAGGTAAAAACTTTTCTGATGGCGATATTTTTTCCGGCAATTCTAACGACTTTGTACAGGAAAACCTCTCTGGCAAGATAAAACACAGGTTAGGTGAGCGTGTTGCTATATCTGCCCAAATCGGGCAGTCCCGCGATGAATCCTACAGTTACTTCAATGGTGGCGATTTAAACCCATTTGCCAGCCGTCAGTTCAATACCCGCCGTAACACGGCTAGCTTGCAAACAGACGTAACGTTGAATCCCGATGCTGCATTAACTGTTGGCATGGATACCCAAAAGGACAACGTAACCAGCGATAACAATTACACTGTCAAATCTCGCAAGAATGATGGCTTGTTTGCCAGTTACCAGCACACATTTGGCAAGGCTAACCTGGAAGTCTCTGCCCGCAGTGATGACAATGAGCAGTTTGGTAAGCACAATACGGGCGCAGTCGCGGTCGGATATAATATTTCCGACAATTTACGTATGACAGCTAGCCACGGCAAAGCGTTTCGTGCCCCTACTTTCAATGAGCTTTACTGGCCGGGTGCAGGTGATCCTAATCTGAAACCTGAAAAATCCACCAATACCGAAATTGGCTTGAACGGCAAGTGGGTGAATGGTAACTGGTCAGCCAATGTATTTGAAAACAAGATTAATGACATGATCCCTGTCTGGCCGCCCAGCAATATTGATAAGGCAACTATCCGTGGCGTTGAGTTGGGTGCATCAACCAAGTTAGCGGGTTGGGATGTCAATGCCAATGTAACCCTGCAAAACCCGAAAAATGCCGCTGGCGTAAATGACGGTAAGCTCTTGTTGCGTCGCCCCAAGCAGATTGCCAATGTCGATATTGACCGCAAGTTAGGTAATATCCGTGTGGGTGCAACGGTTCATGCTGAAAGTGAACGCTATGACAATCCTGCCAATACGCCTGCCAGCCGGTTGTCAGGTTATGGTACGCTTGACTTGCGTGCTGACTACCAAATGGCGAAGGATTGGGCTATCGGTGCAAAGGTTGGGAATATTCTCGACAAGAAATACCAGACAGCACAAGGGTATAATCAGGACGGTATCAACGGTCTGGTGACGCTCAAATACGCGCCGAAGTAAATTTTTACCCCTCACCCCAACCCCTCTCCCTCAAGGGGAGAGGGGCTTTAAGGAGAACAAAATGTTTGAACTTTCAATCAAAAACCAGTGGCTGGTGGGTGGTGTATTACTGCTGGCCATGCTGCTGACCCGCATCCCGATGCTTGACCACATGCAGGATGCGTCATGGGCGGTGTTTTTCCTGCTCGGGTTTTATGTGCGTAATACGCTGGCGATGCCGCTGTTCTGGCTGGTAGCGTTCGCGGTGGATTATGCCGTGACCAGCAAGGGCATGGTGTCCAGTTATTGCTTCACCCCAGCGTATGGTTTCACTTTGCTGGCCTATGCCGCCATGTGGGGCGCGGGGCGCTGGTTTGCCGCGCATTACCGTGCTGACTGGCAGGGGTTGGGTACGTTGGCTGCCGCAGTGACAGTGGGCGCGTTGGCCTGCTTTGCCATTTCCAACATCGGTTTTTATGCCTTCGCCGGGTATTTTGCCAAGATGGGCGCGATGGAATACACCGCTGCGGTCGCCAAATACCTGCCCGGTTACTGGCAGACCAGCGTGTTGTACGTCGGTATTGCTACGTTGGTACACATCGCAGTGTCGCAAGTGGTACAGGCCAAACCAGCGCATTGATCCTGTTGCGGGGTTGTGGCTGGCGTCATCCGAGTGCCAGCGCAACCCCCAGCAACCAGAGCATTTCCCCGATTTCCAGCGTTGCACCTGCCGTGTCGCCAGTGCAGCCCTGAATCCGCTGCATCATCAGGCGGCGCAATCCCCAGAATCCCAGTAGTGCCAGCACGGTTCCCGACAGGGAATACCAGGCTGCGGCAAGCAATACCGTTGCTGTCATCCAACGCGCGGTTGTGCGTGGCAGGTGTTCGGTCACAGCGCTTGCCAGCCCGCTTGCCCGTATATACGGTGTGGTCAGGAACAGCAGCAGGATCAACGCCCGCCCGACGGCAGGTGCAAGCAGGATGGCCAGCCACGCGCTATTTTCCAGCAAGACCAGCAGGCTAACGAATTTCAGCAACAGGATGCTGATCAAGGCAATGACACCCGCCGCACCGACCAACGGGTCTTTGAGGATGCGGTGGGTTTTTTCTACGTCGCCCAATCCGCCCAGCCAGGCATCGGCGCTGTCCGCCAGCCCGTCCAGATGCAGCCCGCCGGTAATGATTGCCCACAATACGGTGAGGATGGCCGCCAGCAATACCGCCGGGGCATGGGGCAACAAGGCAATGGGCAGGCACAGCAAACCACCGATCAGCAGCCCAACCAGCGGGTAGAACAAAGCTGCCCGCCCGAAGTCGGGTGCTTCCAGCTTGCCCATATCCGGCACAGGGATGCGGGTGAGGAAAGAAAGTGCCAGCAGGAAATGGCGGGGGGTCATGGCGCAGGTATTACCCATAACTGGCCGACGGTTTCATTGCCATACAGTACCTGTAACATGGTCAGCGTACCTGTGCGGTCAGTTGCAGCCCTAATGCGGCCAGCACCTGACAGGCTTTGCCTAGTGTTACACCTGCCTTGCCGTTTTCAAGCTGGATGACGAGTTCGCGGCCTACACCGGAAACCAGTGCGAGTTCTTCCTGGGTCATGGCATTGGCAAGACGGGTGGTACGGACTTGTTCGCCCAGGCTGAGCAGGACGGGATTATTGCCAGTGCTGGCGTGGCGGCGGCGTTTGCTGGTAATGTCGTTGATGTCCGACATTTTGGCCTCCCAAGGCGGCGAATACGTGAAAGTCTGTTATTGGCTACTTTTTCGTAAAAAGTGGGGGAAGTCAAGGAAAGGTCGGGTCTTGGCGACTTTGTGGATGAATATAATTAGCATTGATTTTTCTATAACCCACGGTTAGGCTGCTGATGAGCGACCGCATCGGTAGGCAAGGACTACTGGAGAAATTGCTCTGGATTGTTTAACTGGTTCACTGCTTAAGCATGAGACCGGGATGGCTGGGTTACCATGAATGGTTGTTTCCAGCATTAGGCATCGGGCTCATGGGAAGGGAGATTTTCACTGGAAACCCCCCGCCTTGTGGGCGAGGGGATGAGGAGTCGAGGCTGGTCAGGCGCTTTATTGTTATTGATGCTTATGCCTGCTCTCTGCCTCTTGGGGCTTGCTGATAAATTTTTTTGTTTCGCTGTTCTGACGGGAACAGTATTGCAATGCCTGTGCCAATCCCCCTCAATTTGTATAATCATATGAAATATAAAGTAAATCCTGTTTTTTCGGTGACGCAGGCCGATCAGGCCAGTGTAAACCGTGTCAGATTGCGACAGGAATGGTGTCATGGCCTGACAAAGTTGCGCCCAGTGAAGATAATTTATGTATAAATAACCTGTTTCACGGGATTATTACGGGGGGATTAAGCCTGAGTACTCGAAATTGTGCTATTTTCATCAGACCTTGCTCATGCTATTGAGTATATTTCAGGCAGGGCGTTTCTGTTTGAGAGTGTGTAGAAAAGGAGTTTGCTATGAAAATTCGCACAGCCCTGATTTCAGGTCTGACAGTGGCGTTGCTGGTTGCGTCTGGTGCCAGTCAGGCAGCCAATTGTTGGAAAGGTGTGTGCCAGGTGGAAAGGGGCGATACCTTATATAAGATTGCCAGGGCTAATGATGTTTCCGTACAGGAGTTGATGAGCGCCAATGGCCTCAAGTCTTCCAGCAAGCTGCGGGTGGGGCAGACAATCCACCTGACAGGCGGTAGCCTAGCAGCAGAGCCTGCTGCGAAAGGTGATACCTTTTACGATACGGGTAGCGGTACAGGCAGCGCGGATACTGGGGGGAAGGCCAGCAACGTGGCGATCGTTACGATGGATGATACCCTGTTCAGCATTGCCAAAGAGACCGGTACCTCGGTTGAATACCTGAAACAGTTGAATGGCCTGACCTCGAATACCATTTATCTCGGTCAGCGTCTGTTGATCCGCGAATAAAGTTCCGGGTAACGCCAGCCCTTCCCATGAGTAAGGAGAGGGCTGGCCGCGTAGGGATTTACGCATTTTCTTCCTTGCGCGAAGCCCGCTTGCGGTCATTTTCCTGAAGGAAACGCTTGCGGATGCGGATGCTTTGTGGGGTGATTTCCACCAGCTCGTCGTCGTCGATAAATTCCATCGCCTGTTCCAGCGTCATGCGGATCGGTGGAAC
>JBBIHI010000104.1:0-8703 GCA_037447095.1 Thiotrichaceae bacterium
CCATGTCGATATAGTGGCGAATGCTTTCCTGCACCACATGGTGAGGAATATCGTGGGTTCGTTACTGAAAGTGGGGGCAGGGGAACGCCCGGCAGGCTGGATGGCAGGGTTACTGGCTTTGCGTGACCGTACCCAGGCCGGAATGACAGCGCCAGCCGCAGGCTTATACTTTGTGCATGTTGATTATCCGGCAGAATTTGGTTTGCCAGCTACTTATGCCCTGCCTGTTTTCCGTCTTTGAAACAGTCTGATGTATTGCCATCGGGTGGTGGCGTTAAGGCTATAAAAATAAACCCGGCAACAAAGCTGGATTGTTGGCCTATACTTTAGCAAAAGTGTTTCAGTGACAAGGAGTGTCATGTAATGAAAAACGGTGCAGCAATGGATATGTCAGGTGTAACTGAGGAGCGGCGGTGTGGTTTCTGTGGTTCTGCTCCCCCGTATGCGGATGCCGGGATGCGGGTTTTGGCGGCAGCATTTGATATGGTGGTCATGCTGCTGCTGGTTATGCTGGCGATGGTATTGGCAGATGTGCAGGTGTGGCAGGTGGCTGTTAACAGCAGCGCCGGTATATGGGCAGATGTCATGACGATAGTTGCCGTTGTGCCATTCATGTACTGCGTGGGTTGTTGGGCTGTTTTTGGGGCATCTCCGGGCAAGATGCTGCTTTCCCTGCAAATTGTTGATGCGGCAACGCACGGTGAGTTGTCGGTGTGGCAATGCCTGTTGCGTTATATCGGCTGTGTCCTGAATGTTCTCTCCTTCGGTTTTGGCATTCTAGGCATTTTCAGTGCCACACGCCCGCAGGGTTGGCATGACCGTCTGGCGGGCACGCTTGTCGTCCGGCATTGATTGCTGTGAGCCACTGACTGGCAGATTCTTACGGCAAGATATGGGATACTTCCGGTTCTTCTAGCGAACCAGGAAATAGCATGGCGCATATCAGCCGCAGCGCATTGGTGCCTTATAGCCCCGAGCAGATGTACCTGCTGGTCGATACTATCCCTTTGTATCCGCAATTCCTGCCGTGGTGCCGGAGTGCGGTTGAGCATTCCCGTGATGCTGATGAAGTCAAGGCCAGTATTGAAATTGCCAAGGGTGCGGTCAATAAAAGCTTTACCACGCTCAACCGCTTGCAACGTAATAAAACGATTGAGATGCGCTTGGTGGATGGGCCATTCCGGCATTTGAACGGTTTTTGGCGTTTTGATGAATTGAAGCCCGGTGCGTGCAAGGTGTCGCTAGACCTTGATTTTGAATTCTCCAACAAGATATTGAGTCTGGCGATTGGCCCGGTATTTAATCAGGTTGCCAATACGCTGGTGGATTCGTTTGTTGAACGGGCGAGGAAAGTTTATGGCAAGTCCTGAAACCATCCGTATTGAAGTTGTCTATCCCTTACCACACGAACAACTGCTGTTTGCAGCACAAGTCCCCGCTCAGGCCAGTATCCGGGAGGGTATTGCTGCATCCGGCATTCTTGAGCATTACCCGGAACTGGCAATGGAAAGTCTTGAAGCCGGGATTTTTGGCAAGCTGGCCAAACTGGGCGATCCGCTGCGGGATCGTGACCGTATTGAAATTTACCGTCCCCTGATTGCTGATCCCAAAGCTGTCCGTAAGCAGCGTGCCGCCGAAGGTAAGCGCATGAAAAAAGGTGGCGGGGAGGCCGGAGACGGTGGGGATGATGCCTGATGCACGGCATAGTCCCGCTTGACCCGTCAGGTGAGGGTGTTTCCCAGCCCGGATACGCGACGGTCTACATGCCGAAATTCAAGGCCAACCGTAACCGTTTTCCAGCCAGTTGCGTACAGCCTTGCGCCACTGGGCAGGAAGCGATTGAGGCTGCACAGGATGATGCGCGTCGTTTCCCGGCACTGCTCATCGGCCCTTCCAAATCATCGGAAGGGCAGTTTATCTACTACTTGGTCAGGTGGTTATAGCTTATTTGCTTGCCGGGGCAGCAGCCGGGGCTTCCGTTGCTGCCTGTTCCTGGGTATTTTCCTGGCCGGGATCCTGGCGCACTTCACTGACTGCACCATTCTGGAAGAAGACAGCAGCGCCTTTGCGCTCGACCTTGCCGTTGGGTTGTTTCTGGTAGAAAACATAATCCCAGCGGTTTTTGTGGAAGTCATCCACCATCAGCGGTGTGCCAAGCACAGCCTGAACCTGGGCTGCATTCATGCCTGGATGTACCATCGCCAAGGTTTCGTTGGAAATCTGGTTGCCTTGCTGGATTTCCATTTTGTAGAGGCTGCATCCTCCCAGGACAGCAGCGGCGAAGGTGAGTGTAATGAGATGCTTTATCATGTTAATCTTGAACCATCCAAAGTAAACATGTGTACCATGATAGACTATTCGCGACGGAGAGTGCAGGGTGGAAGAGCAGGATATTAAACGTGCCGGATTAAAGGTGACGCAGCCGCGCCTGAAAATTCTTGATTTGCTGAGTCATTCTGCGGAGCACCACCTGAGTGCGGAAGATATTTATAAAACCTTGCTGGGCAACGGGGAAGAAATTGGTCTGGCCACCGTGTACCGGGTATTGACCCAGTTTGAGGCTGCCGGTCTGGTTAACCGTCACCACTTTGAAGAGGGGCAGGCAGTATTCGAGCTGGCTTCCGAGGATCATCACGACCACATGGTATGCATGAAATCCGGGCGGGTTCTGGAGTTCTTTGATGAGGTGATTGAGCGGCGCCAGCGTGAACTGGCTGAGCAGCACAATTTCCGCATTACTGATCATTCGCTGATCCTGTATGGTGAATTTCTTGACAAGAATAATGAAAAGGTATGAATGGCTTTTGCATTTGGCAGCCAGAACGGTATAATCCCGCGCTTTACTCATCAGTGGATTTGAGATAGTTTTCTATGCCTAGTGTAAAAGTACGTGACACAGAACCTTTTGAAGTTGCCCTGCGCCGTTTCAAGCGTACCTGCGAAAAAGCAGGCGTTGTTGCTGAAGTGCGTAGCCGTGAGTTCTACGAGAAGCCAACTTCTGTACGCAAGCGTATGCGTGCTGCTGCTGTCAAGCGTAACCTCAAGCGTATTTCCCGCGATCTGAACCGCCGCGTCCGTCTATACTGATCTGGCGTGTCAGCAGGAAGTGCTTGTGGTCACTTCCGTCTTGTTTCAGGTAAGTGATCTTTCAGAAGGGGCTGGAAATGACTGAATTAAAAAATGACCGATTTCTTCGCGCTCTTCTGAAACAACCTGTTGATACAACGCCTGTCTGGATTATGCGCCAGGCAGGACGTTACCTGCCTGAGTACCGTGCTACCCGCGAGAAAGCAGGCAGCTTTATGGATTTGTGCAAAAATCCTGAGCTGGCCTGTGAAGTCACCTTGCAGCCGCTGGAGCGTTATGCGCTGGATGCGGCAATCCTGTTTTCCGATATTCTGACGGTTCCTGATGCCATGGGGCTTGGCCTGTATTTCGCGGAAGGCGAAGGGCCGCGCTTTACCCATCCGGTACGGACTCTGGCTGATATTGAGAAGATCGGTATTCCTGACCCGGAAGGTGAGTTGCGTTACGTGACGGATGCGGTACGCACCATCCGCCGTGAACTGGCAGGTCGTGTGCCGTTGATTGGTTTTAGCGGCAGCCCGTGGACGCTGGCGACGTATATGGTCGAGGGTGGCTCCAGCAAGGAGTTCGCCAAGGTCAAAGGCATGTTGTACGGCAATCCTGCTGCCTTGCATCTGCTGCTGGACAAGTTGGCTGACAGCATCATCCTGTACCTGAATGCCCAGATTGCAGCCGGTGCGCAGGCCGCAATGGTCTTTGATACCTGGGGCGGAACGCTGACGCCTGCTACTTACCGTGAGTTTTCCTTGCGTTACATGCAGAAGATTGTCGAAGGTGTGCAGCGCGAAAGCGAAGGGCGTCGTGTTCCGGTCATCCTGTTTACCAAGGGTGGGGCGCAATGGCTGGAGCCAATGGCGGATACCGGCTGTGATGCCCTGGGTCTTGACTGGACAATCAATATTGCGGAAGCCCGTAGCCGGGTGGGTGGCAGGGTTGCTTTGCAGGGCAATATGGATCCTTGCGTGCTGTATGCATCAGCAGATGTGATCCGCCAGCAAGTGGCTGATATACTGGCTGGTTTCGGGCAAGGTTCCGGGCATGTCTTTAATCTGGGGCATGGTATCCATCAGCATATCAACCCGGAAAATGTTGCCGTTCTGGTGGATAGCGTCCACGAACTGGGACGGCAGTATCACGCCTGATTGAGCAGGGCTGAAACTTTCCGGTAGTCAGCCCGTTTCATGGCCTTGCCGGTAATCGGGCTGATCGGTGCGCTGGCAAAACGGTCTTCATGCGGAACAATCATCAGTTCCACTTCAATTTCATCGACATAAAAACGCAGTAAGGGGAAATATTCCGCCTTGCGGTTGCCAAACCGTATGCTGCGTTCGTGGGTCTGGAAAGGAATACCCTGGTCAGAGAGGAAGAATATGACTTCTTCGGCGGCTGTGGCGGTCAGCAACAGGGTAACGGCAGAGTGTGGGCTGGATGTCCCTTCCAGGGCGGCGCCAATCAGGTAAGGGTTAAATGCTTCCAGAAAACGCATGGCTTCCAGGGCAACCTGTCGGTGGCGGAGCAGGATGTGTGGCTGGGTATCCATATCGAACAGGCGGATACGGGTATGGATGGCAGCCTCGATTTCTTCGTTGGTCGGCTGTGCTGTTTTCAGGAGGCCGACGCCCAAGTGTTCGGCAGCACGTAATTTGGCAATCCGGTAATCCCGGTAGCCTTCTTCATAGATAAGGCGTGCGGCTTCCTCCGCCACTTGTGAGCGGAGTTCCTCAGGTGTATTGCGCATCAGAACAACTGTTCCGGGATTTCGACCCGCTCAGGACGGCGTGGGGCAGGTGCTGCCTGTTGGGCATTGTTCCGTTGTGGTTGTGGCGTCAGGTCGCTTTCGTTTTTGTACTGGAAGCCTGCTCCCGGTGCATTGGTGGCGGTTCCTGGCACGTCTTCGTCAATGTTCAGGGTTTTGTCCGCTTCCTTGAGATCGACCGGGCGTTCCCATTCCTTGGATGGTGTGCCAGCCAGGACACGGTGCATGTAATCAATCCACATGGGCAAGGCAACGTTGGTGGCGGTTTCGCCTTCCCCCAGTTTCGCCATGTCATCGAAACCCATCCAGGCAACCGCGACAACCTTGGGGGTAAAGCCGCAGAACCAGGCATCTTTCTGGTCGTTGGTCGTGCCAGTCTTGCCTGCTATATCGTTGCGTTGCAGGACGCGGGTGGCGCGTGCTGCTGTGCCGAAGCGGGCGACGCCCTGCAACATGGTGACAATCTGGTAGTGGGTACGGCTATCCAGGATGCGTTTGGCGGCAGGGTAGTCGATCAGGTTGTCAGATGCAGCCTGCTTGTCAGTCAGTTCACCACTCTCCCAAACAGGCTTTTTGTCGTCTTTTTTGCCTTTGTCTGGTTTACCGTTGGCGTCTTTTGCGGTTGCCGTTTGTGCAGGCGCTGTGCTGTCTGGCTTGTCTTTGCCTGCATCTGTGCTGCCAGGGGCTGGCAATTTGCAGGTTTCCACATTATCCCCACAAATCTTGATGGGTTTGATTTCGTCGATCAGTTTGCCGGAGCCGTCCTTGATCTGGGTAATGAAATAAGGCTCAATCTTGTAACCACCGTTGGCGAAGGCAGAGTAAGCGGTTGCCATACCCAGAGGGGTTGTCATGCCTGTTCCCAGTGCCAAAGTCAGGTTGGGTGGCAGGTCTTCGCGGGGGAAGCCAAAGCGCGTGGCAAAGTCGACGGCATAGTTGATGCCAATGCTGCGCAATACACGGATGGAAACCAGGTTGCGGGAGTGTGCCAGTGCTTCGGCGAGTGTGGTTGGCCCGACGTAGTGGCCGCCAAAGTTTTCTGGATGCCAGTTGCTGCCTGGAATGGTGATTGGGGCATCGTTGACCACGCTGTTGGGCGAAAAGCCTTTGGCCAGTGCAGCCGAGTAAATGATGGGTTTGAAACTGGAGCCGGGTTGGCGTAACGCCTGGGTGACGCGGTTAAACTTGGAGTAATAAAAATCGAAACCACCGACGACTGCCCGGATGGCGCCATCGCTGGGGTCAAGCGAAACCAGCGCACCACCGACGGCTGGTATCTGTGAAAGTGTCCATGTCTGGTCTTTGTCGTTTTGGCGAATCCGTACAACATCGCCAGCTTCCAGGACGTCACTGACCCGCCTTGGTGCAGCACCGCGACTGTCGGCACTCTTGAATGGGCGTGCCCATTTGACCGCTTCCATATCCAGCGTGATCTTGGTTTCACCTACCAGCAGTTCGGCGGAATTGCTGTCCGCATGGAGGACAAGGGCTGGTTGAAGGTCGCCAAACGTCAGGTAAGTCGACAGCTTGTCGCGCATCTCGTCTTCGTTCCTGAAGTCACCCAAATCCAGTTTTTCTTCAGGGCCACGATAGCCGTGCCGACGGTCATAGGACATCAGTGCCTGACGCAGGGACTCTTCCGCATCGGCCTGCTGTTTGGAATCAAGCGTGGTATAGACGTTGTAACCCTGGCTATAGGCATTGTCGACGCCATAGCGTTTGACGATTTCCGCACGCACCATTTCGGCAAGGTACGGGGCGCTGGTTTCAATGGGGGTTTCGTGTACGGTTGCCGTGTTGGGTTCCTGAATCGCTGCTTCGTATTCAGGGCGGGTAATATCGCCAAGCTCCATCATCCGTTGCAGGATGTAATTGCGGCGGGTCATGGCGCGTTGCGGGTTGACTACCGGGTTATAGCGGGAAGGGGCTTTGGGTAGCCCGGCGATCATGGCTTCCTGTGCCAGGGTCAGTTGGTCGAGCGGTTTGCCGTAATAGGTTTCGGCTGCTGCTGCGACGCCATAGGCACTTTTGCCCAGGTAGATTTTATTCAGGTACAGCTCAAGGATTTCTTTTTTGCTGAGTTCCTGTTCGAGCTTGATTGCCAGCAGGGTTTCCTTGAGCTTGCGGTCAACGGTCTTTTCCGAGTTGAGGAATGCATTGCGTGCCAACTGCATGGTGATGGTACTTGCCCCCTGGCTGGCAGAGCCGGTGGAAGCCACGCTGTAAAGGGCGCGGGCAATCCCTTTGAAGTCCACGCCGTTATGCTCGTAAAAGCGGTTGTCTTCGATGGCGATGAATGCCTGCTGGAGCTTTTTCGGTACTTCATCGAGTTTGACCGGTTTGCTGTGCCGCTCCCCGTATTCGGCGATAAGCTGATTTTCCCGTGAATAAATGCGCAGCGGAACCTGTATCTCAATTTTACGCAGGTCTGCATCATTGGGTAATTGCTGGGAGTAATAGGCATAGACACCGACGAGCGCAAGGGCGCCCAGGGTCAGGATGGCGAAGAGTGATCCAAAAATGACCTGAAGAAGTTTGCTGATAAAGTGCATGATCACATTACAGGGTAAAAGTTATTATAGTGCCAACAGCCGACCATTGCGTTGCGCCCCAGGTAGACAGGATAGCCCGATCAGTGGATGCATGGATGGGAGTTGCGTTTTCCGTTTGTCTGAAAAGGTGTCCGCCGAGACCCGCAGAGTAGACTATTTTGGGGTTCAACGCTACTATTGGTAAACAAATCAGGCACAAAAAGCCTTGCCCATAACTTAAATAATAACAATAACCCGGAAATTATCTGTGTTTTCATTTTATCCCAGTAAAGAATCATTGCTTGGCCTGGACATCAGTTCCTCAGCCATCAAGCTGGTTGAAATGGCCCGCAAGGGGCGTGATTACCGGATTGAAAGCTACGCTGTTGCCCCCTTGCCCGAAGGTGTCGCCAATGAAAAGGATATTGTTGAACCCGAGCCGGTTGGTGAAGCCATCCGTAAAGCCTTGAGGGATAGCCGTACCCGCCTGAAACATTGCGCCCTGGCAATCCCCACCTCCATGGCGATCAGCAAGATTGTGCAGATGTCAGCTTCCATCCCCAAGGCGGAAATGGAGGCGCAAATGGCCATGGAAGCTGACCAGCATATCCCTTACCCCATGAACGAGGTCAACTACGACTTTGAGGTTCTCGGGCCATCAGCCCATGCGCCGGATACGGTCGATGTCCTGTTGGCGGCAACCCGTTCGGAAAATGTGGAAGTCCGGGTGGCCGCCGCAGAGATGGCCGGGCTGACAGTGGACATTGTGGATACTGAAACCCATGCGCTGGAAAAGGTGCTCAGGCATCTGACTTCCGAACTGGAGCAACATGAAACGCTGGCCATCGTGGATTTTGGCGCCAGCATGACCGGCATTAGTGTATTCGAGCAGGGCAGGCTGACCTTTTCGCGGGAACAGGCTTTCGGCGGGCGTCAACTGACCGAGGAAATCATGCACCGCTACGGCTTGTCCTGGCAGGAGGCAGGCTTGGCGAAAAAAGAAGGCAACCTGCCGGAAAACTATGTTTCCGAAGTATTGGAGCCATTCAAGGACAACATGGTGCGCCAGTTGCACCGCTTCCTCCAGTTTTACTATGCGTCCAGCCAGCGGGACAGTGTTGCCCAGGTACTGCTGTGTGGTGGTTGCGCACGTATTCCAGGCATTGATGAGCAGGCCCAGTCGGTTATCGGTTTGCCGGTACGGGTAGTCAACCCGTTCACACGGGTTGGGCTGGGTTCCAAAGTCAGTCCGGTCAGGTTTACCAATGACATGCAGGCATTGCTGGTGGCCGCAGGTCTGTCACTCCGGGGGCTTGAGTAATGACTGGC
>JBBIHI010000105.1:0-8674 GCA_037447095.1 Thiotrichaceae bacterium
AGCCGTCCGGCAGTCCACATTACCCTGGATGGCAAGGGTGCCAGCCGCTTTGCCAAGGTGACGGGCGAAAATGTCCAGAAGCTGATGGCCGTGGTATTCATCGAGACCAAGATCGAAACCAAGGATGTCAATGGCCAGCAACAGAAAGTCAGCACCACCACCCAGGAAGTCATCAACGTCGCCCGTATCCAGGAGCAGTTGAGCAAGCGCTTTGAAATCACCGGGCTGGATTCACCCAAGGAATCGCGTGACCTCGCCCTGCTGCTGCGTGCCGGTGCACTGGCTGCCCCGCTGTATATCGTCGAGGAACGCACTGTCGGCCCAAGTATGGGTAAGGAAAACATCGACAAAGGTCTCCATTCCAATATCTGGGGCTTTATTGCCGTGGTTTCATTCATGCTGGTGTACTACCGCATGTTTGGCCTGACGGCCAGCCTTTCCCTGGGAATCAATGGCTTCTTCCTGTTTGCCTTGCTGTCGATGTTGCAAGCTACGTTGACCTTACCGGGGATGGCGGCAATCGCCTTGACCCTTGGCATGGCAATTGACTCCAACGTCCTGATCAACGAGCGTATCCGTGAGGAACTCCGTGCGGGAGCCATGCCACAGGTCGCCATCAACGCCGGGTATGAACGTGCATGGGGTACCATCCTTGATTCCAACATTACCACCCTGATTGCAGGGATTGCCCTGTTCATGCTCGGCTCCGGGCCGATCAAGGGTTTTGCTGTAGTGTTGTGCCTTGGCATCCTGACCTCCATGTTCAGTGCCGTCACCGTATCACGCGCCCTTGTCAACCTGATTTACGGTTACAAGCCACGCCTGCAAAAGATTTCAATTTAAGGGGGAGATGGCCATGTTAGAGTTTTTCCATTTCAAGAAAGCCATCCCCTTCATGCGGTATGGCAAGGTAACAACCAGTATCTCGCTGGCAACGTTCCTGTTTGCAGTGTTCTCGCTGTTTTATTACGGCCTGAACCTGGGGGTAGACTTTACGGGCGGTACGGTGATGGAAGTGCGTTACGCACAAGCCGCACCTGTTGACAGTATCCGTGAAGCCGTCAAGGCCAGTGGCTTCACAGAGGTATCCGTACAAAACTTTGGCTCAACCCGGGATGTGCTGATCCGCGTACCACTAAAGGAAGGCGTCTCCAGCGCCCAGATCAGCGAAAAGGTCATGGGTGTCCTGAAAAGCAGTGCACCAGATGTCAGCCTGAGCCGGGTCGATTTCGTTGGCGGCCAGGTTGGCCAGGAACTGTATGAAAACGGTGGTATGGCACTGCTCCTGGTGGCTGCCGGTATCATCATTTACCTCGCATTCCGTTTCGAATGGCGCTTTGCGGTATCGGCGGCCATCGCCAACCTGCACGACGTGGTGATCATCCTTGGCCTGTTTGCCTTCTTCCAGTGGCAGTTTGACCTGACCGTACTGGCAGGCGTGTTGGCAGTACTGGGCTACTCAGTGAACGAATCGGTGGTAGTGTTTGACCGGATACGGGAAAACATCCGTACCATGCGTGATACCAGCATCCCGGACATCATCGACAGTGCAATCACCACCACCATGTCACGTACCATCATCACCCACGCGGCAACCCAGACCATGGTCACGTCGATGCTGTGGTTCGGTGGTGAAGCACTGCACAATTTTGCGCTGGCACTGACCATCGGCATCATGTTCGGCATCTACTCATCCGTACTGGTCGCTTCCCCGCTGCTATTGCTGTTCGGCCTCAAGCGCGAGCACATGATCCCTAAGGAAGAGGAAAAGATCAAAGGCATGAACCCGGACGGCTCCGTGGTTTAATGCCCTTGCTGCTACTCCCCCAGACCCCTCATCCGTGACAGGTGCCGGGTCAGGGGGAACCCCAGCGCCCCGGACAAACGGAACGCTTCCTCCTTCAAGGCGCTGCTGGTATGCCAGTCCGTCGCCTTCCCCGCCAGGATCACCCAGTTACGGCTACCCGTCAGTACCGTGCGGATGTCAGCAAAATGGCTGCGCAAGGCTTCACGCAATACAGCATCTTCCCGATGCTCATTCCAGCAATTCAGCACCAGCCAGCCATCAGGCTTGAGGTTTTCTGCACAACGGGCAATGAAATCCACCCGTAACTGCACATCATCCACGCCTGTACTGTGATATAAATCGGCAAAGATGACATCCTGCTTGCGGATTTCCGCGATGGAAAGGTAGTGGTCAGCATTCTGGCAAACCACCTGAATGCGCTTGCTGCGCGGCATCTGGAAAAAACGCCGGGCAACCTCAATGACCGCCTCACGCAATTCCACCGCCGTGATATGGATGCCGGGAATATGCCGATGCAAGGCTGTCACCAGGCTTCCGCCCCCCAAACCCAAAATCAGCACCCGGCGCGGCTGGCAGAACAACAGAACCAGCAACATCGCCTGGGTATATTCATATTGCAGGACATACGGTGCGGTTTTCAGGCAACGGCTTTGCTCATCATTTGGCGCAAAGGCAAGCACACGGCATTCCCCATCCTCCGTAACCGTGATGGGGCCGTATTCGTCTTCCTGGTAATAAATGGTTTGAATGACTGGCATACCCACCAGTATACCGCAGCCTAGAGACTGTAAACTGAACTGTGTAACAACACATCATCTTTCGCCATTATCTCTCTGCCAGCACCCGTTCTATTCGCTTGTCAGGCATTAACCACATCAACGCAACCAGCACATACAAGACCAGCGACAGCCAGCTAATCCATAGTGCCAACAACACTGCCATCGTATAAGCAAAAATAGATGACTTGCCTTTCCAGTCCTGCTTCACTGCCAACCCCAATACAGATGCCTCACCTTGGGAAGCAATAATGCTATTCTGCAAAATCCAGTAAGCGACGGCAGCCATCAGTAACACCACGCCATACACCAGCACAGGCAAGGCTGCAAAATGGTTTTCCCCCATCCAGCCAGTCACGAAAGGCACCAACGACAGCCAGAACAGCAAATGCAGGTTGGCCCACAGGATTGCACCGGAGACATGGCGCACGGTATGCAGCATGTGGTGATGATTATTCCAGTAAATGCCAATGTAGAAAAAACTCAACACATAGCTCAGGAAAACTGGCAAGAGCGACAGCAAGACACCCAGTGTTTCGCCATGTGGCACTTTAATTTCCAGCACCATGATGGTGATGATGATCGCAAGCACACCATCACTGAATGCTTCCAGACGGTTTTTTTCCATTAGTCCCTCCTTAACAGGCCAAAGGCAAAATTGCGCCCGAAACCTTCCCGTATTGCAAGGTGTATCCATGTCATTGCAAACGGTTCAAGATAGCGGGCAGATTGCAGACTACCCATATCCACAGCATCGAAACCGATCAGGGTTGCCAGCGTTATGACCTGCTGGCGGGCGGCTGCATCATCCCCACAGACAGGCATGAATACCTGCCCACCGTGGTAATGACTGTTCTGCATATTTTCCGCGCCCGTAGAGTTAAAAGCTTTGACTACTCGGGCATTGTTGGCATGGCGGGCAATCGTCTCTGCGCCAGAATCCTGCGTACCCACGCTCAACCCGGACAAGCCGGGAGCCAATGGGTTGGTAGCGTCCACCAGAATCTTGCCCTGCCAATCGGGAATGCTGCGGGCAATCGACTTGGTAGCCGCATAAGGTACTGCCAGAATCACGACCTGAGCCTGCTCAACAGCCTGATCCACAGTAACGGCTGGAACATCCATTTCTGCTGCAATAGATTGATATTTTGTGGGTTCCTGTACCCCAAAAATCGCCTTTTCACCGCGCTGGGTAAAGGCTTTTGCCAATGCCTGACCGACATTGCCCGCCCCAATGATTGCAATCTGCATCGTGCTTTCTCCTGTTACTGGCCTAATGTTTCAATCAGCAGACGTGCCGCTGCCGCACCCGAAAATTGCTGCTGCCCGGTAATCAAACGCCCATCACGTACTGCAAACTCACGGAAGCGGCTATTAACGATGAAATTGGTATTCGGCAGTTTTTTCGCTTCATCTTCGATCCAGAATGGCTGGACACGCATTCCCACCCATTGATCCGCAAACTGTTCTTCTGCATTCGCAAAGCCTGTCCAGGTTTTGCCATCAACCAGCAGGGAACCGTCGGACAAACGGGTCTTAAGCAGGATACAAGTTGCATGACAAACTGCCGCCACGACTTTACCGCTTTCGTAAAACTCAGCCATCCACTGTTGCAAAGCGGCATTATCCGCAAAGGTGAACATGGGAGATTGCCCACCAACCAGAAAAGCAGCGTCATAATCGGCCTGATCCAATGTGTGCAATGCGGGTGTGTTATCAAGCAAACTCGCGTGATTGGGAAAACTGATGAATCCAAGCGACAAGATGTCGTCTGCGGCGTAGCCACTTTCGTGACGAGGGTCGGAATACCCATCCATTTCCAGTTTGCCACCTTCCGGACTGGCAATCGTAATCTCATAACCTGCTTCCTTGAAAGTCCAGTAGGGATGGGTCAATTCTGCCGCCCAAAACCCCACCGGCCATTGGGTCACAGTAGAAACGGCTGGATTGGCAGCAATCATCAGGATTTTCCGGGTTTTCCCGGCAATGTTAGGGTTGGCGCTCATATTTGGTCATTCCATTTGTTTGAGATGGCAACCAGTATCCGTCTGACGTAGAATTCAATAAATACACTATAATGGCACACATTGTTACCAAAATTATTAACAATGGATATTCACGAATTACGCACTCTGATCAAGGTGGTACAAACCGGCAGCTTCACCCAGGCTGCTGATTTACTGGGTTCACACAAGGCACATGTCAGCCGCACCATTACCCAGCTTGAAGCCAAACTGGGTGTGCGTTTGCTGGAGCGCTCCACCCGGGCATTACGCCTGACTGAAATCGGGCGCGAGGTGTTTGAACGGGCAGTCGGCATCGTCGCAGCAGTAGAGGATACCGAGCGGGTTGCCCAACAGATGTGGGCGGAGCCAGGTGGTACGTTGCGCATTACCTGCGGCGCAGAATTCGGCATGATGGTCGTCAGCCGTTGGATCAACCAGTTCCTGCTCGATTACCCGCAAATCAGCATTGAAGCGGAATTTACCGGGCGGTTGGTGGATTTGGTGCATGAAGGTTTTGACCTTGCCATCCGCATTGGTCCGCTGGACGACAGCCGTCTGGTAGCCCGCAGATTGGGGATGCTGGAGTATGGCTTGTTCGCCAGCCCTGCCTACCTGCAACGACGTGGCACGCCAGAACACCCCGATCTGTTGCAGAATCATGAATTACTGGTGTTTTCCGGCGGGCAAACTACAGGAGCATGGTCATTAAGCAAGGCTGACGTAACCGTTTCAGTACCGCTGGCTGTTCGTTTGCGAGTCAATAACAGCATGACTCTGCTGGAATCGGCTTTACAGGGATTGGGAGTTGTGCGTTTGCCCTGGTTACTGGCGCAGCCTGCGGTTAACAGTGGCCGGTTGAGACAGATACTGGATGAGTGGGCGCTGGATAAATCACCAGTCCATGCCGTATTCCCCAGCAACCGCTACCTGACTCCAAAAGTTCGGGCTTTCGTAGATTATGCGGCTAAGCAGTTTCCGCTCCATCACGTTTGATCCTGTTTATCACAACATCCTCTTCAAAAACTCCCCGGTAAACGACCCCTCCACCCCCGCCACCTCCTCCGGCGTCCCCACCGCAATAATCTTCCCGCCCCGGCTACCCCCCCTCTGGTCCCAAATCCACCACCCAGTCCGCCGTCTTGATCGCGTCGAGGTTGTGCTCGATCACCACCACGGTATTCCCTCCATCGCGCAGGCGGTGCAGCACTTGCAGCAACTGGTGTTCTTGCCCTTGTAGTGGATGTCGAGGGTTTCGCGGTTGTAGCGCTTGCCTTCGCACACTTCGCAGGTGACGTACACATCAGGCAGGAAGTGCATTTCGACCTTGATCACGCCGTCGCCGGAACAGGCTTCGCAGCGCCCGCCCTTGACGTTGAAGGAGAACCTTCCGGGAAGGTAGCCGCGTGAACGCGCTTCCTGCGTGGCGGCGAACATGTCGCGGACGGGGTGAATACGCCGGTGTAGGTGGCCGGGTTGGAACGCGGGGTGCGCCCGATCGGGCTTTGGTCGATGTCGATGATCTTGTCGACCTGCTCCAGCCCTTCGATGCCGCGCACCGGGGCAGCTTCCACGTTGCTGTCGTGCAGGTGGCGGGCGAGGTAGGGGGAGCAGGGTGTGGTTGATCAGGGTGGATTTGCCGGAGCCGGAACAGTCTTTACCCCCAAGTGCGACGGCTTGAAAACTGTATAATCCGAAAAAATTGGTGGCAATGCAGCAGCTACATATTTGAGCTTGCTGTTGTAATCAGTAAATTGCCTACCACTTTGCGTACAATACTGGTCAATAATCTTACTGGCCTCCAGCAGGTTGGCTCTTTCTGTTTCAGTGATCACAAATACACCATCTGCGGACAAATTACCCTGTTGAGGCAGCAGCATGTAAAGCCTGGAACTCTTGGCATGTCCTTGTCGCCAAGCTTCCTCATATTGCTCAGCAGTCAGTTCATAAAAGCAGGCTTCATCTGGTTCATATCCCAGTTTGAAAATGACTGAAAGCGCCGGAAATACGCCAAAAAACAAGCCAAACATCCTGTTCCCTCCCACTTCTTGATTGCAAACAACCAGTATCAGGCAAACTGCAATTCCATGTTTTGCCCAATCAGATACTCATCATTTTGCGGAACCTCCGGGCGCTCTAGCGCATGATAAACGACCTCAGCGACAATATGTGCCAGCTTGCAAGGAACGGCGTTACCGATTTGCGAGAAAACCTTGCTTTGAGTCCCCATAAACCGGTATTCCGCAGGAAATCCCTGCAAAAGCGCTGTTTCATCGACCGTCAAGCGCCGTAACGAAGTTGGGGCGGCATCCGTAGGGTAAGGCTTTCCACCTTTCATCAAATGACGGTGATACTCTTCCACCCAAGGCTTTGCATCATGAAACAAATGTGCTTCGTCGATAATGGGAGTGCGGTTCCCACCCATACTAGCAGGCAAGGTGCTTGCCCAGCCATCAGGATTCAGGGGGCGTCCCTGACCATTGAACAACATGCCTGCATAGGGGGACTGCCTCAGCACAGGTTTAGCTGCCAAGGTAATTTTTGCCTTGCAAATCTTGCGATTGGATACAGTTCCAGCCTTTCCCAAAGGAGTGATGATTTCCCTGAGCGTGGGTGGGGTTGCATGATGCTTGCGGAAAGAAGCCAACGTGACAGGATTGGTAGCTTGGCGAAATCCAATAAAAAATACCCGCTCCCGAGACTGTGGAATACCGAAGTCTTTTGCATTCAGGATGATGGTCGCTACGGTATAACCTGCTTTGACAAAACGTGTCATTAACTGCCTACGAAGCAAGGCAAATTTTTCCAGACTACCCAACGCTTTGACATTTTCCATGACAAAAGCGCGTGGGCGAATCTGTTCAACCACCCCGGCAAAACTGAAAATCAACTGGCTTCTAGGGTCGGTGGCATCCATTTTTCCGGCAACTGAAAATCCCTGACAAGGAGGGCCACCGAAAACAAGGTCAACATCGGTCAAACTGCCCAATGTATCCATGTGATTGGCAATATCACCTTCGTAAAGAACTGTCCCGGCATGGTTTGCCCTGAAGGTTTGGCAAGCATAGGTATCCATCTCATTAGCGGCAACCACCGTAAAGCCCGCTTGATTGAAACCAACATCCATACCCCCTGCACCGGAAAACAGCGAAACAGCTTTCATATTGAAATATTCCATTTACGAATAATTTGTGAATCGTAGCATGATCCTCACCATGAAAAAAGACAAAGCCATCCATGACCAACGGTATCGCTCAGTAGTCGAAGCTATTGCCAGTGAACGGAAGCGTTTGGCCATCTCCCAGGCGGAGCTAGCCGACAAAGTGGGTATGAACCAATCGGATATTTCAAAAATTGAGCAACTTGAGCGGCGTCTGGATGTGCTTGAATTTATACTTATACTGGAATCCTTTCGGGTCAGTGAAAACAAACATCTTTCTGAAAAAATCATGACGTTACTAGGGATAGCCAATGAAGGTTGCTGAGCGGAACGAAGATGCCAAATATTATGTCAGCGCCAGGCTGCTCCGGGCTGCAACGTTGCAAGAGACTGACTTCCCTGATTTTTCGAGCGAAACGCCAATTCATACCCTGTTGACCGAATTGATAGAAATTCATGCCAAAGGCTTTCGTGGTGTAGTGCTGACTGCTTTGGTTGGTATCCATCTCAATCCCGACTATGACCCACTCAATGATTTTTATGGTTGTAATCCACGATCAATTTTTGAGGAAGGTATTTGGTATGCGCTGACGGAAAAAGGCATTCCATGTGGCAAATCAGACCCGTTAAATGTTGCTAAGAATATCAGCCAACTAGATGAGGATTGGGCAAAAGGCAAACGTCCTGAATCCGCAGCCTTAGCTGCTGTCAGCTTTTTACGTATGGTAATGAGCAACACAGGCAAACAAAGAGCACATCTGATTGATTACTTCTTTTTTAGGCTCTTCAAATATGCCCAACAACTATAGTTAAGTGCGGAAGAGACTATACTCAAGGGGAAGGGACTTTGCAGTGAGGTTCATCCATGAAAAAGTGCAGTAGCTCGCTTATCAACAACGTACCTCTTCTTCCGGTTTGTTTGGATAAA
>JBBIHI010000106.1:0-8556 GCA_037447095.1 Thiotrichaceae bacterium
CCTGTAAGGGGGGCGGGGTCGTGATTACACAAACCAGACCGGCGAACATCGACGATTACCTGCTGACAGTCACGCCCGAGGCCAGCGCCATCCTCGCCACCATCCGCGAGCTGATCAAGCGCAATGTTCCCGATGCCGAGGAGGTCATCAGCTACCAGATGCCCGCTTTCCGCCGCAAACGCATCTTTATCTACTTCGCGGCATTCCAGAAACACATTGGCATTTATCCGCCGCTCAAACACGATGCGGCACTGATCGCGGAACTACAGCCCTTCCGTAATGACAAGGGCAATCTGAAATTTCCGTTCAAGCAGCCGATCCCCTACGAACTCATCGGCAGGGTGGCGGTCGCCCTCGCGCAAGAGTATGGGTAAACTGCAACATTGCTGACACGCAGCGGTCAAACAACAATAGCTACACTATTAGGTTGGGGATGCAGATCATCCAAAAAGGAGGAGCCATCTTATGAAAACCGTTTTATCGCTTGCTGCGTTGTTGGCTGTCGTTATGGTTGGTGCGAATGCTATTGCGGAAGACACAGGAGTGCTGGAGCCGTTGTACAGCGTACAATTCGATGATACCTACGTGACCATCGGGGTCAAAAGCAACGGCTGTACGAAACCGGAGGATTTCACCATCCTTGCCAGCGGCAAAGGTGGGGAGCATGTCAACACCCTGGGCATCCGCCGTGACCAACCTGATTTCTGCAAGGCAATGCCGCAACTCATCCGCTTGCAGCTTGAGCTGCCCCCCGCGCTTGCAGCACTCAAAGAGCCTTACTGGCTGGAAAACCCGTTTGTCAGCAAGTCGCAGTTCCCGGAATAGCCGACACACCAGCAGCCGTATTGAGCAATGATCAGCCCGTATTCATACCATGAGAAATGAAAGTCAGAGTTTCGGATTGCAAGGTCTGGATCAGTTCTGGGAATAAACTATCAAATAACCACCAAAGGACACATCATGAAAATCAATGTAGAAACCACCGTCAACGCCCCTATCGGCGAAGTCTGGCGTGCCTACACCACCCCGGCGGACATCATGCAGTGGAATGCTGCCTCCGACGACTGGCACACCACCGCCGCCAGCGTGGATTTGCGTGAAGGCGGTGAATTCTCCTCCCGCATGGAAGCGAAGGACGGCAGCTTCGGCTTCGATTTCGCCGGAACCTATA
Organism: Thiotrichaceae bacterium; assembly: GCA_037447095.1. GTDB lineage: Bacteria > Pseudomonadota > Gammaproteobacteria > Thiotrichales > Thiotrichaceae > Thiothrix. The sequence continues at coordinate 1,172 of JBBIHI010000106.1, forward strand.
CCAAAGTCGTTCCCAACCAACTGATCGAATACGCTTTCGGCGACCGCGCCGCACAGATTGCGTTTGCCGACAGCCCGGATGGCGTAAAAGTAAGCGTGACATTTGATGCTGAAGACACCCATTCCATCGAGCAACAGCAGGAAGGCTGGCAAGCCATCCTCAACAACTTCAAACGCCATGTAGAAGCGGAGGTATGACCGTATGAAACCCGCAAAAAACACCATTTGCCTCTGGTTCGATGGCGGCGCGGAAGAAGCCGCGCAGTTTTATGCCGCCACCTTCCCCGATTCGAGCGTCGACGGCGTGTACCGCGCTCCCGGCGATTTTCCGTTAGGCAAACAAGGCGACGTGCTGACAGTCGAATTTACTGTGCTGGGGATTCCATGCATGGGGTTGAACGGCGGCCCGATGTTCAAGCACAGCGAGGCATTCTCGTTTCAGGTCGCTACCGAAGATCAGGCCGAAACGGATCGTTACTGGAACGCCATTATTGGTAATGGCGGGCAGGAAAGCGCCTGCGGCTGGTGCAAGGACAAATGGGGCATATCCTGGCAAATCACGCCTGTCGTGCTGACACAGGCCATTGCGGATGCCGACCCTGCTATCGCTAAACGTGCGTTTGACGCGATGATGCAGATGACAAAAATCGACATCGCGACAATCGAAGCGGCCTGCCGGGGTTAAGGATAGGTTGGGGATGCAGACCATCTCCATAACATCACACCAAAGGAGCAATATCATGAAACCAAATCCAGTCGGCTGGTTTGAAATCTACGTGCAGGATATGCCACGCGCCAAAGCCTTTTACGAAGCCGTTTTTCAGGGAACGCTGGAAAAGCTGGCGGCTCCCGGCGGGGCTGTTGGGCATGACTGCGATGGCAATGCTGTCGAAATGGAAATGTGGGCATTTCCTTCCACGCAGGATGCTTACGGTTCCCCCGGCATGTTGGTCAGGATGCCGGGCGTGCCTTCCGGCGGCGGTGGCACGCTGGTCTATTTCTCTTGTATGGATTGCGCGGAAGAAGCCGCCCGCGCCGCAGCCAACGGCGGCGGCATTTTCAAGGACAAGTTCCCGATCGGCGAATACGGCCATATTGCGCTGGTGCTCGACACTGAAGGCAACATGATTGGCCTGCACTCGATGAATTAAGCCTGTTGGCAGAAAGGCTTAGCGTTGGCTGGATTGGAACGCATCGCGGAAGGCCACACCTGCATTCATTTGCTGGATGAAACGGTTCAGCCCGTCACTGCCGCTCCGGTTCAGCCAGGGGCGGACGACATGCCCCGCAGCGGTATACACTGCCGCGACTTCCGGTGCGCCGCGTACCTGATGCAACGGGTTTTGCGCATTGTACTGCCGGACGGCGGCACTCCATTGGTACAGGCTGGCCAGTGAATACAACTCCTGTTCGCCGGGATAGGGCAGGTGGTTGGCCTGGATGAATTGCCACGCTGCTTCCGAATACCTCGGTTCACGGCTGATGGTGACGGCCAACCCCTCATTGAACCATTGCGGAATGCGTTGCCATGCGGCGGGTGTCAGGCGGGTAAACAATTCGATATGTGACCATTCATGGGCGAGGAAATGCCAGTCCAGCCCTTGCGGCGACAGCACCAGCCGGTCGTCCAGGGCTTCGGCGGTGGTTCCCGTCGTGCCTCCCATGCGGTTGTAACAGGTTTCGGTGATGCAGGCGTAAACCGGCGGATGGGATAACACACTGCCGTAGGCAACCCCAATGGCATGTTCGGCATCGGCGACCGTTTGCAGCACATAGGCGCGGCCAGCGCCATCCATGTGTGGCTCGACGTAAATATTGGGGGCAATGGCCACCAGCCCCGCATCGCTGGCGGTGGGCAGGTTATTGCACCCGCCCAGAAACAGCAGGGCAGCAAGCAGCGCTATCTGTCGCAAATAAGGCATTTGTCTCCCCTTCAGTCATACGCTTGCACGGATTTTCCGCGCATACCCAGAATAATGCTATGACATACGGCAGGGGGAGGGGTTCAATGAAAAAACCGCTGCACTCGCAGCACAGCGGTTTTGGGTCGGCTCAGAAAGGGATCAGGCAGCCTGGGCGTGCATCGACAGATAACCGGAGTCCAGCAGGGTAGGGTAGAGGTGGACAACTTCATCATCAATCCGGCGGATCACCAGAGTGAACAGCTCACGGCTATCGCTGATAAACGCGCCATGGTCACGGATACGCAGTTCCTTGCCCTTGCACCAGCGTTTCTGGAACTGGGTGAACAGGCGCTTGATTTCACCGGAACCGGACAGGAACTTCCGCCCTACGTTGCGTACATCGTTGTCACTGTCAACCAGCAGTGTCTGGTACAGTTCGCGCTCTTCCACTTCCAGATGCTCGCGTACCATGTTGACATAACGGAAAAATAACTCGCAGGAAATTTCCGAGTCGCAAATGGAACGTTCGTTCATCAAATGGCTGAGCACATTGGATAGCTCGGTAATTTTATGGTTTTGTTCATTGAGTTCCATATATGAGATCATCTTTTCCCTCCTGTAGTCCTAACACTTTTACTCGTTGCCCCCAATCTTACCCATAATGGGGGCATTAAGACGACCCGTACAGCCACGATTAAGCGCCGGAGTATTCAGGGTTTGTACTAGGCTTGGCGGATGTGCGGTGCAGCAATGCAACTAAATGAAATATCAGGAAAACCTGTTACAGGGCAGATGAGGTGATAAATGGCCGATGATCCCGGAAATGTATTGGATGAATTACTGGAAAATACCCGAACCCTGCAATTGGCGACGCTGGATGCGCAAGGTTTGCCCGCCATCAGTTATGCGCCGTTTGTGCGCGATGCCGCAGGGGATTTCTACATATTTATCAGCGGCCTGGCCAGCCATACCCAGGATTTGCTGCGCAACCCGCAGGTGGCGGCCATGCTGATTGCCGATGAACAGGAAACGCGGCAGATTTTTGCCCGCACCCGCGCCACCTGGCAGTGTGTGGCAGGGCCGGTAGGGCGCGATACGGCAATTTTCCCGCTAATCCTCGATGTGATGGAAAGCCGTTTCGGTAATGTGGTCAGCCTGTTGCGCGGGCTGGGTGATTTCATGCTGTTCCGCTTGCAACCGCAATCCGGGCGTTTTGTGATGGGCTTTGGGAAAGCGTTTGTGCTGGCGGGTGAAGGCTTGCAGGAATTGCAGCACATTGGCGCAGACCAATTGCAAAAGGGGTAGGGCATGTTCCTGTTCAAAAAACTGTTGGCCGGAATGCTGATGCCCTTGTCGCTGACTTTGTTGTTATTGCTGGTTGGATTACTGCTGTTATGGCTGACCCGCAGGCAGAAAACCGGCAAGTTGCTGGTGACTTTCGGGGTCATGTTGTTGCTGGCGCAAGCGTATGGCTGGGGTTTTGCTCCGGCACTCCGCACATTGGAGCGCGAATATCCGTCGCTGGTGCAAGTGCCTGCCGATGCCGGGTATCACTGGGTGGTGGTGCTGGGCGGCGGTACGTCGTCGGATGTGGCTCTTCCCCTGTATGCGCGTTTGACCGAATCCTCCCTGGCACGTTTGGTGGAAGGTGTAAGGCTGTACCGGCAGATGCCGGGGGCGAAACTGCTGGTGTCCGGTGGTGCGGTATTCGGTTCCGGCGCAGATGGGCAGGCCATGCAGGCGCTGGCCTTGGGTTTGGGCGTCAAGCCTGAAGACCTGGTGGTTGAGGATCAGGCACCGGATACCGAAACCCAGGCGGCGTTGATCAGGCAGAAGGTGGGAAATGAGCGGGTTGTGCTGGTGACATCCGCTTCGCATATGCCGCGTGCGGTGGGTTTGTTCCGCAAGGCAGGGGTGGATGTGTTGCCTGCCCCGACCCATTACCTGCAACAGGACAACGCAGCTTCCAGCCCGACAGATGTTTTCCCGGATAACGATGGCATTATGAAAGCCCAGCGTGCGTGGTATGAATACCTCGGCTTGGCATGGGCAAAATGGCGCGGGGCGCTTTAACTGGCGGTTTTGTGACTTTCTTCCCTGTTTTCCGGCGGGGTGTCTGCTAATCTGGAAGGATTGCAACAGGGAGATTTTCACCATGAAACAGCAGTTTTTAATGATGGCGGGTGTTATGGCCTTGGCGCTCAGTCCGTTGGCGGTGTGGGCAGACCAGTGCGCGTATGTCAGCAAGGTTCAGGCGAACGATGCCGCCCATTATTTGCCAGTGGGAGGCAGGTTTGTGCCGTTTTGTGAACCGTGCGGTGCGAAACGGTTTCCGGTCAAACATCCGCAACTGGCGAAGACTTCCGTTGCCCATCTGCTGCCTGTGAGTGAAACCGGGCTGGATCAGGATTACTGGGAATTGCAGGTGAATGGCGATGGCGTTGATCTGGCCTACATTTACGTGCGTCAGACTGATGGCTCCTTCATCAATCTGGCGCATCTGGCGGGCTGCCCGACTACGGGCGTCAAGCGGATGTATGATGCCAAGGGGCATCCGACACTGGGTTTGCCGCATCTTCCGGCGCCACCTGTGCGGTAGTTTGTAAGCGCGATTTTTCAGCCCCGCTCCGCTACAATCAGCACAGTTTATGATGTGCTGGTGTTCCCATGTTTGAGATCGACCCCAAATCCTTGATCGACTGGCTGCAAAGCAATGTGCCGTGGCTGGTCTTTGTCGTTACCCCACTGTTTTTTCTGCTGAAATGGTGGGGTAAGCTGAATTGGGAAGCGCTCAACGGGCGTGAGAAAAAGCCCGAGTCCTACGAATGGGCAATCAATCAGCTCAAGGCAAACAACTGGGGTAAAAACTACCTGAACGCGCTCGGCTGGTTGCTGGATAAGGTCAGCGGCTGGATCGGCGATCGCGAAAAGCTCAACCAAATCTACGTTACGCCTGCCTATCCCAAAGGCATCCTCAACAAAGCCTTCGGCTTTAACCCCTTCACGCCAGAATCCTATGACAAATGCCTGCGCATGGTGTTTCTCTACCCGATACTGTCGTTTTTCATTGCCTGGGCAATGGGGGGCAGTGGTCAGGTCGGGGGTTATGAATTCTTTGGAAAAGAAGCCGCGACGCTGGAAGTATGGCAGCGTTGGGTGTTGCTGGGTGGCATGGTTGCAAGTTTGGCGATGAGTTTCTGGCTGCTGTTCCGCTGGCAAGGGCGACAATGGCTGGTGTTGATTCTGGTAGTGTTGCTCTGGAGCGGTCTTACTGGCTTGGTAGGAGGGGACTTTGCTAAAGCCTTATTCGTTTTTGGGGTGTTTTTTGGCATCGTCTTCCTGCCAATGTATGGGGCAGGGTGGCTGACAGGGTTATTGCTCTACCGTTCTGTGCGTCGCTCGCATGACGCGATTTATCGCGCCGCATTCGCTTCCGCTGTCGCTGGCGCTGTCGCTAGTAGTGCTGTCGCTAGTAGTGCTGTCGCTATCGCTATCGCTATCGCTTTCGCTTTCGCTTTCGTTGTCGCTGGCATAATTATAGTTTTGTTGGGAGCCATGCAGCAATGGACAGATGGCAAGGGCAAAGTTGGCTGGTTCTGGTTGTTTTATAGCGTGGTGTTTCTGGCCTTGGGTTATGTCAGTGTGCGCTATTCACCTGATTCCAAGTATATGGTTTTGCTGCTGTTCTGGTTGGTGTTGCCGTTGGTGAATGCGCCGCTGGACTGGTTGTCGCTGGGGGTGACGCGCGGGCTGTTGCAAGCGGCACGGGCTGGGCATCATGGTGGGTGGCCTGCATTGGGATTCGGGCTGCTGGATTTGGGGTTTGCCTTGGTGTTCCTGTTTCTGATTGCGGCGGTGCTGGTGCTGGCGACGGCCTTGGGGAATGTGATGGCGGGCAAGACGCTGGTGGATTTGAATGTGATGCTTGCGCAGGTGCGGGCGAATCCGCTGGATGTGAACGAGTGGTGGGTGTATTTCATGATGCTGTCCACGCTCGTGCCAACGCTGGTGCATTTTGCGCTGGCGGGCGGGGCGGCGACTTTGTGGCTGCCGCAGAAGTTGCGGGAGCGGATTGCGCATAATCTGGAGCAGAACCATTACAAGATCAGCCTTGCGTGGGTCTACTTGACGTTTACGCCAGCCGTCGGTTTCGTGGTTGCGCCTGCTTTGCTGCTGGGGTTGTTGTATTGGCTGGTGACGGTTCACGGTGGCTGGCTGGGCGGGCATCTGCTGGATTGGGCGGAGTGGTTGGCGGCACTGGTAAATCCGGCGGTGGGAACTCAGCCGTGAAGAAAATCCCCCCTGCCCCCCCTTTTGCAAAGGGGGGAACCCTCCAGCCAGAGCGCGATAGTTCCGGTTTGGCTTCCCCCTTTGCAAAAGGGGGAACGAGGGGGATTTTCTTCTCCCCCATCGGCACCATCTCCTCCCCCTACAAAGAAAAATTCGGCATCCCCCGCCAGCCCGGCCTGGTCACGGAAGCCCGCACGACCCTGACCCTGCTGCCACCCTACAACCAGCCGGAAGCCGTGCGCGGCCTGGAAGGCTTTTCCCACGTCTGGATCATCTTCGTGTTCCACGGCACGCAAGGGCAAGGCTGGAAGCCGACCGTGCGCCCGCCGCGCCTCGGCGGCAATGCGCGTGTGGGGGTCTTTGCGACCCGTTCCACTTTCCGGCCTAATCCCATCGGCCTGTCGGTAGCGCAGTTATGCGGCATTCAGGTACAGGGCGCTAACATCACCCTGGAACTGGCGGGCACGGATTTGCTGGATGGCACCCCGGTGCTGGATATTAAGCCGTATCTTCCGTATGCTGACGCGCTTTATCAGGCCAGCGCCGGATTTGCACCGCAAGCGCCTGCCATCCAGCAGGCAGTACACTTTTCCGCGCAGGCCGCAGGGCAATGCAGACAAAAAGCAGCGCAATGGCAGACCGACATGCAGCGCCTGATCACCCAGGTGCTGGGGCAGGATCCGCGCCCTTCCTATCAGCAGGGCGGGGAAGCGGATGGCCGGGTATACGCCATGCGCCTGTACGATTTTGATCTGCGCTGGCGCTATACCGCCGACGGTATCGAAGTGCTGGAACTTGCAAACAATCAGGGCAACCACGGATAAATATGTTGAAACACCTGTCAGGCATCACGCTTTCATTGTGGTGCGCCTTCGCTATGGCAGCCCCGGCCAGTCAGCCGGAAGTGCTGCCGATCCCCGTTGCCAGCCCGCCGAAACCTGCCGAGCTGACCCTCGTCCGCCACCAGCAGACGCTGGAACTGCCCGATGAAATCAAGCAGGTTATGGCGGAAAGTGGCGTCAGTTCCGATTCCCTCAGCGTTTACATCCATGACCTGAATGCCGACGCGCCAATGGTTGAGCACAACGATCAGGTGCCACGCAACCCGGCGTCGACCATGAAGCTGATGACGACCTGGACTGCATTGAAATTGCTCAGCCCTTCCTATACCTGGAAAACCGAAAGCTGGATG